>NZ_JBEZKE010000019.1:0-162511 GCF_040651555.1 Streptomyces sp. NPDC048424 | reverse complement strand
GCGCGGTGGCGTGCGTCAGGTTCGGGAAGTAGCCGATCCGCACCTCGGAGGCCGACAGCTTCGCGCCGTCCGCGGCGGCGTTCGCGGCCTTGTCGCCGTCGTCCTTCTTGGCCTCCGAGCCGTAGCCGCACGAGGCGAGCGCGCCGATCAGGAGCGGCAGCGCGGCGGCGGCGACGACCCCGCGGCGCAGGGTGGTGCGGGTGGTACGGGTGCTGGCGGTGGCAGGCACGGGAGGACTTCCTCTCGTGACGCGGTCATCTCATGACGCACGTCTTCGTCTGTGGAGCGGGGGCAGGTACGGCTCGTGGGGGGTGTGGGCGCGCATGCGGTGCGCGTACGTCATCGCGCACATCGCGCCACCCCTCCCTGGCCGCTGCCGAGGCGGCCGCTGCCCACGCGGCCGCCCTCCTTGGCGAAGGTGGAGTAGATGTCGGCGGGCATGATCTAGAAGTCCCACCCTTCTTCGTCCGCCTGCACGGTGGTCTCGGCCTTGGAGGCGAAGGACTCGCCGGCCATGCCCGCCGCCAGGGTCGTTCCGTCGGCCGGGTCGATCAGCAGGAAGGACCCGGTGCGGCGCGAGTCGGCGTACGCGTCGAGCGCGAGCGGCTCGGCGGTACGGACGACCACGCGGCCGATGTCGTTGGCCACGAGCTGCCCGGGGTTCGGGTGCTGGGACAGGTCGTCCAGGGTCAGCCGCGAGGGGATCTCCTTGACGATCGCCTTGACCGTGCGCGTCGTGTGCTTGATCAGCACCCGGGCGCCGACGGAGAGGGGCTGGTCGGCCACGTGGCAGACCGTCGCCTCGACGTCCTGCGTGGTGCCCGGGGCGTTCGCGGACGGGGCGATCAGGTCGCCGCGCGAGATGTCGATGTCGTCCGCCAGACGCAGCGTCACCGACTGCGGGGCCCAGGCGATGTCGACGCTCTCGCCGAGCGCGTCGATGCCCACGATCGTGCTCGTGCGGCCCGAGGGCAGCACGGTCACGGCCTCGCCGACGCGCAGCACGCCGGAGGCGATCTGGCCCGCGTAGCCGCGGTAGTCGGGGTGCTCCGCGGACTGCGGGCGGATCACGTACTGCACCGGGAAACGGGCCGGGCAGGCGGTGAGGTCGTGGCTGACCGGCACGGTCTCCAGGTGCTCCAGCACCGTCGGGCCGCCGTACCAGTCCATGTTGGCGGACGGCTCCACGACGTTGTCGCCGGCCAGCGCCGAGATCGGGATCGCGGTGATCTCCGGCACGCCCAGGTCCGAGGCGTACGCGGTGAACTCCTCGGCGATCGAAGCGAAGACCGACTCCTCGTAGCCCACCAGGTCCATCTTGTTGACGGCCAGCACCACGTGCGGGACGCGCAGCAGCGCGGCCACGGCCGCGTGCCGGCGGGTCTGCTCGATCACGCCGTTGCGGGCGTCGACGAGGACCACGGCCAGGTCGGCGGTGGAGGCGCCGGTGACCATGTTCCGGGTGTACTGCACGTGCCCCGGGGTGTCCGCGAGGATGAACCGGCGGCGCGCGGTGGCGAAGTAGCGGTACGCGACGTCGATGGTGATGCCCTGCTCCCGCTCGGCCCGCAGGCCGTCGGTGAGCAGCGCGAGGTCGGGGGCCTCCTGGCCGCGCTGGGCGGAGACGGCCTCGACGGCCTCCATCTGGTCGGTCAGGACCGACTTGGAGTCGTGCAGCAGCCGGCCCACCAGGGTGGACTTGCCGTCGTCGACGGAACCGGCGGTCGCGAAGCGCAGCAGTGTGGTCGCCGCGAGGTCGTCGAGCCCGGCGACCTGATCGGTGGTGCTGGTCATGTCTAGAAGTACCCTTCGCGCTTGCGGTCTTCCATCGCGGCCTCGGACATCTTGTCGTCGGCGCGGGTCGCGCCCCGCTCGGTGAGGCGGGAGACGGCGATCTCGGCGATCACGGCGTCCAGCGTGGTGGCGTCGGAGTCGACGGCGCCGGTGCAGGACATGTCACCGACGGTGCGGTAGCGGATCAGGCGGGTCTCGGGGACCTCGCCCTCCTTGGCGCCGCCCCACTCGCCGGCCGTCAGCCACATGCCGTTGCGCAGGAACACCTCGCGCTCGTGGGCGAAGTAGATCTCCGGCAGCTCGATGCCCTCCCGGGCGATGTACTGCCAGACGTCCAGCTCGGTCCAGTTGGAGAGCGGGAAGACGCGCACGTGCTCGCCGGGCGCGTGGCGGCCGTTGTAGAGCTGCCACAGCTCGGGGCGCTGGCGGCGCGGGTCCCACTGGGAGAACTCGTCGCGGAGGCTGAACACCCGCTCCTTGGCGCGGGCCTTCTCCTCGTCGCGGCGGCCGCCGCCGAAGACCGCGTCGAACTTGAGGCTCTGGATGGCCTCGGTCAGCGGGACGGTCTGCAGCGGGTTGCGGGTGCCGTCGGGGCGCTCGCGCAGCTTGCCCGCGTCGATGTAGTCCTGGACGGACGCCACGTGCAGGCGCAGTCCGTGCTTCTCGACCGTGCGGTCGCGGTACTCCAGCACCTCGGGGAAGTTGTGGCCCGTGTCGACGTGCAGCAGCGTGAAGGGGACCGGCGCCGGCGCGAACGCCTTCAGCGCCAGGTGCAGCATGACGATGGAGTCCTTGCCGCCGGAGAACAGGATCACCGGCTTCTCGAACTCGCCCGCCACCTCGCGGAAGATGTGCACCGCCTCGGACTCCAGCGCGTCGAGGTGCGACAGCGCGTACGGGGCGTCGGAGCCGGAATCGGTGTGCAGGTGTGCGGCCGTGGTCATGCCAGACCCCTCTCGGTGAGCAGCGCGTGCAGGGCCGAGGCCGACTCCTGCACGGTCTGCGTGTGCGACTCGATACGGAGGTCCGGGGACTCCGGTGCCTCGTACGGGTCGTCGACCCCGGTCAGACCGGAGATCTCGCCCGCCGCCTGCTTGGCGTACAGGCCCTTGACGTCACGCTCGGAGCACACCTCGACCGGGGTGGCCACATGGACCTCCAGGTACGAGGCGCCCTCGGCGGCGTGCCGCTTGCGGACGGCCTCACGGCTGTCCGCGAACGGCGCGATCACCGGGACGAGCGCCTTCACGCCGTTGGACGCGAGGAGTTCGGCGACGAAACCGATCCGCTGCACGTTGGTGTGCCGGTCCTCGCGGCTGAAGCCGAGTCCGGCGGAGAGGAACTCGCGGATCTCGTCACCGTCGAGGACCTCCACGCGGTGGCCCTCGGCGCGCAGCCGCTCGGCCAGCGCGTAGGCGATCGTGGTCTTGCCCGCGCTCGGCAGCCCGGTCAGCCACACGGTGGCGCCCTGGTCGCTCACGCTCATCTGCTTCGTCTCCGTAAGTTCCGTACGTTCGGTCGTCATCAGCCGTGCAGTCCGCACTCGGTCTTGCCCAGCCCGGCCCACCGGCCGGCCCGCGCGTCCTCGCCCTCCGCCACGCGGCGGGTGCAGGGGGCGCAGCCGACGGAGGCGTAACCGTCCATCAGCAGCGGGTTGGTGAGTACGCCGTGCTCGGCGACGTACGCGTCCACGTCGTCCTGGGTCCAGCGGGCGATCGGCGAGACCTTGACCTTCTGCCGCTTCTCGTCCCAGCCGACGACCGGGGTGTTCGCCCGGGTGGGGGACTCGTCGCGGCGCAGGCCGGTCGCCCATGCCTCGTACGCGGTCAAGCCCTCTTCCAGCGGCTTGACCTTGCGCAGCGCGCAGCACAGGTCGGGGTCGCGGTCGTGCAGCTTGGGGCCGTACTGCGCGTCCTGCTCGGCCACCGTCTGGCGCGGGGTGAGCGTGATGACGTTGACGTCCATCACGGCGTCGACCGCGTCACGGGTGCCGATGGTCTCCTCGAAGTGGTAGCCCGTGTCGAGGAAGACCACGTCCACGCCGGGGAGGACGCGCGAGGCCAGGTGGGCGACGACCGCGTCCTCCATGGAGGAGGTCACGGCGAACTTCCCGCCGAAGGTCTCGGCCGCCCAGCGCAGGATGTCCAGCGCGGAGGCGTCCTCCAGGTCCCGGCCGGCCTGCTCGGCCAGCGCCTTGAGACCCACGGACTTGAGACTCGCGTCTTGAGTGGTGGTCATATCTCGTCCCCTCCCGCTGATTCCGCTGAATCGGACCGGATACCGCGGGACAGCAGCCCGAGGTACTTCAGCTGGAAGGCTCGGTTGCAGGCCCTGCATTCCCACGCGCCGTGGCCCGTCTCGTTCGGAAACAGGTCCTCGTCGCCGCAGTACGGGCAGTAGAACGGTGCGGCGCGCTCGCTCACGAGAGGCTCTTCTCGTCCGCGCGGGCGACCCACGCCGCGAAGCGCTCGCCGTCCTCGCGCTGCTCCTCGTAGCTCCTGACGACCCGCTCGACGTAGTCGGGCAGACCGGCCGAGGTGACCTTGAGGCCGCGGACCTTGCGGCCGAAGCCGGCCTCCAGGCCGAGGGCGCCGCCCAGGTGGACCTGGTAGCCCTCCACCTGGTTGCCGTCGTCGTCCAGGACCAGCTGGCCCTTGAGACCGATGTCCGCCACCTGGATACGGGCGCAGGCGTTCGGGCAGCCGTTGATGTTGATGGTGAGCGGCTCGGCGAAGTCCGGCAGGCGGCGCTCCAGTTCGTCGATCAGCGAGGCGCCGCGCGCCTTGGTCTCGACGATGGCCAGCTTGCAGAACTCGATGCCGGTGCAGGCCATCGTGCCGCGGCGGAACGGGGACGGCTTGACCCGCAGGTCCAGCGACTCCAGCGCCTCGACCACCGAGTCGACCTGGTCGGCCTCGATGTCGAGCACGATCATCTTCTGCTCGGCGGTGGTGCGCAGGCGGCCGGAGCCGTGCTGCGCGGCGACGTCCGCGATCTTGGTCAGGGTGGCGCCGTCCACGCGGCCGACGCGGGGCGCGAAGCCGACGTAGAACTTGCCGTCCTGCTGCTGGTGGACGCCCACGTGGTCGCGCCACTGGCCGGTCGGCTGCTCGGGGGCGGGGCCGTCGGTCAGCTTGCGCTTCAGGTACTCGTCCTCCAGGACCTGGCGGAACTTGGCCGGGCCCCAGTCGGCGACGAGGAACTTCAGGCGGGCGCGGGTGCGCAGCCGGCGGTAGCCGTAGTCGCGGAAGATCGAGATGACGCCCTCGTAGACGTCCGGGACCTCGTCGAGCGAGACCCAGGTGCCCAGGCGCACGCCCAGCTTGGGGTTGGTGGAGAGGCCGCCGCCGACCCAGACGTCGAAGCCCGGACCGTGCTCGGGGTGGTGCACGCCGACGAAGGCGATGTCGTTGATCTCGTGCGCCACGTCGAGCAGCGGCGAGCCGGAGATCGCGGACTTGAACTTGCGGGGCAGGTTGGAGAAGTCGGGGTTGCCCACGATGCGGCGGTAGATCTCGTCGATGGCCGGGGTGCCGTCGATGATCTCGTCCTGGGCGATGCCGGCGACGGGCGAACCGAGGATGACGCGGGGCGTGTCACCGCAGGCCTCGGTGGTGGACAGGCCGACGGCCTCCAGCCGGCGCCAGATCTCCGGGACGTCCTCGATCCGGATCCAGTGGTACTGCACGTTCTGGCGGTCGGTGAGGTCGGCGGTGCCGCGCGCGAACTCCTCGGAGATCTCGCCGATGACGCGGAGCTGCTCGGTGGTCAGCCGGCCGCCGTCGATGCGGACGCGCAGCATGAAGTACTCGTCGTCCAGCTCCTCCGGCTCCAGGATCGCGGTCTTGCCGCCGTCGATCCCGGGCTTGCGCTGGGTGTAGAGGCCCCACCAGCGCATGCGGCCGCGCAGGTCGTTGGGGTCGATCGAGTCGAAGCCGCGCTTGGAGTAGATCGTCTCAATGCGTGTCCGCACGTTGAGACCGTCGTCGTCCTTCTTGAACTGCTCGTTGCCGTTGAGGGGCGTGTGGTGTCCGACGGCCCACTGGCCCTCACCGCGGTGACGGCCGGTCTTGCGGCGCGCGGCGGCTGCGGGTGCGGCTGCGGGCGTTTCGGGGGTGGCGGCCATGGCGGTACGTCCTTCTTCGGCGGCTCAAGGCGAGGGCAGGGGGAGGCGGAGCGGCGGCAGTGTGCCCCTGTCAGGTCTGCGACTCTGAGCGGGTGTGGCTGATTCCCGCGCCGTTGCCGGGGTTGCCGGCGGGCAGGGCGGGACATCGGCCTCAGGGGGCTAGCGGGTGATCGGCGCGTCCGCGGCGGCGGGGACGGCGACGATGTGCGGCGTGGCTGGTTCCGTCAGCGCGCCGGACAGATGGCGCTGGACATGCGGCCGAGGTCGACGTGCCGCCGACTCACCAAGGCAATTCCAGCTCCATTCATGACGGAAGCGTGTCATGTGCCTCTTGGAGGAGTCCACTACTGTCCACGATCCGGACGAACTCGTCCCGAATGCTGGGATGACGTGACGGGGGTCACCCCGCCCGCCCCTGGCGTTTCAGCCCCGCCGGCGTTTGCGGCGCGGGGTCCGGGGCGGAGCCCCAGGTCCGGCGGAGCCGGCTTCGGATCCGGCCGTGCTCGCCGGACCGGCCCATGGAGGGAGGCTACGCGCCGGGCCAGGGGCCGGGGGTCGGGGTCTCTTCCTTGGACTCCGTCTCCGTCTTGAAGACCTTGAAGCCGCGCCGCTCGTAGTTGCTCATCGCCGTCGGGCCGTCCTGGCTGCACGTGTGCACCCACACCCGCCGGGTCGGTTCCAGCTCCGGCCAGCGCTCCGCGAGGGACCACGCCCGGGCGGTGCCCACGGACAGCAGGTGCCCCCCGATGCGGCGGCCGCGGAAGTCCGGGAGGAGGCCGAAGTACATGATCTCGACCACGCCGTCGTCCTGCGGGTCGAGCTCCATGTACCCCGCCGGCGTGCCGCGGTCGTACGCCACCCACGTCTCCACCCCCGGCCGGTCCAGCTGCTCCACCCACTGCGCGCGGGTCAGCGACAGCCGGTCGGTCCAGTGGACGTCGCCGCCCACCGAGGCGTAGAGGAAACGGCTGAACTCCGGGGAGGGGACCTCCGCCCGCGAGATGGTGATCTCGGGGCCCGGTACGGCCGCCGGGACGAGGTCCGACGCGGAGGTCATTTCCAGGGACCAGGTGGTGAGGGTGATGGTGCTCATGCCCTTCAGGGAATCACGCCGGGCCCCCTGCGCCCCAGGCGGGCCCTGATCACCGCGGGGGCGGTGGAGTGCGGGAGCAGCGCGGCCGGGTCCTCGGGGCGGATCAGCTCCACCTCCACGTCCTGAGCGAAGCGGTACGGCCGGTGGGTCAGCACGCCCGCCAGGTGGCGGCGTACGCGCGACAGCTCCGCGCGGACCGTCACCGTGCGCGTCGGGTCCCCGAACAGCTCCGCGGACAGCTCCGCCGCCGAGCGCCCCCGCGGGCTGTCCGCCAGCAGGAACAGCAGCTCCGCGTGGCGCGGGCTCAGCTCCTGCGACCAGCTCCCGGAGGACCCGTACACCGTCGCCGACCAGCATCCCGCGCGGCTGAGGTCCACGACGATCCGTGTCGCCGCCGTACCCGCACGCTCCTGCGCGACCCGCAGCAGCCAGCCGCCGGGCAGCGGCTCCACCACGCAGTCGCCGAGCCGCGGCACCCACACCCGGCCCGGCCCGAAGTTCTTCGGCAGCGGGATCCGGTCCGTGGGGGCCAGTCCCGTCACCGCCGCCGGCCAGCCGTCCGGGTCCACGGCCAGGGCCCGTCCCGGCAGCCGGGCCAGCAGCGGGGCCGCCACCGTCCGCAGCCGCTCCAGCGACTCCAGGTGCCGGATCCGCAGCTCCCGCTCGGCGAGCCGGGCCACCGAGGTCACCCACGCCAGCGTCGCCGGGTGCATCGTGGCCAGCGGCCCGCTGACGTCGACCACGCCCAGCAGCCGCCCGTCCCGCGGATCCCGTACGGGCGCCCCCGCACAGGTCCAGTCGTGGTGGCTGGAGACGAAGTGCTCCGCCGAGAACACCTGCACCGGCCGCCGGGCCACGAGCGCGGTGCCCACCCCGTTGGTGCCGACCACGGCCTCGTCCCAGTCGGCGCCCACCGAGAAGCCGAGCCGGTCCGCCTTGCGCAGGATGGAGGAGTGGCCCTCCCGCCACAGCAGCCGCCCGTCCGCGTCCGCGACGACCATGATGTGCAGCGCCTCGTCGAGCGCGGGCAGCAGCCCCTCCCGCAGTACGGGCAGGACCTCCCGCAGCGGCGACCCGTGCCGCCGCTCCTCGGTCTCGGCGGCCGACAGCATCCGCGAGCGCGCGTCCCGGTCCGGGTGCACCCCGACGGCCAGCATCCGCCGCCAGGACTCCGCGATCTCCGGTCTCGGCGCGGCCGGCGGCCGGTCCCCGGCCAGCGCGGCCGCCCGCACGCCCTTGAGCAGACGCGCCGCCGCCCGCGCGTCCATGGCCGAGATGCGTGCCACATCGACCGTGCTGCCTGTGGTGTCGGCCACCGGAACCTCCCCGTGCGAACAGGACGTACGACGCGAGCCGCCCGGGCGGGTGTGCGGGTTCCGCATCCCCGGCACCCCGGCGGACGGCTGCCGACTCAAAGGTTGCAACGGTATGCAACCCTCGCCAAGTCCCGGTCACCCGACCGAAACTGTCCGGACGCCGCCGAGCGGCGTGACAGCTCCTCCTCGGGGCTTCGGATCAGAGGTGGTGCCGAGTCGGCGCGGCGCCACCTCTGTACCGGTCGACGGGCCCGGATCCAGGCTCGGAGCGGTTTGGGGACCGCAGGGGAGCCCGACGGGGGCTCCTCCCTAGCCCGTGATCCGCGCCCGTTCCACCACCGCGCCGAGGTCGAGGCTGTGCGGCAGCGTGCCGAAGGCCGCCCCCCAGTCGCCGCCCAGCCGGGAGGCGCAGAACGCGTCCGCGACCTCCGGCGGAGCCCAGCGCACCAGCAGCGATCCCTGCAGGACCAGCGCCATGCGCTCCACCACGCGGCGGGCCCGCGCCTCGATGCCCTCCAGATCGGCGAGCTCCGTCAGCAGGTCCTTGATGGCCGAATCCAGCCGGTGGTCCGCGCCCCGGGCCAGGCCGACCTCCTGGAGGAAGGCGTTCAGCGCCTGGGGTTCGCGCTGGAGGGCGCGCAGTACGTCCAGCGCCTGTACGTTGCCCGAGCCCTCCCAGATGGAGTTCAGCGGGGATTCGCGCAGCAGTCTCGGCAGCCCGGACTCCTCGACGTAGCCGTTGCCCCCCAGACATTCCAGGGCCTCCGCGACCATCGGCGTACAGCGCTTGGTCACCCAGTATTTGGCGGCGGGCACCGCGAGGCGCAGGAAGGCCTTCTCCTGCTCGGTCCCGGCGTCGTAGGCGGCCGCCAGGCGCAGCGTCAACGTGGTGGCGGCCTCCGACTCCAGGGCCAGGTCGGCGAGCACGTTGCGCATCAGCGGCTGGTCGATGAGCGGTGCTCCGAAAGCAGAGCGGTGCTCCGCGTGGTGGACCGCCTGCGTCAGCGCCTGCCGCATCAGCGAGGCCGAGCCGATGACGCAGTCCAGCCGGGTCGCCGCGACCATCTCGATGATGGTCCGCACCCCCCGGCCCTCCTCGCCCACCCGCTGCGCCCAGGTACCGTCGAACTCCACCTCGCTCGACGCGTTCGACTTGTTGCCCAGCTTGTCCTTCAGCCGCTGGATCGCGAAGACGTTGCGCGTGCCGTCCGGCAGCACCCGCGGCACCAGGAAGCACGTCAGTCCTCCCGGCGCCTGCGCCAGCACCAGGAACCCGTCGCACATCGGCGCCGAACAGAACCACTTGTGCCCGGTCAGCAGGTACTCGCCGGACGCGTCCAGCGGCACCGCGGCCGTCGTGTTCGCCCGTACGTCGCTGCCGCCCTGCTTCTCCGTCATCCCCATGCCGAAGAGCACGCCGGCCTTCTGCCCGGCCGGCCGCAGTCCCTCCTCGTACACGTGCGAGGTCAGCCGCGGCTCCCATTCGGCCGCGAGCGCCGGATCGGCCCGCAGCGCCGGTACGGCGGCGTGCGTCATCGAGACCGGGCAGCCGTGGCCCGCCTCGGCCTGCGACCACAGGAAGAACCCGGCCGCCCGGCGCAGATGCCCGGCCGGACGCCCCCAGGCGTCGGTGAGCCCGGAGGTCACGGCGTGCCCGAGCAGCCGGTGCCAGGCCGGGTGGAACTCCACCTCGTCGATCCGGTTCCCGTACCGGTCGTGCGTCCGCAGTTTCGGCGGGTTCTCGTTCGCCTGCACACCCCATTCCTGGGCCTGTGAGGATCCTGCCGCGCGCCCGAGGGCGGTGAGCTCCTCCCGTACCTCGCCGAGGAGTTCGGGCTCCGCGGATGCGAGGTGACGCTCGACGCCCTCGGTGAGGGCCCGATCGCCGCCGTAGACGTCGTAGCCCACCAGAGGCGGGGCCTGGTTGCTGACTGTGTGGGTGGTGGCTGCCATGCGGATACCGTAAGGACGTGCAGCCAGCAAAAGAAACACCCGAGCGGATCCCGGGACCCCCAGGACGGCTCCACCGGGCCCGCGCCCTCTACCGCAACGTCTCGAAGCGGAAGATGGGCTGGCTGCTGCTGAAGGACACCGTCAACTCGTGCATCGAGTACCGCATCCTCGGTCTGGCGGCCGAGGCGGCGTTCTTCACGCTGCTGTCGCTGCCCCCGCTCTTCCTCGGCCTGCTGGGCCTGCTCGGCTACGTCGACGGCTGGACCGGCAAGACGACGGTGGCCAGCATCGAGGAGAACATCCTGGGTGCGGTCGGCACGGTGCTCTCCGACCGCGGCGTCAACGACATCGCCAAACCGATGCTCGACGACGTGACGGGACGCGGCCGCCCCGACCTGATCTCGCTCGGCTTCGCCTTCGCCCTGTGGTCGGGCTCCCGCGCGGTGAACGTCTTCATCGACACCATCACCGTGATGTACGGGCTCGACGGGCAGCGCGGCATCGTCAAGACCCGGCTGCTGGCCTTCGTGCTCTACGTCATCGCGCTGGTGATCGGCGCGATCGTGCTGCCGCTGATGGTGGTGGGGCCGGACGCCGTGATCGAGCTGGTCCCCTGGGGCACCAGCGTGATCGCCGTGCTGTACTGGCCGACCGTCACCCTGCTGTCCATCGTCTTCCTGACGACGCTCTACCACGTGTCCGTGCCGGTGCGTTCGCCGTGGATCGAGGACGTGCCGGGGGCGCTGGTGGCCCTCGCCATGTGGGTGCTGGGCTCGTTCCTGCTGCGCATCTACCTCACCAACACCGTCGAGGGGCCGACGATCTACGGATCGCTGGCGGCGCCGGTGGCGGTGCTGCTGTGGATCGGCATCTCGGCCTTCGCGGTGCTGGTCGGCGCGGCCGTGAACGCCGCCATCGACCGGGTCTGGCCGTCCGTGGCCACGGCGGCGGCGCGCGAGGCCAACGAGCGGGCCCGGGAGCTGGAGGCCGCGCAGCTGATCGCGCGGGCCGCGGCCTGGCGGGCCCTGGCCGAGGGCGAGTCGGAGGACGACGAGGACGGCGGGATGCCGTCGGAGTTCCCGGAGCGGTGGTCGAAGTTCCTGCCGCCGGAGGACTACTCCTCGCGGCTGCGCAAACACTGACCGGTGCACGGGAAGGCCGTAGATCCTCGCCCTACCCTTGAGGGGTGTACGAGGAAGCGCCGTCGGCGGCCGTGCCCGGAGCCGTGCTGTGGCGGGCGCGGGGCACCGGCCGGATGGTGCTGCCCGACGGGTGCATGGACCTGCTGTGGGCCGACGGGCGGTTGCTGGTGGCCGGGCCCGACACCGGCCCGCATCCCGCCGGGGAGGTCCCGGGCGGCGCCTTCTCCGGGATCCGGCTGGCGCCCGGCACCGCGCCCGCGCTGCTCGGCGTACCGGCCCACGCCCTGCGGGACCGCCGCGTCGAGCTCGCCGAGCTGTGGCCGGCGCGGGAGGTACGGCGCCTCACGGGGCGCGTGGCGGCGTACGGGGACCCGCGCGCCGGACTGGAGGCGCTGGCCGCGCGCCGTGCGGCCGGGGCCGCACCGCCCGACCCGCTGGCCGCGGAGGTCGCCGCCCGGCTCGGGGCGGGGGAGGCGGTCGCCGGCATCGCCGCGGCCGTCGGCCTCGGGGAGCGGCAGCTGCGGCGGCGCTCCCTGGACGCCTTCGGGTACGGGCCCCGGACGCTCGGCCGGATCCTGCGGCTGCGCCGCGCCCTGGCGCTGGCCGACGCGGGCATGCCGTACGCCGAGGTGGCCTGCGCCGCCGGGTACGCCGACCAGGCGCACCTCGCCCGCGAGGTGCGCGCGCTGGCCGGGACCACGCTGACCGCCTACGCGGCGGGCTCCGCCGGGGCGAAGAGGGAGACGCCGCAGCCGTCCGGGTCGAGCACGACGGCGTAGCGCTGCCCCCAGACGGCGTCCCAGGGCTTCAGGTGGCCCGGGTACCCCGCCGCGGTCAGCTCCGCGTAGAGGGCGTCCACCTCGGCGGGGGAGTCGCACAGGAAGGCCAGGTCCCGGCGGCCGTCGCCGGTGGGGCGGGTCCAGGACGGGTCGAAGGAGCGGACGGTCTCCTCGGTGTCCCAGCCGATCCGCAGCCCGCCGGGCAGCGCGGCCTCCACGTGCGGCAGGCCGTCGGCCCCGGCCGGGACGTCCAGCCCGAGGCGGCGGTAGAAGGCGAGCGAGGCGGCCATGTCGGAGACGACCAGGCCGATCATGTCGAGTCGTGGAGTCATGACGGCAGGCTAGGCAGGCCGGGTGGCGCGCGTCTTGAACGAAACGGACACCGCCCCGCGCGGGGGCCCGAGTCCCACAGGGCCGTCGGTGCGGCGTCAGCCCTTGCCGCGGGCGGCCACCATGGCGCACGCCAGCGCCAACGGCAGCTCCGCGCCCGCCGCCAGCAGCAGAGCCATGCCCTGTCCGCCGGTCCCGGCCGAGGTCGTGACGTCGAACCAGGCGTCCATCACCAGCAGCGCGGCCGTCGCCGCCGCGACCGGCGACACCCGCGCGTCGCCCCTGCGCAGCAGCATCCCGGTCCCGGTCAGCCCGGCGGCCAGCATCAGGTCCAGGCCGATCCACGCCGTGGCCCAGTTCGAGACCTCGGTGGTCTGCGGCGTCGTCTTCGCCAGCACCAGCACCCACGGGAGGAGCGCCACCCCCGCACAGGTGAACACGGTGGCCGGCCGGGGGGTGCGCCAGGTGCGGGCCTGCGGGGCGACAAGTGCCATGGGTGCGGGTCTCCTTCCGGCCCGGCGGTCCGTCCCCCGGGCACACCACCAGCCTCGTCCGCCGCGCCGGCGAGATCACTGGCCCCACGGTCCGAACCGGTGGTGGTGCCAGGTACACCCCCGGCCGGGTGCAAGCGTGATGGAAAGCCCCTGACCAGTGCGATTACCGTATGGGGCATGGCACTTCGCGGCGCGCTGAGGCGTACGTACACCTGGATCGCGGCGCACACACCGTGGTCGGCGTGGGCCCGGCGCAACACGGTCTTCACCACGGCCGCGATCCCGCCGGCCCTGCCCGCGCTCCTCGGCTTCACCTACGTGGCCATGGCGCCCCGCCTCAGCCCGGTCCTGCTGCTCGTGGTGCTGGGGCTCTGCCCGTTGCTCACCGCGCTCCAGCGCAGCCGTTTCTGGGCGCTGCTCGGCCTCGACGTGCCGGAGGTCGTACGGGAGAGCCGCTGGTCGAGCCTGCGCGGGCTGGCCGAACGGGTGCGCTCCGAGGCGACCTGGCGGCAGTACGGCTACCACCTGCTCGTCAGCCCGCTCGCCGCCGCCGCGGGCGCGCTGGTGGTGCTGGCCTGGGGCTTCGGCGTCGCGGCCGCGTCCGTCTACGGCTGGTTCTGGCTCCTGCCCGCGGACACCCGTACCCCCGGCTGGACCGGCAACTACGACCTCGTCACCGTCGGCGGAGTCCTGCTGGTGCTCACCGCGCCCTGGCTCGCCGCCCTCTTCGCCCGGCTCGACGCCTTCGCCGCGGCCGCGCTCCTCGGCCCCAACCGGGCCCGCGAGTTGGAGCGGCGCGTCGAGGACCTCGCGGAGAGCCGGGCCGGGGTGCTGGACGCCGCCGATCTCGAACGCCGGCGGATCGAGCGGGACCTGCACGACGGAGCCCAGCAGCGGCTGGTCGCCCTCGCCATGAACCTCGGCATCGCGCGCGCCACGCTGCCCGATCTGCCGCCCGAGGCCAAGGCCGTCATCGACGAGGCGCACCGCCAGGCGAAGGAGGCCATCGAGGAGCTCAACAACCTGGTACGGGGCCTGCATCCGGCCGTACTGGAGGACCGCGGGCTCGATGCGGCACTGTCCGGGATCGCCGCCCGCGCCCCGTTCCCGGTGGAGTTGACCGTGGACATCGGCACGCGGCCGGGGGCCACCGTGGAGGCCGTCGCCTATTTCGTGGTCTCCGAGACCCTGGCGAACGTGGCCAAGCACGCCCGGGCGGACCGCTGTTCGGTACGGGTCGTGCGCGCGGCCGCACCCGGCGGGACCGCCCGCCACGGGGAACTGCTGCGGGTCACCGTCACTGACGACGGGGTCGGCGGGGCCGACCCGGCCCGCGGCACCGGCCTGGTCGGCCTGCGCAAACGCGTAGGGTCGGTCGACGGAACCATCATGATCAACAGCCCTCTCGGGGGCCCGACCGTCATTACTGTGGAGCTGCCGTGCGGGCTGTGATCGCCGAGGACTCCGTCCTGCTGCGGATAGGACTCGTCAAGGTCCTCGAAATGGCCGGCTTCGAGGTGGCCGCCGAGACCGGGGACGCCGAGGGACTGCTCGCCGCCGTCGAGGAACACCGGCCCGAGCTGGCGCTCGTGGACGTACGGATGCCGCCCGGCTTCACCGACGAGGGCGTCCGGGCCGCCCTGATGATCCGCCGGCAGAGCCCCGGCACGGCGGTGCTGCTGCTCTCGCAGTACGTGGAGGAACGGTACGCCGCCGATCTGCTCGCGACCCCGAGCGGCGCCGGCATCGGCTACCTCCTCAAGCAACGGGTCGCCGACGTCGAGGAGTTCGTCGACGCACTGCGGCGCGTCGCGTCCGGCGGCACCGCACTCGACCCGCAGGTCGTCGCCCAGCTCCTGCTGCGCCGTGGCGGCGGGCCGGACCCCCTGAAGCGCCTCACCCCGCGCGAGCGGGAGGTACTGGCCCTGATGGCCGAGGGACGCTCGAACGCCGGGATCGCGGCCGAACTCGTGGTGAGCGAGAGCGCGGTGGCCAAACACATCAACAACATCTTCACCAAGCTCGACCTGCCGCCGGCCGACGGCGACCACCGCCGGGTCCTGGCGGTGCTGCGCTTCCTGGACGGCACGCCGTGACGCCGGCCGCCGCGTCGCCGGCCGCCACGTCGACCGACGCCCCCGCCTCCACGCGGGCCCGCACATCGGCCCCGGCCCCGGCCCCGGCCCCGGCCCCGGACCGGGACCGCCCGGGGCAGCGGCTCGCCTGGACCGTCGCCGCGCTCCTGAGCGCGCTCCTCGTCGTGGCACCGGCCGCCTGGCAGGCCTGGTCCTACGGGAACACCCGCAGCGACACGCTCATCGGCGACAGCGGCGGCCGCCCCGTGAGCGCGCTGGAGATCGTGGGCGGCGACGCGGACGTCACCGTCACCCCCCGCGCCGACCGGGAGGTCGGCTACCGCGCCACGATCGGCTGGTCGCTCAGGGCGCCCACCATCGAGCAGAGCTGGCTCGGCGACACCCTGCGGCTGACCCCCCGCTGCCCCGGCGAGGAGTTCTGGCCCGCCGCCGGGCCCTGCTCGGTCCGGCTCGGGGTGACCGTGCCGGAGGGCATCCCCGTGAAGGTGACGGCGGGCTCCGGCCGGGTCCTCCTCAGCGGTCTGGGCGGCGCCGTCGACGCCGAGGTCGACTCCGGCCGGGTCGAACTCGTCGGGCTGCGCGGAGCGCTGCGCGCGAAGATCGGCTCCGGCACCCTCCAGGCCACCGGCCTCACCGGGCCCCAGGCCGAGATCCGGATCGGCTCGGGCCGGGCCGACGCGGCCTTCGCCACCCCGCCGGACCGGGTGAGCGCCCGGGTCGGCTCCGGCCGCCTCGACCTGATCGTGCCGACGGCCACCCGCTTCCGGGTCCGCTGCGAGAGCGGCAGCGGCAGCTGCGAGGTCCCCGAGGCCCTGCGCGACGCCGGCTCCTCCCGGACCCTGGACCTCGAGGCGGGCGTCGGCCGCGCCCAGGCGACGTACCCGGCGGGGCCGTGAAAGAACAGCGTGAAAAAGAAGTGGCCTCGCCGTGCGGGATCTTGTTACGGTGGGTCCGTTCCCGCCGAGCCGGTGGAGGACCTCAGCAACGTGCATGACCCGGAGGTGAGTTCATTGATGACTGTCGTTGCGCAGGGCGCTGCCCGCACTCAGAAGACCATCAATGTCACTTCTGTGGTCTCCGGCTGACCTCACACCTCTTCGCGCGCCGCCACCGAGCGAGCGCACGCGGCCGGGGCCACCCTGTGAAGGGTTCCCCTTGTCTTTCTCGTCTTTCCCCGCTCCTTCCTCCGTTTCCTCCTCTTCTCCGCAGGCCGCGCTCTCGCACGCCCTCGCCCCCTTCGGGTGGGACGACGCGTGGGCGGCCGAGTTCACCCCGTACGCCGAACAGGGCCTCGTGGCCGGCCGGGTCGTACGCGTCGACCGCGGTCAGTGCGACGTCATGACCGCGGACGGCATCGTCCGCGCCGACACCGCCTTCGTCACCCCGCACGACCCGCTGCGGGTCATCTGCACCGGTGACTGGGCCGCCGTCGAGGCCGTGGGCAACCCGCGCTACGTGAAGGCGTACCTGCCGCGCCGGACCGCCTTCGTCCGGTCCACCTCCTCACAGCGGTCCGAGGGGCAGATCCTCGCCGCCAACGTCGACCACGCGATCATCGCCGTATCCCTCGCCGTCGAACTGGACCTGGGACGCATCGAGCGCTTCCTGGCCCTGGCCTGGGAATCGGGGGCGCAGCCGCTGGTCGTCCTCACCAAGGCGGACCTCGTCCCGGACCCGGTGACGCTCGGCCACCTGGTCGAGGACGTCGAGTCCACGGCGCCGGGCGTCCAGGTGCTGACCGTCTCCTCCGTCACCGGAGAGGGCACGGACGTCCTCGCCGCCGTCGTCGCGGGCGGCACCAGCGTGCTGCTCGGCGTCTCCGGCGCCGGCAAGTCCACCCTGGCCAACGCGCTGCTCGGCGCGGAGGTCATGGAGGTCCAGGAGGCCCGCGAGGTCGACGGCAAGGGCCGCCACACCACGACGACCCGCAACCTGCTCGCCCTGCCGGGCGGCGGCGTACTGATCGACACGCCCGGGCTGCGCGGCGTCGGGCTCTGGGACGCCGAGACCGGGGTCGGCCAGGTCTTCTCCGAGATCGAGGAGTACGCGGAACACTGCCGCTTCCACGACTGCGCGCACGAGGCGGAGCCGGGGTGCGCGGTGCTGGCCGCCGTGGACTCGGGGGAGCTGGCGGAGCGCCGCCTCGACAGCTACCGCAAGCTGCTGCGGGAGAACCAGCGGATCGTGGCCAAGACGGATGCGCGGCTGCGGTCGGAGATCCGCCGTGACTGGCGCCTCAAGTCGGCGGAGGGCCGCGCCAACTACGCGGCCAAGCGCGGCGCCCGCTCCTGACCCGCGCCGCCCCGCGGAGCCCCACCCGGGGGTTCCGCGGGGCCCCGCCGGGGGTTCCGCCCCGAACCCCGGTCCTCAAACGGCGGCTGGCGGGGCCGGATGGTGCGCCGCCGCTCGCTCATGCCGGTCAGAGGCCCCAGGCATGGACGTGGTCGGGGTGGATGCGGATGACCTCCGGGCTGAAGTGCGGGCCGAGCTCGTGCGGGCCGGTCTCCAGCGTGGCGTGCCCGCGGATCTCGATGCCCCGGACCCGCCACGGGCTGGTGCTCACCAGGTCGTCCACCACCAGGGAGAGCCGCGGCTCGTGCCGCAGGTTGCGCCACTTCTTCGTACGGCCCATGGCCATCCCGCCCACCAGGAGGGTTCCGTCCTCCTGGGGAAAGAACCCCACCGGGTTCACCTGCGGCTGCCCGGCCGCATCTACGGTGGCCAGGCGGCCCAGGTGCTGGGACCGCAGGTACGCCGACTCCGACTCGCTGAAACCCTCGAACGCCCTCATACCCGCAAGCCTCGCACCCACCACCCCCACCCGCATCGGCCCGAGGCCCTAGCCGGGATCCCCCGAAGGTCCTAGGCGTGGAGGGATGATGCTGCCATGTCAGACAAGCCCAAGCGGCCCCTCAGCGACCTGCACCCGGGTGATCGGGTCCGAGCGACCATCACCAGCCACCAGCCATGGGGCATCACGGCGAAGCTCGACGACTACGAGCCAGTCGGCGCATCACTCGACACCATCCGCCGCGACGGCGAGCCGGGCGTGAGGCTGCTGGCGCAAGACCTGCCGCCGGTGGGAACAACGGTCGAACTGATCGTCGGCGAGCTGCGCTCGTGGCACCACGAACCGTGGGTATGGGTGGATCTCACGAGCACCTGACAGCTGCACGCAAGCCCCCGCCGTGGCGCCGGTGACCGTGCTCGCCGTGCGGCGCGGTCTTGGAGCTGGACACAGTTGCTCAGGGGCTCGACCGCGGGTTCGACGGCGAGGACTGGCTGCTGGATCCCTGGGGCTGCGGGACGGCGGGAAGGTGGACGAGTACGCCCTGAAGAAGCGCGTTCACGTAAGCGCGCGGCGGGAGGTCGTGCATGTCGATGCGGCTGGGCTGGGCGCTGATCTGTCGGTGCAGTACGTCGTCTGCGGGGTTGCGGAACTCGGCGAGCCTCTTGACGTACGCCTTGTCGGTCGTTCCCCAGGACACGTTGGCGACCACTGCCTGGAACTTGCTCTGGCCAAAGGCCGGCGGGACGTGGTCGAGGATCGCGCGCAGCAGCATCTGGCAGGCGTAGGGGTGCTCGTCGGCGTGGTTGGCGTTGAGTTCCCGGACCAGGGCCAGCAGCTTGTCCACCCGGAAAGACACCTCATGCAGTTAAGCCGTCAAGTTGACCTTGGTCATCCAGCTGCAAAGGCGGCCAGCAGGGTGTCCGCCCGGACCTCAAGTTCGGGCGTCAGGGCTCCCTTCACGGCCACCATGAGCTCGTCACCGCCGACCGCACGGGCAAGCCGAACCTCGACCTGTCGCTGCTCACCGACCAGGGGGTACGCGTACCAGCCGTCGGGCCGCTCGTCGTCGGTCCCCTCGACCGCCAGTGCCACCGTCTCCCAGTCGGTGGCATCGAAGCCGTAGCCCACGTAGTGCGACAGCAGCTCCAGGAACGACCGCAGGTTGCGTTCCCAGATCCATCCCCCAACCTCTGCCATGACTCCCCCTCCGCGCTCAGAAAGGGACAGCCTGTCATGGACCGCGATCACCCTGCCGGGGCAGGAGGGGGAAACGCGGTCGCTTCATCGAAGGGGACGCGTGCCAGGAGACAGTGGTGAAGTTGGCCGAGCATGCGGTTGAACAGGTGCCGCAGGGCCTGCATGTGCCAGTCCCCTCCTGCCCGGCGGCGCCGGTAGTGGGCGTCCGCGCCAGTGAACCGCTGAGCGAGGCGAAGGCCCCACAGGTGGCCGACGTGGTTGAGCCGGTTGTTCTTGACGAACCGGCGTCCGACGTAGCGGCGTTTGCCGGAGGCCCGGGTGATCGGGGCCGAGCCGGCGTACGCCTTCAGCCCTCCAGCCGTTGCGAACCGGGTCCGGTCGTCGCCGATCTCTCCGAGAATGCGGGCACCGACCTGGGGGCCGATCCCGGAGAAGCTCAGCATGATCGCCGCGTCCGGATGCGCCCGAAAGGCCTCCTCGGTGGCGGCATCGATCAGCTACGGCAGCAACTCACCCGTGACGTGGTGGCATCAGGTGCCGGCTGTCAGGCCGGGTACCGGAGAGTGGTACCTGACCACACATACCTGGGATCAGCCGCCCAAGAGTCGTACTGGCCTGCGAGCAAGGGGCGTCGGAGCCGCCGGCATCAACGGCTGCCCGGTGTGCAACTCTGATCTGGCCGACCAGTCGAACAGCCTCGCATCCTGGTATCCAGAACTCGCTGATCAGTGGGTCAGTGGGCCTGATGGCCGCACCCCGCAAAATACGCCAGTGGGTTCCAAGATCGAAGTGACCTGGCGGTGCATCGCCGGCAAAGGGCACCGCCACTGGACGGCGCCCCCGAACCGCCGCACCGCGAAGGCGCTACGGTCCGGTTGCGAGTTGTGCAGCGAGAACGTCTCGGCCAAGGCCACGGCCCTGTTCCACGAACTGCGAACTCACCTTCCCGCCCTCGAGCTGGAAGCCCCGATCCCGCTCGCCCCGCAGCCCGGCCGGCGTGGCAGACGGCGCTCGCGGTGCTCAAGCGCATCGAAGCACTAGGCCTTCACCCACTGCCCGATCTCTCCGCCTATGCCGAACGTGGGTCCGACGCCGCTGCAGCGGACACGGAGAAGGCCCTCTTGGGGGAGCGTTACCAGCCTCGGCGGCTCCCCAAGCCTGCGAAGGTCGCAGTCGGCCTGCGGCAGCTGAAGGATGTACCCCCACATCCGGACAGCTGGTTGGCGCCGGCCGGTCCTCCCTACGCCAACCCGAAGAAACGAGCGGGATCCCTGCGGGACTACCTCTGCAAGTGCGGAAATCTCGTCACGGGACTCAGGCAGGCAGAAGTGGCCCGCGGCGTTCCCGTGAGCTGCGGCAACCACACCGCCGAGTTCCGCGCGGCCTCCCGCAGGCGAACCGACCCGAACCTCACCAAGGCGGCACGGCGCTGGGCTGAGGACGAGGGAGTCGAGGTCAAGAACAACGGAGCCTTGGACGCCCGGGTTCTGGCCTCCTACCAGCTTCAGCTGCCCGTCTGACCAAGTACCTGGGGCCGGACAATCTCATTCCTCAGCAGGCAGTCGAGGAGTGGGCGGCAGAGCAGCAGATCGCATGGAACGCCCGGGGCCGGCTGCCCCGCGATGCTTGGCTCGACTTCGCCGGCAGCCTCCTGAAGGAACGCGCGAGATGACGCGTCGGCAGAGTCCAAGGCGTCTCGCAACCAGCTGAGGGGGACCGCCTACGTCAGCCATCGTCGCGGTGCTCAGCCATGCCAAGCCGATCGCTCACTCTCCAACTGGAGTGCCAGCAACACGTTGGCTCGGCCCCGCTCCGCAGCGCCGCAGGCTGTGGCGAATCGCGCGGCTCGCCGGCCGGGCCCTTTCGACGGGCCTGGCGGCGTGCTGGTGAGAACGCACGATCGTGGAGTCGACCGCGACCACTCCGGGCCGAGCCCCCCCCCGCCGTCGCCGCTCCTCCCGCGCGGAGCGCAGCGGCACGGCGGTTTGTTTTCGGCCACTCTGGTGTCGCGGCGAGCTTGGTTCCGGGCTTGGTGGCAGCTGGGCAAATCGGGACCCTCGTCGTCCTTCCGGGCAGGTGGGAAGGGGTGCGGCGGGCCGCCCCGGCCGCGGTCGAGGTGTGCGGCCCCCGGCCAATCGGCAGGCGGTTCGACCAGGGTCAACTCTGCCTCTGGGAGCAGTGGTTCCGCCCTGTGCCGGGCCCGGAGGGGGGTGTGCGCGCCTCTGGACGGGCGGGCTCGGGGGAGGGGGTCGGGGGGTCGGTGAGGGGGCTGCGGGTGCCGTCCGACCGCGACCGTACGGTTCACGCCGTCTCTGGCCGGCAGTCGCCGATTTCTGCTGTGCGACTGTTAAGTTGATCACGACTTATGTGACGCAGGGGGAACCGAAAATGGCGCCGCACGCCTTCCGCCAAGATGGCATGACATCTTCACCCGGCATTCATTTCTGTTGTGTCCCGCCGGAGTTCCAGGTGTGATCGCAGGCCGAACCGTCTGCTTCCCTGGCTAAGCCTTCCGATCGCCCGACAGGTACGGGATTCCCCGTGCCCTCCGATCGGCATGTCCGCTGCCCGCCCGGCCCGGCGCCCCTCGCGCGCCGGCCGCGACGGAGATGTACGCACGCAACGTCCGCCGCTGAGCCACGCCCTGATTCAGGCCATCGCCGCCCGAGTCGGGCATGTGCCGGCCCGCGGCTTCCACCGGAAAGGTCCCCTCTCATGGATACGGCGGTCCTGCCGCACCTCCGCCATCGGCTGCTCGAAGACCTGTTCACCGAACAGGTCCGCCGCAGCCCCGACGCCCTCGCCGTGATCGACGGCGACACCCGGCTGACCTACTCCGAACTGCACGAGCGCGCCGGCCTGTTGGCGGCCGGTCTCGCCGCCCGCGGCGTGGTCCGCGAGACCCTGGTCGCCATGGCCTTCCCGCGGTCGGCGGAGGCCGTGGTGTGCACCCTGGCCATCGTCCTCGCCGGGGGCGCCTACCTGCCCGTCAACCCCGGGTTCCCCGGCGAGCGCCTGCGCATGATGCTGGAGGACTGCGGGGCCGACCTGCTGGTGTGCGCGCCCGGCCTGGAGGACACGCTGGCCCCGGCGGTCCCGGAGGGGATGCGGACCGTCACCCCGCAGGAGCTGGTCGCCGAGGCCCGGCTCGCCGGCCGGACCGCGCCGACCGCCGCCGCGCCGCGGCCGCAGGACCGCTCCCCGCTGGCGTACGTGATGTTCACGTCCGGATCCACCGGTCGCCCCAAGGGGGTGCTGGTGGAACAGTCCGGCATCGTCCGGCTGGTCAGGGACAGCGACTTCTACCGTTTCACTCCGCAGGACCGGCTGCTGCTGACCGGGGCCCTGGAGTTCGACGCCGCGACCTTCGAGATCTGGGGCTGCCTCCTCAACGGGGCGACGCTGTGCGTGGCGGACACCGAGACGCTGCTCGTCGCCTCCGCCCTGAAGGAGACCCTGCGCGAGCACGCGGTCTCCGTGATGTGGATGACCGCGCCGCTCTTCAACCAGACGGTGGACACCGATCCCGAGGTCTTCGCCGGCCTGGGCGCCGTCCTCGTCGGCGGCGACGTGCTCTCGGTACGGCACGTGCGCGCCCTGCAGGCCGCGCATCCGGGCCTGCGGATCATCAACGGCTACGGCCCCACCGAGAACACCACCTTCACCACCACCCACGAGATCGGGACCGACGAGCCCGGTGCCTTCCCGATCGGCCGTCCCGTCGCGGGCACCACCGTGCTCGTCCTCGACGCGTCCGGCGCCGAGGTGCCGCCGGGTGCGCAGGGCGAGCTCTACACCGGCGGGTCCGGGCTGGCCCGCGGCTACCTGGGCAGCCCCGAGCTCACGGCGCAGCGGTTCGTCACCATCGGCGGTGAGCGGTACTACCGCACCGGCGACCGCGTCAGCACCGACGCGCAGGGCCTGCTGCACTTCCACGGCCGCGTCGACGACCAGGTCAAGATCCGCGGCCACCGGGTGGAGGTCAAGGAGGTCGAGGCGGTCCTGCTGGGCTGCCCCGGCGTCCGGGACGCCTGTGTGACCGTAGCCTCCGACGAGGGCGGCAAGCACCTCGTGGGACACGTCGTCCTCGCGGACGGTGCCACCGCGGCCGGGGTGGGCGAGGAGCTCGCCGCGCGCCTGCCCGAGTACCTGCGGCCCGACCACCTCGTGGTCATGGACCGGCTGCCGCTCAACGCCAACGGCAAGGTGGACAAGGCCGCGCTCCCGTCGCCCGCCCAGGCCGGCCGCGCCACCGCCCCCGACGGCTCCGCCCCCGACGGCTCCGCCCTCGCGGCCCTGCCTCCAGGCATGCGCCCGCTCGCCGTGCTGTGGGACACCGTGCTGCGCCTGAACGGACGGGCCCTCACCCCGCAGGACGACTTCTTCGCCCTCGGCGGCAACTCCCTCTCCGTCGGCGCGCTCATCGGCCGGCTCGCCACCCGGGACGGCATCCGGCTCCCCTTCCGCGAGGTGTTCGAACACCGCACCCTCGCGGCGATGACGGAGGCCGTCGGCCGGTACGCCGCCGCACCCGCCTCCGCGCCCGGGCCGGCCTGGCCGCCCGCCCACGTACCCGAGGGAACGCCCACCGTGCTGCACCCGCAGCAGCACGGCATGCACACCCACGCCCAGGTCGCCCCGGCCTCGGTCGCCTACAACGTCCCGCTGCGGGTGGACCTCGACGGCCGGCTCACCCCCGCGGAGGTCCGGTCCGCGCTCACCGAGCTGGTACGCCGGCACGACGCCCTGCGCACCCGGTTCCGCACCACCCCGGACGGGGTCCGCCAGGAGGTCCGGCCGGCCGGGCCGGTCCACCTCACGGAGTCCGACCTCGCCGCCCATCCGGACGACGCCCGGGTCCTGGCCGACTTCGTACGCCCCTTCGAGCTGGGCACGGGGCCCCTGCTGCGGGCCCTGCTGGTGCGGCTCGACGACACCCGGCACCGGCTCTACCTCGACGTCCACCACATCGTCTTCGACGGGGTCTCCCTGCGCATCCTCGCCGAGGAGCTCGCGGAGCTGCTCTCGGGCGGACCGCTGGCCGAGCCCAAGTGGGGCTACGCGCAGGCCTCCCGGTGGTTCGCCGACCGGCTGGCCGACGGCTCGCACGCGGCGGACGAGCGCTACTGGCTCGGCGTGCTCGCCGACCCGCCCCGGCTCGAACTGCCCACCGACCACCCCCGCCCGCCCGTGCGCGCGGAGGCCGGTGCCGTGGAGCGGCTGCCCCTGACCCCGGAGCGGGCCGAGGCCGTCGCCCGGATCGCCGCCGCCTCGTCCACCACCCCGTACGCGGTGCTGCTGACCGCCTACACCGCCGCGCTGATGCGGCTGTCCGGACAGCGCGACGTGGTGTGCGGCAGCCCCATGAGCGGCCGGGTCCACCCCGAGGTCGAGCAGGTCGTCGGCATGTTCGTCAACACCGCGGCCCTGCGGCTGAGCGTGCCCGAAACGGCCACCCTCGCCGACCTGCTGACCGTCGCGCACGACCGCCACCAGGAGGCCCTGGAGCACCAGTCGTTCCCCTTCGACCAGGTCGTCGCCGGGCTCCGGCCGGAGCGGGACACCTCCCGGCTGCCGCTGGTCGACGCCTTCTTCGCCCTGCAGAACATCGACTTCCACACCGTCGCCCGGGAGGGCGTACGGGCCGACGTGCACCTGCTGCACACCGGCACGTGCCGGTTCGACCTGAACCTCCAGGCGTTCCAGCGGCCCCAGGGCATCGTGCTCGAACTCGAGTACAGCACCGCCCTGTTCGCCGCGTCATCCGCGCAGTACCTGCTCGACAGTGTGGCCGGGCTCATCGACGATCTCGACCGCTCGCCGCACGCCCCGCTGTCCGGCCGGGTGGAGCAACCCACGACGGATACCTCCGCCCACGCCGACTTCACCTTCTAGAAGGACCTCGAATGACCAGCGCACTTCAGGCCCAGCAAGCACTCCTCGCCCACCCCGCGCAGCAGGAGTACTGGGAGACCCGCAGACAGAACTGGACGGAGCCGGTCCAGGTCATCCGTGACCACCTGCGCCCCGGCGCGGGCGAGCCCCGGACGGCCGCAGTCACCCTCGACGCCGCCACCGTCACCGCCGTGGACCGCATCACCTCCGGTGACGCCGTCCTGCTGCGCACCGTCGCCGCCACGGCCCTGTCTCTCCTGGTGGCCCGTACCACCGACCGGGACGACGTGGTCGTCTTCGTGCCCGCGCCGCCCGCCCCGGCCGCGGCCCCGGGCGCCGTACGCAACCGCGCCCTCCCGCTCGACGTCCGCCTCCCGGCCGGCGCCGAGGCCAAGGACGTGCTCCGTGCCGTCCGCGCGGCCTACCTGGAGGCCGCCGGGAACCTCGACGTACCCGTCGCGCACATCCTGGAGCGCGGCGACAGCCTTCCCACGGACTTCATGATCGCCGTGGACGGTGACCTCGGCCCCGAGGACGCCGAACGGGCGGGCACCCCCCTGCTGTTCACGCTCACCACCGGTACGGACCGGGCCCGCGTCGGCCTGCGCTACGACCCCACCCTCTTCACCGACGAGACCGCCGGCCGGCTGCTGGACACGTACCGCACCCTGCTGCACACCCTCACCACCGCCCCCGCGACGACCACCGACGAGCTGCGCGCGCCCTCCGCCGCCGACCTCGCCCTCATCGCCGGATTCAACGACACCGACGCGCCCTTCCCCGAGGACCGGCTGCTGCACTCCTTCCTGGAGCAGGGCGCCCGCGAGCACGGCGAACGCATCGCAGTCGCCGACGGCCCGGGCACCACCTACGCCCGCCTCAACGCCGACGCCAACCGGCTGGCCCGGACGCTGCGCGAGCGCGGCGTCGGCGCCGGCAGCATCGTCGGGGTCTGCGTGCCCCGCTCCGCGGCCATGCTCACCGCCATCTACGCGGTGCTCAAGGCGGGCGGCGCCTACCTGCCGATCGACCCCACCCTGCCGGACAACCGCATCCAGTACCTGCTGGACCACAGCGGGACCGGCCTGGTGCTGGCCACCTCCGAGACCGCGGGCGTCCTCGGCGACCGGCCCGTCCTCGACGTCACGGACCCGGCGGACCTGGCCGCGGACGACAGCGACCTCGACCCCGTCACCGGCCCCGGCGACGCCTGCTACGTGATCTACACCTCGGGTTCGACCGGCAAGCCCAAGGGCGTCGTCGTCGAACACCGCGCCATCGTCAACCGGCTGTGGTGGATGCAGCGCGGCTACCCCCTCGGGCCGGACGACATCATCCTGCACAAGACGCCGTTCACCTTCGACGTGTCGGTGTGGGAGATCTTCTGGTGGTCCCTGGCGGGCGCGGCCGTCGCCACCCTGCCCAACGGCGCCGAGCGGGACCCGGCGCGCATCGCGGACCGGATCGCCGAGAGCCGGGCCACCACCATGCACTTCGTCCCCAGCATGCTGCACGCCTTCCTCACCTACACCCAGGCGTCGGGCACCTCCGGCAGCCTCGGCACGCTGCGCCGGGTGTTCGCCAGCGGCGAGGCGCTCGCCGCCGCCCACGTGGAGCTGTTCCACACCGCCCTCCCGCAGACCCTGCTGGCCAACCTCTACGGGCCCACCGAGGCGGCCGTCGACGTCAGCTGGTTCAACTGCGACACCCTCGACTCCACCCGCTCGGTGCCGATCGGCCGCCCCATCGACAACATCCGGCTGATCGTCCGCACCCGGGACGGGCGCATCGCCCCCCTGGGCGTCCCCGGCGAACTGTGCATCTCCGGCGTCGGCCTGGCCCGCGGCTACCTGCACGCCCCCGAACTGACGGCGGACCGGTTCGTGACCGGCCCCGAAGGCTTCGGCCGCATCTACCGCACCGGTGACCTGGCGCGCTGGCTGCCCGGCGGCATCCTGGAATACCTCGGCCGGCTCGACACCCAGGTGAAGATCCGCGGCTACCGGATCGAACTCGGCGAGATCGAACACCTGGCGAGCGGCGCGCCCGGCGTCACCGAGTGCGCCGTCACGGCCGTCGAGGGCGACCGCGGCGAAAAGGCCCTGTGCGCCTACGTCGTCGCGGGCCCGGACTTCGACGAAGCGGCCCTGCGGGTGGCGCTCGCCGCCGAACTGCCCTCGTACATGGTGCCGCAGTTCTTCGTCACCGTCCCCGCCATCCCGACCAACCACAACGGCAAGCGCGACGTCTCCGCCCTGCCCAAGCCCCGTCAGCAGGACGACTCCGCGCGGGAGTTCACCGAGCCGGCCACCGAGGTCGAACGGCTGCTCGCCGCGATCTGGAGCGACGCCCTCGGGGTGACCCGGGTCGGCGCCCGCGACAGCTTCTTCGCCCTGGGCGGTGACTCCATCCTCGCCATCCGGGTGGTGGCCGCACTGCGCCAGGCCGGGTACGAGGTGTCGGTCGGCGAGGTCTTCGCCCACCAGGTGCTGTCCGACCTGGCCGCCGTGGTCCGCCCGGCCGAGCCCGCCGCCGCGGACGGGGCCGCCGCACCCGCCGACGCCGAACCGGTCCGCGCGTGGCCGGCCTCCGCCCTCCAGCAGGGCATGATCTACCACAGCAGCCTCGAACCGGACGTCCCCGTCTACCACGACATCTTCCGCTACCACGTGGACGTGCCGCGCCTCGACGAGCCCGAACTCATCGCCGCGTGGAGCGACCTGGCGCAGCGGCACCCCGTACTCCGGGCCCGTTTCGACCTGGAGTCCTTCGACCGGCCGCACATGGTCGTCGAGGAGACCCCGAACCCGCCCGCCGCGGTCGTGGACCTGCGCACCGAGGCCGATCCGCTCGCCGCCGTCGCCGCCTGGGCCGAGGCCGAGAAGGGCCGCCCCGTCGACCCGGCCGGCCCCGGACCCGCGTACCGCGCACGGTTCTTCCTGACCGGCACCGACCGCGTCGTCCTCGGACTGAGCTTCCACCACGCCATCCTCGACGGCTGGAGCGTCGCCTCCCTGGTCGAGGAGTGGGTACGCGGCTACGGCGACCGGCTGGCCGGACGCACCACCGCCGCGGCCCCCGTACCCGCCCTGCAGAGCCGCTACGCCGAACTGGAGGACGCCGCCGAACGCGACCCGGCGCAGCGGGAGTTCTGGACCACGGAACTGGCCGGCAGCCAGCTCACCGAGGTCCCGAGGCTGGGCGAGGGCGCCCGCGGACAGCAGCCGGCCGCCGAAGTCGTCGTCAGCGCCCGCCCGCTCGACGACGGCCTGCTCGCCGCGCTGCGCGAGCGCGCCACCCAGTGGTCGGTGCCGCTCAAGAGCGTGTTCCTCGCCGCGCACCTGCGCGTGCAGTCCCTGATAGCCAACCAGTACGACGTCACCACCGGCCTCGTCGCGAACGGCCGCCCCGAGGTCGAGGACGCCGAGCACGCCCTGGGCATGTTCCTCAACACCCTGCCCTTCCGGCTGCGGCTGGACCCCGAGCAGAGCTGGCGGTGGCTGGCCGAGCGCTGCTTCGAGCTGGAACAGCGCGTCCAGCCGCACCGCTGGTACCCGCTGCCCGCCATCCAGAAGCTGCACGGGGGCCCGGCCTTCGACGTGCTCTTCAACTTCACCAACTTCCACGTGCACCAGCGGGACGCCGCGCACGCGCCGGACGCGCGGGACCGGGAGCCGGCTGTCGTCTCGGTGGACTACTTCGAGCAGACCAACGCCCCGCTCGTGGTGTACGTCGGGGCCAACGCCTACGAAGGCGGCTGGGAGTACCGCATCGGCTACGACCCCGGCCAGTTCGCCGCCGAGCAGATCGACCGCTACCTCGGCTATTACCTGGGCTGCTTCCAGGCCCTCGCGGCCGGCGGCGACACCGCCTGGACGGACACCGTCCCGCTGTCCGAGGCCGAGCGGGCCGAGCTGCTGCCCGCGCCCGCCCGCCCGGCGACGCCCGAACTCGAAGGCCACCGCACCCTGGTGGACCGGTTCGAGGCGATGGCCGCCAAGCACGCCGACGCCACCGCCGTCACCTGCGACGGCCGCACCCTGACGTACCGGGAACTGGACCGCCGGGCCAACGCCCTCGCCCACCGGTTCGCCGAGCGCGGCGTCCGCCCCGGCGACCTCGTCGCCCTCGCCCTGGACCGCGACCTGGAAATGGTCCTCTCGATCCTGGCCACCCTCAAGGCCGGCGCCGTCTACGTGCCCATCGATCCCGGCTACCCCGAGGACCGCATCCGTACGACCGTCGAGGACGCCGACGTCCGGCTGATCGTCGCCACCCCCGAGGTGTGCGGCCTCTTCCCGGAACGCGCCACCATCGCCGGCACCGCCGAGGCGCTCGCCGCACTCGTCGGCGACGGCACCGACCAGGCCCCCGGACACACCCTGACCGCGGAGTCCCCGGCCTACGTCATCTACACCTCCGGTTCCACCGGCCGCCCCAAGGGCGTGCTGGTCACCCACGGCAACGTGCTGCGCCTGTTCGGCGCGACCGAGCACTGGTACGGCTTCGGCGAGGACGACACCTGGTCGCTGTTCCACTCCTTCGCCTTCGACTTCTCGGTGTGGGAGCTGTGGGGCGCGCTGCTGTACGGCGGCCGCCTCGTCGTGGTCCCGTACTGGGTGAGCCGCTCGGTGGAGGACTTCGCCGACCTGCTCGTCACCGAGGGCGTGACCGTCCTCAACCAGACGCCGTCCGCGTTCACCCAGGTCAAGCACGCGATCATGGCGCGGGCCGGGCGGGAGGACATCCGCCTGCGCCACGTCGTCTTCGGCGGCGAGGCCCTGGACTTCGCCTCGCTCACCGACTGGTTCGCCCACTTCGGCGACTCCCGGCCGCAGCTGGTCAACATGTACGGCATCACCGAGACCACCGTGCACGTCACCCACCGCCCGGTGACCGCGGCCGACACCACCGCCCCGGGCAGCATGATCGGCGAGCCCATTCCGGACCTCGGCATGTACCTGCTGGACCCCGCCGGCCGCCCGGTCCCCGTGGGCACCACCGGCGAACTCGTCGTGACCGGCGCCGGAGTGGCCCTCGGCTACCTCGGCCGACCCGAGGAGAACGCCAAGCGGTTCGTCGAACTCGACCTCGGCCACGGCCCCGTCCGGGCCTACCGCTCCGGCGACCTGGCCCGCAGGATGCCGGGCGGCGAGGTCGAGTACCTCGGCCGCGGCGACGCACAGGTCAAGATCCAGGGCTACCGCATCGAGACGGGCGACATCGAGGCCGCGCTGACCTCCCACCCGGGCGTCGACTCCTCCCTGGTGCTGGCCTTCACCCGGCGCACCGGGGGCAAGGCCCTGGCCGGGTACTACGTGCCCGCGTCCGGCGCCCCCATCGACCCCGCGGAGCTGCGCGCCCACCTCGCCGACCGGCTGCCCGGGTACATGGTGCCCAGCTTCCTGATCGAGGTGGAGCAGTGGCCCCTGACCATCAACGGCAAGACCGACCGGCGGGCCCTGCCCGATCCGGAGGAGCACCTGGCCGCGGCCGCCCACGCGTACGCCGCACCGCGTGACGACGCGGAGACCCGACTGGCCGCCGTCTGGCAGGAGGTCCTGGGCGTGCCCAGGGTCGGCGTCGACGACACCTACCACGGCCTCGGCGGTGACTCACTGCAGGGCATCCGGCTGGTCGGGGCCCTGCGCAGGGCCGGCTTCGAGGTGGCGCTGAACGACCTGTTCCGCGTCCAGACCATCCGCGCCCTCAGCGACCAGGGCCTCATCGGCCGGGCCGCCGCGCCCAGCGCCGACGCCGCCCCCAGCCGTCCCTTCGACCTGCTCCCCGCGGAGGACCGGGACGCGGTCCCGGCCGGGGTGGCGGACGCCTACCCGGCGACCCGGCTCCAGCTGGGCATGATCTTCCACACGGAGACCGATCCCGCCCAGGCCGTCTTCCACGACCTGATCCGCTACCGCATCGACCTCCCCTTCGACCAGGCGGTGCTCCAGGACCTCCTGGCCGCCATGGTCGACGAGCACGAGATCCTCAAGACCTCCTTCGCCCTCACCGGGTACAGCGTGCCCCTGCAGCTCGTGCACGCGCGGGGACAGGTCAACCTCACCGTCCACGACCTCGCCCACCTGGGCACGTCCGCCCGCGACGCCGCCGTCGACGCCTGGTTCGAAGCGGAGAAGAGCACCGGCTTCGTGTGGAGCGCGCCCACGCAGATGCGCTTCTTCGTACACCGGGCGTCCGCGGACTCCTTCCACCTGTCGGTCAGCTTCCACCACGCCGTCATCGACGGCTGGAGCTTCTCCGGGCTGATGGCCCGGCTGCTGGAGGACTACCGCCGGGTGCTCGCCGGACAGCCGCGCACCGCGCCGGCGCCCGCGCCGCTCGCCTACCGCGACTACGTGGCCCTGGAGCTGGCCGCCCAGCACGACAGCGCCGCACGCGCCTACTGGACCGGCCTCCTGGAGGGCGCCGCCTACACCAAGCTGCCGCGCCTGCCCGAACCCGGCGCCCGCTGGGCGGAGGCCGAGCTGCTGCTCGACGAGTCGCGCTACGCGCGGCTGTCCGAGCTCGCCGCCCGCCACCAGGTGTCCGTCAAGGACGTCTGCCTGGCCGCCCACTTCCGGGCCCTGTCGCTCATCACCGGCACCGAGGACGTCACCACCGGCGTCTTCGGCCACGGCCGGCCCGAGCACATGGACGCCGAGCGCATGGTGGGACTGTTCCTGAACATCGTGCCCCTGCGCGCCCGCACCGGGGGCTCCTGGCCGGAGCTCCTGGCCGACGTCAACCGCATCGGTCACGAGCACCTGCCGCACCGGCGCTACGCGTACGCCTCCATCCAGCAGGCCATGGGCGGCCGGCGCCTGGTGGAGACGGCGTTCAACTTCGTCAACTTCAGCGCCTACGCCGACCAGCTCGGCGCGGACGGCGGAGCGGTCATCGGCGACCTGAAGTGGTTCGAGCACTCGGACTTCGCACTGCTCGTCACCTTCAACGCCGACCTGTTCACGCGCCGGATGCGGGTCAACTTCAACGCCGCGGCCTCCGTTCTCGGCCGGGCGGCGGTACGGGACGTCGCCGAGGTCTACGAGGCGGTCCTGGCGGAACTGCTCGGCGACGAGGCGGCCGGCAGCCGCACCGCCGGCCCGCTCGCGCGGCTGCCCCGACCGGCGCACGAGGCCCCCGACGGCTACGACCGCGGCAACGCGGCGCTGCCGGACCGGGTCGAGGGCGTGGAACACATCGACCCCGCGGCGCTGGACGCGCTCGTCACCAGGATCTGCGGGGAGCGGGACGCCGTCGGCGAGCTGGACTCGCTGACCGCGCTGCGGCTGGCCACGGCCGTCCGCGACACCTTCGGCGTCAGCGTGCCGCTGCGCCTGCTGCTCGACGGCGGCGTCGCCGTCCTGGGCCGGTGAAACCGGTGAAGGACACGATGATGCGTGCGACGTTCTCGACGATCCTGCTGAGCTCGCTCGGCTCGACGGTGCTGTGGCTGCTCCTGGTGCCCAGCTTCGCGGCCCAGACCCAGTCCGACTCGCTGGTGGGGCTGCTGGGCATGGAGCGCCAGGTGCTGGGCGTGGTGGGCGCCCTGCTGGTCGGCGTATGGGCCGACCGCGGGCTGATCCACCGTAAGTTCGCCCTGCTCCAGGGCCTCCAGCTGGTCCTGGCGGTCGTGTTCCTGCTCACGACCTGGCTGGGCACGGCCGGCCCGGACTTCGTCCTGGTGTGGACGGCGGTCCGGTTCGCCCTGGTGGGCGCGAGCTCGGTGCTGGCCTACCGGCTGCTCGCCGACGCCTCCGGTTCCAGCTCGCAGGGCGCGGTACTGCAGATGGTGACCTCACCGCAGGGCGCCATGGTGTTCGCCGCCGTGATCTGCGCGGCCGTACCGGCCTGGACCTCCCGGACCCTCGTGGTGGCGCTCGTCTTCGACCTCGCCGCCTCCGTCCTGGTGCTGTCGCTGCTGGCCCGCCGGCTGGAGCGGCGCGGGGCCACGGACACGGGCGGGTTCGACCTCGGCTGGGGCAACGTCCTCGCCCGCGGGGCGGACGCCGTCAAGAGCTACTGGCTGCCCCAGCTCTGGCCGTGGAACCTGCTCCAGATCGGCTTCCTGGTCAGCCTCTCCGGAATGATGGTCTACGCGAGCGTGCTCGCCGAGGCCCAGGACCTGGTGCCGACCGGGATCGCCTTCTCCGGTGCGTGGTTCTTCTACGGCCTCGCGTTCTGGGTGACGGCACCGCTGCTGCGCCGGCCCGCCCTCGCGCAGCGCTGGGCACTGGTCTTCGCCGCGGTCCTGACCGGCTGCGGCGTGGTCAGCGCGGTGTCGGGCCGGTCCGCCTTCGCCGTGCACATGGCCCTGTACGTGGTGCTGACCTTCGTCAACGCCTACTGGATCCACTTCACCAATGCCCGGATCCTGGAGCCGGCCCCGGTGGACCGGCTCGGCCAGGTCCGGGCGAGCATGATCTTCTATCTGGGTGTGGTGTTCGGCCTCGGTGAGCAGTTCGTCGGCCTGCTGCTGGAGATCCCCTCCGGTCTGCTGCTGGTCGACATGCTGCACGTGGCCGGTGGCATCGCACTGGCGGGCGCGCTGCTCGTCATCCGTACACGCTCCCGCCGCACCCTGGTGCCGGCGGGATGAGGAAAGGAACTCGCCGGATGTCTCCGGAGGAGATCGTCGACGGCCAGCTCGCCGCGTACAACGCGCGTGACCTGGAGGGTTTTCTCGGCTTCTACGTGAAGGACGTGCCGGTGCACGCCTTCCCGTCGGATGAGGTGATGGCCGACCGCTCGGGTCCGGCGTTCGAGGAGCGCTACGCCGCCCTCTTCGAGTCCAGCCCCGACCTGCACGCGGAGCTCGTCTCCCGCGTCGTGCACGGCCGCATCGTGATCGACCAGGAACGCGTCACCGGCTTCATGGGCGGCGAGGCCCGATCGGCCGTCGCGATGTACGAGGTCGGCCCGGACCGCATCGAGAAGGTGTGGTTCGTGGTCTGACGACAGGTCCGGCGGCGGCCGCGGGCGACCTGACGGCGCCGCGGCCGCCCCGGGGCGTCGGGGAGAGCGGGATCGAAGCTCTCCCCGACGCCTTCGCGTCCTCCAGGTCCTTCGCGTCCTCCGGGCCCGCCACGGCTACGCGCCCGCCACCACCGCGCCCGCCCACGCCCCCACCACCAGCAGGCACGCGAACAGCTCCACCAGCACGCTCGTCCCCACCGCCCGCATCACCGCCCGCACCGACGCCAACGCCTCCCCGTGTGCTCCCAGGCGCAGCCGCTCGCAGAGGTAGATGCCGCCCACGAAGCCCGGGACCGCCCCCAGTACGGGGATCAGGACGAAGCCCAGTACCGCGCCCGCCCCCGCGAACACCGCCATCCGGGGAGTGACCCCCAGCCCCCGCACCCGCCGCGGCGGCAGCTGCCACTTCACCACCTGGACCACCAGCAGCAGGGCCGTCGCCGAGACGAGCAGGGACCACGCCAGGGCCGACCGCACGTGCAGCGCCCACCACAGCAGCCCCGCCCACACCAGCCAGGTGCCCGGCACGCCCGGGACCAGCACCCCCACCACCCCGAGCAGCAGCACCAGCCCCACCAGGAGCAGCTGAGGCAGATCCATCTGCCCAGCCTGACCGACCAGCGCCTATCGGGCCACCCAGCCCCGCTCGTACGAGTGCCAGCCCAACTGCAGCCGTGTCGTCACCCCGGACAGCTCCATCAGGCCCTTGACCCGCCGCTGCACCGTCCGCAGGCCCAGCTCCAGGTGCTTGGCCACGCTCGCGTCCGTCATGCCCGCCAGGAGCAGCGAGAGGATCTCCAGATCCGTGGCGTCGGGGGCGCCCCCGGACTCCTCCGCCGAGCCGGCCGCCCCCAGCCGCAGCGGCAGCGCCTCCCGCCACACCGCCTCGAACAGGCCCGTCAGGGATTCCAGCAGCCCCGACGCGTGCACCACCAGCGCCGCCGGCTCCGCGCCGCGCGCCGTCAGCGGGACCATCGCGAGCGTCCGGTCCGCGATCACCAGCTTCGTCGGGACCTGCCCCGTCACCCGGACCTGCTCGCCCCGCGCCAGGGCCGTGGAGGCCTCCCGGATCCCCCTCGGCAGGGTCAGCACCTCGCGCTCGATCACCACCCGGTAGTCGACCCCGCGTACGGAGGCCCGGTCCTCCGCCTCGTTGTCCGTCCCCGTCACCACCTGGGGCCGGCCGCTGACCAGCGCGCACACCTCCTTCTCGGCCCCCAGCTGGAGCTGGTGGAAGCGGTGCGCCACCGCGCTCGCGCCCTGCACCACCTCCACGAGGTCGTGCACCGCCGGCTCGGCGGCCTCCACCCGGTACTCCTCCGCCAGCAGCGCCGCCGCCAGCTCCGCCTGCTCCAGCTCGTGCCGCTGCTGCGTCAGCAGGGCCCCGAGCGCGACCCCGGGCGGCGCCGCCACCCAGCGGCCGGGCCGGGCCGAGGACTGCGCCGCGAGCCCGTGCCGCTCCAGGTGGCGCAGGGCCCGTTCGGTCTGCGGCACCGGCAGCGTCAGCCGGTGCGCGAGGTCGGGCACCTCCGCCGCACCCAGCGCCACCAGCACGCGGTACGCCGACTCCTGGCCCTCGTCGAGGCCTATGGCACCCAGCAACCCGTCCACCACCTTTCAACACAGCGCCTGGCGGGAAGCGGCCACGGCGCAAACCCGCCGCGGACATCATCGCCGCACCCCCCGCCCCTCTGCCAAGGTGGCGCCACCGCAGCACCAACATCCGCTGGCCAGAAGCCATTTACGCGGCAGCTTTGCCGTGCAATGCAACAGTTGGCCGGAATTCACCTGGGGAGAGCGATGCGCCCGATATCGCGTACGGCACTCGGGGCGGCCACCGCGGCCGTCCTTGCCGTCACCGCCGTCGGCCCGTCGACGGCGCAGCCGACCGACGGAGCGCCTGGAGCGGGAAAGAGACCACTCGTCGGGAGCGAGGCGGCCGGAAAGCAGCCCACGGCCCCCGTCACCGTCACCCTCGTCACCGGTGACCGGATCCTGGTCTCCACCGACGCGGTCGGCCGCACGGCCGCCACCGCGATGCCGCGCGAGGACGGCTCGCAGCCGCTCGTGCAGACGAAGCAGTCCGGCAAGGACCTGTACGTGTACCCCGAGGGCGCGGTCAAGGCGCTCGCCGCGGGCCGGGTCGACCACGAGCTCTTCAACGTCACCGGCCTGGTCCGGCAGGGCTACGACGACGCGCACACCAAGAAGCTCCCGCTCATCGCGGTCTACGACGGTTCCGTGAACGTCGCGCGCAGCGCCCCGCCCGCCCCCCGCGGCGCGGACCGCTCGCTCGTCCTCGGCTCCATCGGGGCCGTGGCCCTCACCGCCGACAAGGAGCAGGCCGCCGCCTTCTGGGCCGACGTCACCGGTACGGACGCCCGCGCGCGCTCCGTCTCGGGCGGGCTGAAGAAGCTGTGGCTGGACGGCAAGGTCCAGGCGAACCTCGAGCGCTCCACGAAGCAGGTGGCGGCCACCGCCGCCTGGGCCGCCGGATACGACGGCAAGGGCACCAAGGTCGCCGTCCTCGACACCGGCACCGACCTGGACCACCCCGACCTCAAGGGCCGCGTCTCGGCGTCGAAGAACTTCACCGACTCCGACACCGACGCCGACCGGCAGGGTCACGGCACCCACACCATCTCCACCGTCGGCGGCTCCGGAGCCGAGAGCGGCGGAGCCAAGAGGGGCGTGGCCCCCGGCGCCGAACTGCTCAGCGGCAAGGTCCTCAACGACGGGGGCTACGGCCTCGACTCGTGGATCATCGCCGGCATGGAGTGGGCCGTCGAGTCCAAGGCCGACGTGGTCTCCATGAGTCTCGGCGACCCCTCCCAGACCGCCTGCGACGACCCGCTCGCCGCCGCCGCCGAACGGCTCTCCCAGCAGGGCCCGCTGTTCGTCATCGCCGCCGGCAACTCCGGCCCCGGCAACAACACCGTCTCCTCGCCCGGTTGCGCGGCGAGCGTGCTGACCGTCGGCGCCGTGGACCGCGACGACACCACGGCGACGTTCTCCAGCCGCGGCCCGGCCGGACTCCAGCACACCCTCAAGCCCGAGATCGCCGCCCCCGGCGTCGGCATCTCCGCCGCCGCCGCGGGCGGCCGCGGGGTGTACGCCTACCAGTCCATGTCCGGCACCTCGATGGCCACCCCGCACGTCGCGGGCGCCGCCGCCATCGTCAAGCAGCGCCACCCCGACTGGACCGGGCAGCAGATCAAGGCCGCCCTCGTCGGATCCGCGAACACCGGGGTCCCCGGCGACGTACGGGAGACCGGCGGCGGCCGCCTCGACGTGAAGGCCGCGATCGACACCACAGTCACCAGCGCCCCCGCCGTCCAGGGCGGCGCGTACAACTGGCCGCAGGACCGCAGCGACCGCACCACCGTCGAGGTCCCGTACACCAACCTCGGCAAGAGCCCCGTCACGCTGAACCTCGCCGTCGAGAAGGTCACCGGCAACGACGGCTCCGCCGTCCGCAGCCAGGTCGCCCGCCTCGACCAGCGCACCGTCACCGTCCCGGCCGGAGCCACCGTCAAGGTGCCGCTCGCCCTCGACCCGGCCGCGAAGCTGGAGCGCTCCCAGTACGGGGACGTCACCGGCCGAGTCGTCGCCACCGCCAACGGCGTGCGCGTCTCCACCCCCTTCTCGCTCTACGTGGAGCCCGAGACGGTGACCCTGCGCGTCAAGCTCGTCGACCGCGCGGGCAAGCCGGCCGCCGGACCCTCCTCCCTGGACGTCATCGGCACCGACGACGCCAGCGGTGAGCGCCGCTTCAACGACGGCTCCGTGGACCAGGTCTACCGGGTGCGCCCGGGCGCCTACTTCCTCTCCGCCTTCGTCGGCACCCCCGACGCGGGCGCGGGCGCCGAGCTGATCGACTCCCTCACCTACCTCGGCCGGCCCCAGGTCGAGCTGAAGAAGGACACCACGATCGTGCTCGACGCCCGCAAGGCCGGGCGCCTGGCCATCGAGGCCGACAAGCCCGTCGAGGCCCGCAACACCACCCTCGGCTTCGCCCGCAGCTGGGACGACACCTGGCTGCACGCGGGCACGGCGGCGGGCGGCCGGACCATCCGCGGCTTCTACGCCTCCGTCGAAGGCCGCGCCAAGGACGGCGACTTCGAGTTCGGCAGCTACTGGCGGGCGGCCGCGCCGCTGATCTCCGAGCTGAAGGCCGTCGGCGGACCGGTGCTGCACCCGATCACCGCCTCCACCGGCAGTGACAACCTCGACGGCACCGGCAGCGCCCCGCTGGTCGACGCGGGCTCCGGCACCCCCGAGGAGCTCGCCGCCGCCGGCGCCAAGGGCGCGGTCGTCCTGGTGAAGGCGGTGGACGGCGCCCTGTACGAGGTCGCGGAGAACGCCAGGGCCGCCGGCGCCAAGGCGGTGCTCGCCCACCGAGAGGCCCCGGGCCGCTGGGTCGCCTTCACCGGCTACGCGGGCGGCGCGCTGCCCACCATGGCCATCGAGGCCGCCGAGGGGCAGGCGCTCCTGGCCAGGCTGAAGACGGGCAAGGTCACGCTGTCGTGGAAGGCCACGGCGAAGAGCCCGTACGTCTACTCCCTCGCCTTCCCCGAGACGGGCGAGGTCAAGGGCAGCCGTACGTACCGCGTGCGCGACCGCGACCTCGGCCAGGTCGAGTCCACGTACAACTCCATGGGCGTGGCGGCCGACTTCATCGACATGGCCGGCGCCTACCGGCCGAACGGCAGCGCGGTCTACTTCGGCGCGATGGAGGCCGTCGCGGCGCCCGGCACGCGGACCGAGTACTACTCGGCCGGCGACACCGCCTGGGACCAGCTGCTCTCCAGCAGCTTCCCCTGGGGCGAGTTCATGGTCGGCGAGCAGCACACCTACGCCAAGGGCCAGAAGACCAAGGCGACTTGGTACGACGGGATCACCGGGCCGGTCGCCCCGCGCGACGCCTCGGGCAAGGAGACCCTCGCCGCCGAGCGGCAGGGCAACCTGATCGGCTTCGCCCCCGCCATGTGGGGCGACAGCGGCCACGCCGCGCAGCCGGGCTCCTTCGGTGACATCGGCGGACTCCAGCTCAAGCGCAACGGCGAGGTCATCGGCGACAGTTGGTACCCCTTCGGCGTCTTCGAGATCCCGGCCGAGGAGAGCCGCTACGAACTGACCCAGAGCATCGAGAAGATCGGCCCGCCGGCCCGGGTCTGGCAGCGGTCCACCTCGGTGCAGACGACCTGGGGCTTCACCTCGAAGCTGGACGCGTCGGCGTACTCGCAGGGCCTGCCGGTCCTCTTCCCGCGGTACGCGGCCCCGCTGGACGGGCTGAAGACGGTCGCGGCGGCGAACGGCCAGAGCATCGGGCTCAGCGTCACCGGGCACGCGGGTTACGTGCCCGGCGCGCTGAAGTCGGCGAAGCTGTCGTACTCCTACGACGGCGAGAACTGGACGCAGGCGAAGGTCGGTGAGCGGGGCGGCCGGTGGACCGCGGTCGTGGACCACGCCGGAGCCTCCGGCAAGCCGGTGTCCCTGAAGGTCGAACTGACCGACGCGAAGGGCGCGACGGTCACCCAGACGGTCGCTCGGGCGTACGACGTGCGCTAGGCCGTACGGGTAGTGCGGAAACGGTCCACCGGGCGGCGGCCCGGTGGACCCTTTTCGTGCGTTCGGCGTTTTCCGCCCGTGCCGGAGGCCGAGAATGAGGGCATGAGTCAGCAGGGCGCGGACGACTGGTGGCAGAAGCTCTACGAGGACCCGGACGCGGGGCCGGAAGCCGACCCGAGGGACACCCTGGACCATCGGTTCCGCTCGGCGGCCGGAGTGACGACGGACCCGGCCGTACCCACGGTCCCGGCTCCGCCGGAACGGGACCCGGAGCCGGGGCGGGGGCCGGTTCCGGGCTCACGCCCGGCTCCGGACGCCGGCCTGCCCGCCCGGCCGCCGGTGCCGGGGCCGGGCGACGGACCCGGCGGCCCGGGACGGACCCAGCCGCTGCTCCCGGGCCCGCGCCCGGCCCAGGGGCCGCCGCCGACGCCGGACGTGCCGTCGCCCCGCGAGCGGTACGGCCCGCCCCCGCCCCCACCCCTGCTCCCGGGCCCCCGCCCGGCGCCGGAGCCCCCGCCCGCCGAGCAGTACACCCCGCCACCCCCGGCCCCCGGCACGACACCGGCGACCCCGCCCACGGCCCAGCCCTTCCCGGCCCCGGTTCCGGCGTCGCCCTTCCCGGCGCCGCCCACGGCCCAGGCCCCGCCCGCGGCCCCGGCTCAAGCCTCGCCTGATGCCCCGGCCACGGCTCAGGCCCCGCCACCGGCCTCCGCCCCGTCTTCGGGCCCGCCTCCGCTCCCGCCTACGGCCTCGGCTCCGCCGTCGTCCCCGCCCACGGCTCCGCCATCGCCTTCGCCCTTGGCCCCGCCCACGGCCTCGGCTCCGCCGGCGTCCCCGCCCACGGCCCCGGCGCCGTCGGTGGCCTCCGCCCCGCTTCCGCCGTCCGTGCCCCCGACGCCGTCCGCGCCTGCGGGCGGCCCGGTCCCGGTTCCGCCTCCGCCGGGGCCCGCCGCGCCTCGGGATCCCCGTGCGGGCGGCGCCACCGGGTACGCGCTCGGGGGTGTCGACGTGCCGCCCGTGTCCGGGGCGGAGTTGCCGGTCCGGCGGGCGCAGGCGCCGCGCCCGCAGGACCGGACCGAGGAGGTGCCCGCGCCCGGGCCCGTGCCCGAACCCGCGGCGGACGCCCCGGCGCAGCGGCGGCCCGAGGTGCACCACCTCGGCGACCGCGCGCCCACCTACGCCGCCGAACCGGGCGCGCTCCCGCCCGCCGACCCGGCCGCCCTCGACGCGCTGACCCCGGACACCGTGCTGGAGGGGGCCCGTTACGGCACCTACACCCTGCGCGCCGCCTCCCTGCGCGGGGACTCCGCCCGCTTCCGCGGCGAGGTGCGCCGGGACTTCCTGCTCACCGCCCGCTTCGGCAGCGGCGACGACGCCCTGGTCCTGGTGGCCCTGGCCGGCGGGGACCGGGCCGCGCCCGGGGCCGCGGAGGCCGCCGCCGAGCTGTGCCGCACGGTCGCGGCGGCCGTCGGGCGGAGCCAGGGCCGGTTGGCCGAGGACATCCGCGCCGGGCGCCGCGACGCCCTGCGCTCGGGCCTCCAGCGGCTCACCGACCGGGGCTACGGCCGGCTGCGGGCCCGCGCCGCCGAGCTGGGGCTCGACGAGACCGCGTACACCGCCGGGCTGCGCGGGCTGCTGCTCCCGGTGGACCCGGAGTGCCGCACCCGGGTGTGCTTCGGTTCCGGTGCGGGAGGGCTGTTCCGGCTCCGTTCGGGCCAGTGGCAGGACCTGGAACCCGTCGCTCCGCCCGGACCCCGGGCAGCCCCCGGACCCGACGACGAAGCCGAGGCCGCGTTCCGGTTCCGCGCGTCCGTGGCCCGGCCCGGCGACACCCTGCTGCTGTGCTCCGGCGGCCTGGCGGAGCCGATGCGCGAGGAGGCCGCCCTCACGGCGGAGCTCGGCGCGCGCTGGAGCGAGGCGGAGCCGCCCGGCCTCGCGGCCTTCCTCGCGGACGTCCAGCTCCGCCTCAAGGGGTACGCCGACGACCGCACGGCCGCCGCGGTCTGGGAGGCGTAACCGGCGCGCACATGGCTGGATGGGAGGCACGCGTGTCGGAGAGACCGGACCGGTGACCGGGAAGGGTGCCCCTCATGGCCAAGCAGAACGTGGCGGAGCAGTTCGTCGACATCCTCGTGCGCGCCGGCGTGCGGCGGATGTACGGAGTCGTCGGCGACAGCCTCAACCCGGTGGTGGACGCGATCCGCCGGACGGGTGACATCGACTGGATCCAGGTGCGCCACGAGGAGACGGCCGCCTTCGCGGCGGGCGCCGAGGCCCAGATCACCGGCCGCCTCGCCGCCTGCGCGGGCTCCTGCGGCCCGGGGAACCTGCACCTGATCAACGGGCTGTACGACGCCCAGCGTTCGATGGCTCCCGTCCTCGCGCTCGCCTCGCACATCCCCTCCAGCGAGATCGGCCTCGGTTACTTCCAGGAGACCCACCCCGACCAGCTCTTCCGCGAGTGCAGCCACTACAGCGAGCTGATCTCCAATCCGGCACAGATGCCCCGGCTGCTCCAGACCGCCGTGCAGCACGCCATCGGCCGCAGCGGGGTCAGCGTGGTCGCGCTGCCCGGGGACATCGCCGCCCTGCCGGCGCCCGAGAAGGCGGTGCAGCACGCCCTCGTCACGGCCCGCCCCACGGTGCGGCCCGGCGACGGTGAGATCGAGAAGCTGGTCCGCCTCGTCGACGAGGCGGACAAGGTCACGCTCTTCTGCGGCAGCGGCACGGCCGGGGCGCACGCCGAGGTGATGGAGTTCGCCGGCCGGGTCAAGGCACCCGTCGGGCACGCCCTGCGCGGCAAGGAGTGGATCCAGTACGAGAACCCGTACGACGTCGGCATGAGCGGGCTGCTCGGCTACGGCGCGGCCTACGAGGCCACCCACGAGTGCGATCTGCTGATCCTGCTCGGCACGGACTTCCCGTACAACGCCTTCCTCCCCGACGACGTGAAGATCGTCCAGGTGGACATCCGCCCCGAACACCTGGGCCGCCGCTCCCAGTTGGACCTCGCCGTCTGGGGGGACGTACGGGAGACCCTGCGTGCGCTGAACACGAGGGTGAAGGTCAAGACGGACCGCCGCTTCCTGGACCGGATGCTGAGGAAGCACGCGGACGCCCTGGAAGGGGTGGTGAAGGCCTACACGCGCAAGGTCGAGAAGCACACCCCGATCCACCCCGAGTACGTGGCCTCGGTCCTCGACGAACTGGCCGACGAGGACGCCGTTTTCACCGTCGACACCGGCATGTGCAATGTGTGGGCGGCGCGCTATCTTTCCCCGAACGGCAAACGGCGCATCATCGGCTCCTTCAGCCACGGCTCCATGGCCAACGCCCTCCCGCAGGCCATCGGCGCACAGTTCACCGACCGCAACCGTCAAGTGGTGTCGATGTCGGGCGACGGCGGTTTCTCGATGCTGATGGGAGATTTCCTCACCCTGGTGCAGTACGACCTCCCCGTCAAAGTGGTCCTCTTCAACAACTCATCCCTCGGGATGGTCGAGTTGGAGATGCTGGTTTCCGGCCTGCCCTCCTACGGGACGACCAACAAGAACCCCGACTTCGCCGCGATCGCCCGCGCGGCGGGTGCGTACGGGGTCCGCGTGGAGAAGCCCAAGCAGCTCACAGGGGCTTTGAGGGACGCTTTCCGGCACAAGGGACCCGCTCTGGTGGACGTGGTGACGGACCCCAACGCCCTGTCGATTCCGCCGAGGATCAGTGCCGAGATGGTGACCGGATTCGCACTATCCGCCAGCAAGATCGTGCTGGACGGCGGTGTGGGCCGCATGATCCAGATGGCTCGATCCAACCTCCGCAACGTGCCCCTCCCGTAAGCCCGCAGGAGTGCGGAACCCCCCGGGGGGCATGCATCCCGTAGACCTGTTCGAGAGCATGGACGCGGGGAGGGACATCGCCGTGCGGGTGGGGGCGAAGAACGGGAAGATGTGGCGGAGAGGGAGGCCGGTGCCGCGCGAACCGTCCGCCGGTGAGGACGGGGGAGCGGTGGACACGCTGCGGATCACCCGGAGCGTGCGCCGGGCCGACCTGAAAGCGGTGAGTGAAGTCCGCCGGGCCTTACGGGAGTTGATGCGCCACCGGTGCCGGAGCGACGCCGCCGAGGTGGCCGAGCTGCTGATCACCGAGCTCGTCACCAACGCCCTCGTCCACACCGACCGGGGCGCGGAGGTGTCCGCGAGTCTCGCCGCCACACGCTTACGGGTGGAGGTCCGGGACTACGCCGCACGCCGGCCCCGGCCGTACGTACCGACCGCCGACGACGGTACGCACGGCCGGGGACTCGTGCTGGTGCAGGCCCTCGCCGACGACTGGGGCGTGGACGCGCTGGCCCTGGGCAGCGGCAAGGTGGTGTGGTTCGAGCTCGACGGGCATCACGACGCACCGTACGACGGAGGGCCCGCCTGAGCAGGCGGGCCCTCCGGGGTCTTCCCCGATCGGGACCGGTCAGCCGAACTGCTGCTCCAGGTCCTTCAGTTTGCGCTCCAACGAGTCCAGCCGGGGAATGGTCTGGGTGTCGTCCTCGGCGGTGAGGTCCACCGTCCGGGTGCCGGTCACGTCAAGGGATTCGGTTCCGTTCACGGCCTGCAGGGAGGGCCGGCGGCGCAGGGGCAGCTGTCCCGTTTCCGGTATGGCCGGCTCCGCGCCGACCGGCGCGGAGCCCGCTCCCTGGGTCAGTTCGGGCAGCTCGACCTGGCGGCCGCCACGGGCGCGGCCGAAGGCCCGGTGCTGGCGGCCGAGCGCCCTGATGTGGGCGCGGTCCAGGCGGTGCTGCTCCCGCCTGCGGTGGCGGTCCTGCTCCTTCTCCTTCTTGTCCTCGCGCACCTCGTCCACCGCCTCGTCGAGGGTGCGTACCCCCTCCAGCAGCATGAGCGACCAGGCGCCGAAGGTCTCCCGGGGCGCGCGCAGCCAGCGCACCATCCGGATCTGCGGCAACGGCCGCGGGATCAGGCCCTGTTCGCGCAGCGCCGCCCGGCGGGTCTGCTTGAGGGCGCGGTCGAAGAGCACGGCCGCCGAGAGCGACATCCCGGCGAAGAACTGCGGGGCTCCGTCGTGGCCCATGCCGCGCGGGGCGTGGACCCAGTTGAACCAGGCGGCCGCGCCCGCGAACAGCCAGACCAGCATGCGCGAACCGAGGGCCGCGTCGCCGTGGCTGGCCTCGCGGACGGCGAGCACCGAGCAGAACATGGCGGCGCCGTCGAGGCCGAAGGGGACCAGGTACTCCCAGCCCCCGGAGAGGTTGAGGTTCTGCCGGCCGAAGCCGACCAGTCCGTGGAAGGACAGCGCGGCGGCGACGGCCGCGCAGCAGAACAGCAGGACGTACGAGGCGGTCCCGTAGACGGCCTCCTTGCGCCGCCGCCGTTCCTCGCTGCGCTCCCAGCTGTCGTCGGCCGCGGCCTTCTCGCTCTCGCGCTTGCCACGGGCCAAGACCGCAACTGCCGCAAGTACGCCCAGGATCAGCAGGCTGCCGGGCAGCAGCCAGTCCAGCGATATGTCGGTCAGTCTCATGCGGATGTCCCTTGCCTCGCGTATGCGTCCATGCGGCTGTGCGGCCTTCCGGGCGCCATAGTGGCGTAGCCGGTGAGCCGTGCACGCGGGTTTCGGGGCAAGTGGACGCCATCGGGGGGCGCGGCCCGCCGGATAGGGTGTTGTGACTCGAACTGACGCCCGTGGAGGCGGAGTCGAGTTCGATTACGGCCACCCCTACGGGTGGGTTAACGGCGGGTTCACGCTCAGTAGTCGGCGGTGGCCGCCGTGAGCCGGGCGACGCGGTCCGCGTCACAGGTCCGGGGGCACGTGACACAGGTGTCCTCGGGCCGGATCGTGTAGAAGAAGCAGCAGCCGGCCCGGTCCCTGGTGGGCAGCGCGCGGCCGTCGGGACCCGTGAGCGTACGGAACCCCGCGCCCCCGGTGTACGGGGCGGTCGAGCCGGGCAGCAGCGCCTCCAGCTCGGCCATGGCCCGGCGCTCCTCGCCGAACAGCTCGCCGACGTACCAGAGGCCTTCGACGACCTCGTCGGTCACCATGCCCCACAGGGCGCGGCGGCCGCGCCGCATGCGCGGGCCGAAACCTTCCAGCACGGACCCGAGGTGCCGGGCCACCGCAGCCCGCACCTCACCGCGCAGCGCCTCCTCGTCGGGCACGACACGGGCCCCCGGGAGAACGGCCGCCGGGTCGTCCGGCAGACAGGCGAAGCTCTCGACGCGCACGGACATCCGGCCGAGGGTCCGGTGGAAGGCCACCGCGTCCACGGGGAGGTGGGGCACCCGCCGGTGCAGGAACCACGGCAGCGTGATCAGCAGGCAGGCCGGCCACGCGTAGCGGTGCAGCCCGAAGCCCGCGATCACGTCGGGGCGGGCCTGGGTCCCGTAGTCCCTGAGGACCTGGGCCCCGTCCCAGGCGAGGAAGGCGTCCAGGGCCGGTCCGCCGGCCGCGAGCTCGTCCGCGCCGACCCATCCCGCACCGCGAGGGACGGGGTCGTGCGCGGTCCGCTCGTCGACCCGCAAGCCGCTGTAGACCTCGGCCAGGCGCGCGTACGCATCCGCCACCGGAGAGCCGGCCGGGGCGGAGGGGGCGTGCAGGCAAGGGGTCACGACAGTGACGGCCATGGGTGGACCACCGAATCACACGATCGTTAACAGGTTAGCCTTACCTTACCCGATCTCGGCCAGGCCGTATCCTCAGGTCAGGTCGCGATCCGGAGGAGGACCGAGTGCACGACACGGCCCGAGCCCGGGTACCGGCACAAAAAACACGGAAGGTGTTGCGCCATTCGGTGCGCGGGCAGGTTCTCGACGCCCTGCGCGCGGCCCTGATCGAGGGCGAACTGGCCCCCGGGGAGATCTACTCCGGCCCCGCCCTCGGCGAGCGCTTCGGGGTCTCCGCGACGCCCGTGCGCGAGGCGATGCAGCAGCTGGCGGTCGAGGGGGCGGTGGAATGCCTGCCGAACCGCGGCTTCCGCGTCCTGTCGCGCACCCCGCGGGAGCTGGCCGAGCTGGCCGAGGTCCGGGCACTCCTCGAAGTCCCCGTCATGCTCCGGCTGGCCCGTACGGCGCCGGCGGACGCCTGGGAGGCCCTGCGCCCCGAGGCCGCCGCCACGGCGGAGGCGGCCGCGGCGGGCGACCTGCCGGGCTACGCCGAGGCGGACCGGGCCTTCCACCGGGCGGTGCTGCGGCTCGCGGGCAACGCGCAACTGGTGCAGGTGGCCGAGGAGCTCCACCGGCGGGCGCAGTGGCCCCTGCCGGGCGCTCCGCGGGTTCGGCGGGCGGATCTCGTCGCCGATGCGGCGGAGCACTCGGCGCTGCTGGAAGCGCTGATCGCGCGGGACCTCCCGGTCGTGGAGTCCCTGGTACGCGAACACTTCGCCGGCTCCTGACCGGGGCTCCGCCCCGCACCCCGCGCCTCAAACGGCGGAGCCCGGTGGGGCTACGCCGCAGGCGAAGGGGCGGGGTGGAGTTGGTCCGCCAGCCAGGTGGGGATGCCGCCCAGGAGGTGGAACAGGCGGCGGGCCTCCGCGCGCAGCCTGGCGGCCTCCGGTTCCGGCTCGGCCTCGGCCAGCGCGGCCAGCGCGGGGGCCGTGCCGATCAGGAAGCCCAGGTCCTCCCGGATGCGGAGGGACTCCGCGAAGCCCTTGCGAGCCTCGGCCACCTCGCCGTCCCGCAGGGAGAGCGCGGCCAGGTGGCGCCAGGTGAAGGACAGCAGCAGCGTGTCCCCGTGGGCCTCCGCGCCCGCGTGCGCCCGGTGGTACGCCGGCCGGGCCGACTGCGGGGCGTCCGCCAGGTGCTCGGCGACCAGCCCGCGGCGGAAGTCCAGCAGCGGGCGGGTCCGGGACTCCGGGGACAGCAGGGCCGCCGCCCGGCCCAGCGCGGAGCGGGCCTCGTCGGCCCGGTCGCGTACCCCGAGCACGGTGGCCGCGTAGGCCAGCTGGCCCCGTTCGCACGCGGCCGCGCCCCGGTGGTCGTCGTCCTGCGCCACCGCCTCGGCGACCCGCAGCGCGTCCTCGGCCTCGGCCCAGCCCTGGCCGGTGAACAGGCACCGCTCGACCAGCAGCGCGGTGCGCTGGACCGCGGCACCCGCATCCGCGAGGTGCGGCGTCAGCAGCGCCGCCGCGTCGGTCCAACAGCCGCGCGAGCGCAGCCGCCATATCGCCCGCTGGAGGGGGTCGTCCCCTCCGGTTGTTCCGGCACCCGACATGGCGGTATCCGCCACATTGCCCTCCCCAAAGCAACCAAGCAGCACATCGTTGAGCCCTGGGGCGAAATGAGAGCACGGATCGGCGGCATCGGCCAAGGGGTCGGGTGAACTCTTTCACAAAGTCCGGACGGATCATCAGCCGTCCCACGGGCCGGACCCCTCCGGCCGCGGGGCGGATCTTCTCAGCTCATGCGCAGTGCGAGGAAGAAGTCGAGCTTGTCCTCCAGCCGGGACAGGTCCCGCGCCGTCAACTGCTCGATTCGCCCGACCCGGTAGCGCAGGGTGTTGACGTGGAGGTGCAGCCGCGTGGCGCAGCGGGTCCACGAACCGTCGCAGTCCAGGAAGGCCTCCAGCGTCGGGATGAGCTCCGCGCGGTGGCGCCTGTCGTAGTCGCGCAGCGGGTCCAGCAGCCGGGCCGTGAAGGCGCGCCGCACGTCGTCCGGGACGAACGGCAGCAGCAGCACGTGCGAGGCCAGCTCGTGGTGGCCGGCCGCGCAGACCCGGCCCGGGCGCGCCGCGGCCACCCGGCGGGCGTGCCGGGCCTCCTCCAGCGCCCCGCGCAGCCCCTCCGCGGAGTGCACGGCCGCGCTGACGCCCAGCGTGAGCCGGCCGTCGTCGGCCAGACCGGCCGCCAGGGGGTCCCGTACGGCCGCGAGGAGCTCGTCGGCGTGCAGGGCGGAGTCCGGGCCCTTGTCCTCGCCGGCGTCCCCGGACAGCGAGGGCAGCGGCACCAGCGCGATGGCCTCGTCACCCGCATGGGCCACCGCGATCCGGTCCGAGGGCTCCGGCCCCGAGACCGACGGGTCGACGAGGATCTCCTCCAGCAGCGACTGGGCCACCGGGCCGCCGGGGATGTCCCCGCCCTCCCAGTCCACCCGGGCCACGACGACCTGCCAGTGCGGGGCGGCGCCCAGCCCGGGCAGCAGCACCGGGGCCGCGACCCGCAGACGGGCGGCGATCTCGGCGGGCGCGGCACCCGTCTGGACCAGTTCCAGGACCTCCTGTGCGAGGCGGCGGCGCACCGTGCGGGCCGCGTCGCGCCGGTCCCGCTCCACGGCGATCAGCTGGGTCACTCCCTGGAGCAGGTCCAGGCGCTCGGCGGGCCAGTCGCCGGCGTCCGCCTCGACCGCCAGCAGCCAGTCCGACAGCACGGTCTCGCGCACGTCCCGGGCCGCCGGACCGGCCGCGCCGCGCCCGTGTCCCCTGATCGGGAAGAGCGAGTACGTAATACCCTGGATGGAGATCCGGTGCGGGCCCCTGCGGCCCGTCCGGACCGCCGCGAGGTGCTCGCTCGCCAGTGCTGCGCACACGCCCGGCGCCAGCGGCTCGCCCGCCCCGGCGATCTGCCGGCCCGTGGGGGACAGCACCCAGGCCCGGAGATCGAGGTCGGTGGTGAGCAGATCCAGCACCACGTCGGGGCCGCCGCCGGCCGGCCCCGAGGTCATGAGGCGGCGGTGGCGGTCCACGACGGCCGCGAGATCGCCGGCCCGCTCGCCCGATACCTGCCGTACGACGTACTCGGTGATCGTGGCGAATGCAACGTCCTCGTTCACGGCGAACAGCGGCAGCCGGTTGCGCAGACAGGCCGAGACCAGATCATCCGGGATGTCGCCCAGCTCCGCCTCGCCCGCCGCGAGACCGGCGACACCGGCGCTCGCGAGGATTCGTACGAACGGCTCGGAGTCGGCTGAATTTCGTCTCCAGGCCAGGCCAGTGAGGACGAGTTCACCCCCCGAGAGGTACCGGCTGGGATCACGTAGGTCGGTCGTCATGACCCCGCGGACCGTCCGGTCGAGTTCTTCCTCGCCGCCGAGCAGCCGCAGCCCCAGCGCCTCGGTTTCCAGCAGTGCGCGCAGCCGCATGATGTCGCCGCCGATCTGTCTCGAATGTTGCCGTTGGAAATCGGGCAGGTCGTCGCATCCTGCCTTTCATACGAATCTACAAGACGAGGGAGGTCGTCAGCCAACTCCTTCATGGTTTCAGTGACTGCACCCGGGGGACGGGGGGCCGGTGTACTGAGTCCACACCGCGTTAACAGCACGTGAACGACCAGTCGAGGGCCGTAGGCCTCCTGGCTTGAAGTGAACGACACGATGAAGAAGAAGAGAGCCGCACATGGACTTCCTTCGCCCCGCCAGCTGGGAGGAGGCGCTCGCCGCTAAGGCCGAGTTCCCCACAGCTGTGCCGATTGCGGGTGGCACCGATGTGATGGTCGAGATCAACTTCGACCACCGTCGGCCGGAGTACCTCCTGGACCTGAACCGCATCGGTCTCCTGCGGGAGTGGGAGGTCGGCGAGGACGTGGTTCGTCTGGGCGCCTCCGTCCCGTACACGCAGATCATGGAGAACCTCCGGACGGAGCTCCCGGGTCTCGCGCTCGCCTCGCACACGGTCGCGTCCCCGCAGATCCGCAACCGCGGCGGTGTCGGCGGCAACCTCGGTTGCGCCTCGCCGGCCGGCGACTCCCACCCCGCGCTGCTCGCGGCGGGTGCCGAGGTCGAGGTGGAGTCCGTACGCGGCTCTCGCCTGATCCCGATCGACGAGTTCTACACCGGTGTGAAGCGCAACGCGCTCGCCGCCGACGAGCTCATCAAGACCGTCCACGTGAAGAAGGCGGACGGCCCCCAGCAGTACTCCAAGGTCGGCTCCCGCAACGCGATGGTCATCGCGGTCTGCGCGTTCGGTCTGGCGCTGCACCCGGAGACCCGCACGGTCCGCACCGGCATCGGTTCGGCCGCGCCGACCCCGATCCGGGCGAAGGCCGCCGAGGAGTTCCTGAACGCCGCGCTCGAAGAAGGCGGCTTCTGGGAGTCCGGCAAGGTCATCACCCCGTCGATCGCCAAGCAGTTCGGTGACCTCGCCTCCGGCGCGGCCAACCCGATCGACGACGTCCGCGGCACGGCGAAGTACCGCCGTCACGCGGTTGGCATCATGGCTCGCCGCCAGCTCGTCTGGACCTGGGAGCAGTACCGCGGTACCGGCAACGGCCGCTCGCTTGAAGGGGCTGCGTAATCATGCGCGTCAATTTCACTGTCAACGGCCGTCAGCAGGAAGCCGACGACGTGTGGGAGGGCGAGTCCCTTCTCTACGTCCTGCGCGAGCGCCTGGGCCTGCCCGGTTCGAAGAACGCCTGTGAGCAGGGCGAGTGCGGTTCCTGCACCGTCCGCCTCGACGGCGTGCCGGTCTGTTCCTGTCTCGTGGCCGCCGGCCAGGTCGAGGGTCGCGACGTCGTGACCGTCGAGGGCCTGGCGGAGTTCTCCAAGCAGCGTGACGAGCACGGCCACGGCGGTGCCTGCGGCACCGGCGGCGGCTGCGGCGGCAAGGGCGTGTCCCTGGACGCGGCCAAGCAGTGGCAGGCCAAGCCGGGCGACTCGCAGACCGGTGAGGGCGTGGAGCTCTCGAACATCCAGCAGGCGTTCATCGACGCCGGCGCCGTGCAGTGCGGTTTCTGCACCCCGGGTCTGCTCATCCAGGCGGACGCGCTCCTGGAGGAGAACTCCTCCCCGTCCGACCAGGACATCCGTGAGGCCCTGTCCGGCAACCTCTGCCGGTGCACGGGCTACGAGAAGATCCTCGACGCGGTCCGCCTCGCGGCCGCCCGTCAGGGAGAGGCGGTCTGACCATGGCTCAGAACACCCGCACCGCGCCCGCCGGTACGCCGACGAACGTCACCCAGAAGCACAACAAGGGCGGCATCGGCGAATCGATTCTCCGCCCGGACGGCACCCTCAAGGTCACCGGTGAGTTCGCGTACTCCTCGGACATGTGGCACGAGGACATGCTCTGGGGCCAGACCCTGCGCAGCACCGTCGCCCACGCCGAGATCGTCTCCATCGACATCTCCGAGGCGCTCGCCATGCCCGGCGTCTACTCGGTGCTGACGTACGACGACCTGCCGGCCGAGATGAAGAACTACGGCCTCGAGATCCAGGACACCCCGGTCCTCGCCAACGGCCGGGTACGTCACCACGGTGAGCCGGTCGCCCTCGTGGCCGCCGACCACCCGGAGACCGCCCGCCGCGCGGCCGCCAAGATCAAGATCGACTACCGCGAGCTGCCGCTCGTCACCGACGAGGCCTCCGCCCTCGCCGAGGACGCGCCGCTGATCCACGAGGGCCGCGACGACCACCACATCGGTCACGTCCCGCACCCGAACATCGTGCACCGCCAGCCGATCATCCGCGGCAACGTGGAAGAGGCCCGCAAGCGCGCCGACGTCATCGTCGAGGGCGAGTACACCTTCGGCATGCAGGACCAGGCCTTCCTCGGCCCGGAGTCCGGTCTGGCCGTGCCGTCCGAGGACGGCGGCGTCGAGCTGTACGTCGCCACCCAGTGGCTGCACTCGGACCTCCAGCAGATCGCCCCGGTCCTCGGCCTGCCGCCGGAGAAGGTCCGCATGACGCTCTCGGGCGTCGGCGGCGCCTTCGGTGGCCGCGAGGACATCTCGATGCAGATCCACGCCTGCCTCCTGGCCCTGGCCACGAACAAGCCGGTCAAGATCGTCTACAACCGCTTCGAGTCCTTCTTCGGTCACGTGCACCGTCACCCGGCGAAGCTCTACTACGAGCACGGCGCCACCAAGGACGGCAAGCTCACGCACATGAAGTGCAAGATCGTCCTGGACGGCGGCGCCTACGCGTCCGCCTCCCCGGCGGTCGTCGGCAACGCCTCCTCCCTCTCGGTGGGTCCCTACGTCCTGGAGGACGTGGACATCGAGGCGATCGCGCTCTACACGAACAACCCGCCCTGTGGCGCGATGCGCGGCTTCGGCGCCGTCCAGGCCTGCTTCGCCTACGAGGCCCAGATGGACAAGCTCGCGGCGAAGCTGGGCATGGACCCGGTCGAGTTCCGCCAGCTGAACGCCATGGAGATGGGCACGGTCATGCCGACCGGCCAGGTCGTGGACGCCCCGGCGCCCGTCGCCGAGCTGCTGCGCCGGGTCAAGGCCCGCCCGCTGCCGCCGGAGCGCCAGTGGGAGTCCGCCGGCGAGAACGCGGACGTCCGCGCGCTGCCCGGTGGCCTCTCCAACACCACCCACGGCGAGGGCGTCGTCCGCGGCGTCGGCTACGCGGTCGGCATCAAGAACGTCGGCTTCTCCGAGGGCTTCGACGACTACTCCACCGCCCGCGTGCGCCTCGAGGTCATCAACGGCGAGCCCGTTGCGATGGTCCACACGGCCATGGCGGAGGTCGGCCAGGGCGGCATCACCGTCCACACGCAGATCGCCCGTACGGAGCTGGGTGTCACGCAGGTGACCATCCACCCGGCCGACACGCAGGTCGGCTCCGCCGGTTCCACGTCCGCCTCGCGGCAGACGTACATGACCGGTGGCGCCGTGAAGAACACCTGCGAGGCGGTCCGCGAGGCCCTGCTGGAGATCGGCCGCCGCAAGAACGGCTCGTACCACCCGGCGTGGGCCACCGCCGAGCTGCTGCTCGAAGGCGGCAAGGTCGTCACCGACGGCGGCGAGGTCCTCGCGGACATCGCCGACATCCTCGAGGACGAGGCCATCGACCTCGAGCTCGAGTTCCGTCACGCGCCCACCGAGGCCTTCGACCTGCGGACCGGCCAGGGCAACGGCCACGTCCAGTACACCTTCGCCGCGCACCGCGCGGTCGTCGAGGTGGACACCGAGCTCGGCCTCGTCAAGGTCGTCGAGCTGGCGACCGCGCAGGACGTCGGCAAGGCGCTCAACATGCTTTCCGTGGTGGGCCAGATCCAGGGTGGAACCACCCAGGGTCTCGGCGTGGCGATCATGGAAGAGATCATCGTGGACCCGAAGACCGCGAAGGTGCGCAACCCCTCCTTCACGGACTACCTGATCCCGACCATCCTCGACACCCCGACCATCCCGGTCGACGTCCTGGAGCTCGCCGACCCGAAGGCGCCGTACGGCCTGCGCGGTATGGGCGAGGCCCCGACCCTCTCGTCCACCCCGGCCGTCATCGCGGCGATCCGGCAGGCGACGGGTCTGGAGATCAACAAGACGCCGATCCGTCCGGAAGCCCTCACCGGGACCCTCTAGACCGGCGTGGTCCGGGGGTCGCGAGGCCCCCGGACCCCCTCAGACTCTCCGGGCGGTGCGACTTGGGAACGTCACACTTCACAGCGCACCGTCCGGAGTACATACGAAGCACCGCACCGCTCGCGGTCCCTTCACCTGGCAGTACCCCTGCGAAAACCCCCACGTAGTACCAGCGGTCACCCCCGCACTACCCGCAGTACACGCAGTGAACAATCGCGTCGCCTCGGGCCGTCACCCCGGGTCGTGCAGCCAAACACACCAAATCCCGCAATCTCCAATCCCCAAGCGGGTGCCCCTTTGAACCTTGGGAGTTAGGCACCATGACCCAGTCGTCTGTAGAGACCAAGACCACCGCGGAGGATGCCGGCGACGGCTCCCGTAATCCCGCGGGGCGTTCTTGGCTCGACCGCTACTTTCACATCACGCACAGAGGTTCCAACGTCGGCAACGAGGTCCGTGGCGGTATCACGACCTTCATGGCCATGGCGTACATCCTGCTGCTCAACCCCCTGCTCCTCTCGGGCAAGGACGTCGCCGGCACCGTGATGGACGGATCGGCGATCATCACCGCCACCGCCTTCGCCGCGGCCGTCACCACGCTCCTCATGGGCTTCGTCGGCAAGGTGCCGCTGGCCCTCGCGGCCGGCCTCTCCGTGTCCGGCGTGCTCGCCTCGCAGGTCGCCCCGCAGATGACCTGGCCGCAGGCCATGGGCATGTGCGTGGTGTACGGCGTCGTGATCTGTCTCCTGGTCGTCACCGGCCTCCGCGAGATGATCATGAACGCGATCCCCCTCGCGCTCAAGCACGCCATCACCATGGGCATCGGCCTCTTCGTGGCCCTCATCGGCTTCTTCAAGGCCGGTTTCGTCGGCAGGGGTCCGGAGTTCGGTCCCCCGGTCCAGCTCGGCGCGGTCGGTGAGCTCTCCGGCTGGCCCGTCCTGCTCTTCTGCATCACCCTGGTCGCCATCTTCATGCTCCAGGCCCGCAAGGTGCCCGGCGCCATCCTGATCGGCATCGTCGGTGGCACCGTCCTGGCCGCGATCCTCAACGCCGTCGTCGACATCGACCCGAAGGCCTGGAAGAACGGTCCGCCGGAGCTCGACGGCTCCGCGATCTCGATGCCGAACTTCTCGCTCTTCGGTGACGTCTCCTTCGGCGGCTGGGGCGACGTCGGCTACATGACGGTCGGCATGATCGTCTTCACCCTGGTGCTCGCCGGCTTCTTCGACGCCATGGCCACCATCATCGGTGTCGGCACCGAGGCCAAGCTGGCCGACGACAAGGGCCGCATGCCGGGTCTGTCCAAGGCCCTCTTCATCGACGGCGCCGGTGGCGCCATCGGTGGCGTCGCGGGCGGCTCCGGCCAGACCGTGTTCGTCGAGTCCGCGACCGGCGTCGGCGAGGGGGCCCGCACGGGTCTCGCCTCCGTGGTCACCGGCCTGTTCTTCGCCGCCTGCCTCTTCTTCACCCCGATCACGCAGATCGTCCCGGGTGAGGTCGCCTCCGCGGCCCTGGTCGTCATCGGCGCGATGATGATGCAGAACGCCCGCCACGTGGACTGGGCCGACAGCGCGACCTCGATCCCGGTCTTCCTGACCGTCGTGATCATGCCGTTCACCTACTCGATCACCGCCGGTGTCGCCGCGGGCGTCATCTCCTACGTCGCCATCAAGATCGCTCAGGGCAAGGCCCGTGAGATCGGCGGCTTCATGTGGGCGCTGACCGGAATCTTCCTGGTCTTCTTCGCCCTCAACCCGATCGAGAGCTGGCTCGGGGTCGGCTGACCCGGCCGGCCCGAACCGTACGAAGTACCGCACGCTCCACGTATCCGATACTGGAACCGAACCTCTCCGAGGAGGCCCCCATGCTGGACATCGCCGAAGAACTGAACCGGTGGGTCGAGCAGGGACGTGACTTCGCCGTCGCCACGGTCGTGGCGGTCGGCGGGAGCGCACCCCGGCAGCCCGGGGCGGCACTCGCCGTCGACAGCGAGGGCACGGCCATCGGTTCCGTCTCCGGCGGATGCGTGGAGGGTGCGGTGTACGAGCTGTGCCGGCAGGCGCTTGAGGACGGCGAGACCGTCCGGGAGCGCTTCGGCTACAGCGACGACGATGCCTTCGCCGTGGGTCTGACCTGCGGCGGGATCATCGACATCCTCGTCACCCCGGTCCCCGTGGGCTCTGCCGTACGGGAGGTGTTCGCGGCCGGCCTGGCCGCCGCGGCCCGCGGCGAGGCCGCGGCCGTCGCCCGGATAGCCGAGGGCCCGGCCGAGCTCATGGGCCGCGCCGTCTTCGTCCGTACGGACGGCGCCCACGAGGGCGGCTTCGGGGGACACCCCGAGCTGGACCGCACCATCGCCGAAGAGGCCCGCGCCATGCTCGACGCGGGAAAGACCGGCGTGCTGGAGATCGGCGCCGACGGCAGGCTCTGCGGAGAGCCGCTGAAGGTGCTGGTCGAGTCCAGCGTCCCGCCGCCGCGGATGATCGTCTTCGGTGCCATCGACTTCGCCTCCGCCCTCGTGCGGATCGGCAAGTTCCTCGGCTACCGGGTGACGGTGTGCGACGCACGGCCCGTCTTCGCGACGAAGACCCGCTTCCCCGAGGCGGACGAGATCGTCGTCGACTGGCCGCACCGCTATCTGGAGGAGCAGTCCTCGGCCGGCGCCGTGGACGGCCGGACCGTCCTGTGCGTGCTCACCCACGACGCCAAGTTCGACGTCCCGCTCCTCGAACTGGCCCTCAAGCTTCCCGTCGCCTACGTCGGCGCCATGGGCTCCCGGCGCACCCACGAGGACCGCAACAAGCGGCTCCGCGACGTCGGTGTCACCGAGCTCGAACTGGCCCGGCTGCGTTCCCCGATCGGCCTGGACCTCGGCGCCCGCTCCCCGGAGGAGACCGCGCTGTCCATCGCCGCCGAGATCGTCGCGAACCGCCGCGGCGGCAGCGGCGCGGCCCTCACCGGAGCGCACATCCCGATCCACCCGGACGTCGCGAACACCGTGATCAGCAGGATCGGTTCCGTCGCTTGAAGGGGTGAGTGAGGGCCGAAGGTGAGAAAAGGGCGCCACCCGTAGGGGTTGCGCCCTTTCGGCGTTCCCCCTATCTTACCGGCCGGTAATAGGGGGTGTCCTCACCGGAAGCGCCCTCTCCATCCCTTGTCCACACCGGAGTTGAGCGGATGTTGCGTACCGTGCGAACCCTGGGCGTGCTGGCGGCGGCCACCCTGCTCACCGCCCTCGCGCAGGCCCCCGCCCCCGCCGATCCCGCGCCGCCCGCGGGCGGCCTGCGCGAGGTGCTCTTCGTGGGGAACAACTGGGAGGGGACCGCCGACGTCCTCGCCTCCACCGGCGACCTCGCCAAGGTCGGCCGGATCAACGTGATCCCCGACAAGGCGGAGCGGCTGCGCGAGATCCACCTCAACCCCGTGAAGCTCGCCTTCTTCCTCGGCATCAGGGAGAGCGCCGGCGAGGGCCACGACCAGTTCGTCGACGACATGTTCACCACCCCGGACGGCTCCGCGGTCGTCGTCTCCCGCCCCAGCTTCGCCGACGTCGTGTCCATCGACGTGACCTCCGGCCGGATCAACTGGCGCTTCCCTGTGTCCGGTTTCCGGTCCGACCACATGGCGGTCTCCCCGGACGGGACCCGCATCGCCGTCTCGGCCTCCACCTCCAACACCGTGCACGTCCTGGACATCGCCACCGGCCGCCAGGTCGGCTCCTTCGGCACCGGGGACAAGCCGCACGAGAACACCTTCACCCGCGACGGCCGCTTCCTGTGGAACAGCTCCATCGGCGAGGTGAACACCGCACTCGACGCGCCCTGGCTGGACTGGACGAAGGGCGACCGGAAGATCACCGTGGTCGACGCGCAGACCTTCCGGACCGTCCGGGTGATCGACATGCGGGAGCGGCTGGACGCCTTCGGCCGCCGCGACCTGTCCGACGCCGTGCGCCCCGTGTCCTTCAGCCCCGACGAGTCGAAGCTCTACTTCCAGGTGTCGTTCTTCAACGGCTTCCTGGAGTACGACGTGGCCTCCGACCGGATCACCCGCCTCAAGACCCTGCCCGAGAACCCCGCCACCAGCACCGACCGCACCACCTGGGTCAACGACTCCCGCCACCACGGCATGTCCATGAGCCCCGACGGGGCCAAACTGTGCATCGCGGGCACCATGGACGACTACGCCACCGTCGTGGACCGGGCCACCCTCGCCGAGGGGCCGCTCGTGCCCGCCGCCAAGCCGTACTGGGCCACGGTCGACGGTGACGGGACGGCCTGCGTGATCTCCGAGAGCGGCGCCGACCGGGTCACGGCCATCGACTTCGCCACCGGCACCAAGCGGGTGTCCGTCCCCGTCGGCGACCACCCCCAGCGCGTCCGGATCGGCCGCGTCCCGGCCTCCTGGACCGGGCCCGCCGGCAGCTAGGCCCTGTCGCCTGTCGCCTGTCGTCTGTCGCTCTGTAGCCGGCGGGGGCGGTTCAGCCCACCGTCACCGTCGGCTCGTGCCGGACGGGGAAGTTCACCGAGTTGGCGATGAAGCAGGCCCGGTGGGCCTCCTCGTGCAGTTCGATCGCCGCGGCCACCATCGACTCCTCGCTGACGGTGACCCGAGGGTGCACCACGGCCTCCGTGAACTGCCCGCTGTCCCCGGCGGTGGCCATCGTCCCGGTCGCCTCGTCGGCGTACGAGGTGACCACCACGCCGTTGACGGCGCAGAAGTGCAGGTAGGACATCATGTGGCACTGGGACAGCGCGGCGAGCAGCAGCTGCTCGGGGTTCCAGCGGGATGCGTCGCCGCGGAAGGTCGGGTCCGCGCTGCCGAGGATCACCGGCAGGTCCCCGGCGGCCACCTCGTGCGCCCGCGAGTAGGCACGGAAGTGGCTCGTGCCGGTACCGAGGTTTCCGGTCCAGGTGACGCGGGTGGCGTAGGAGTGCAGTCGGGCCATGGCGGCTACCTTCGTCTCTCGGGTACGGGGCTGGGCGGCTCGGGTGTCCGTCCGGGACGTGGAAGCCGCGGCGTCGAGCCGTGCCGGGCGTCGCCGTGGATCGTACGGCCGTCGCGACGGCCCCGCCCGCTTCCGTCGCGGCGCGGTCGACGGCACCGCGGGCGCCCGACGGGCGCATCACGGCGGCACCACGGGCGGGGTCAGGCCCGCCACTCCTCCCGGAGCATCCCGAACAGCACCTCGTCGTACCGCTCGCCCGCCAGCAGCACGGCGGCCCGCCGCCGCCCCTCCTCCCGGAAGCCGAGCCGGGTGAACGCCCGGACCGCCCGCTCGTTCCCGCTCCAGGTGTCGAGCTGGAGCCGGGTGAGCGGGAAGGTGCCGAAGAGGTGGTCGACCAGCAGCCGCATCGCCTCGGAGCCGTGTCCCCGGCCCCAGTACTCCCGCTCGCCGATGGTGATCCCGAGCGTGGCCGTTCCGGCCCAGGGGTCCAGGTCGCGGTAGTCGACCGTGCCGATCACCCGACGGTCCGCCACGGTCTCCACCGTGAACACCGCCGATTCCCGGGGCGAGAGCATCAGCATCCGCTCGAAGAACATCGTCAGCGCCTCCCGTGTGACCGGGCCGAAGCACGGGTCCCCGGCGGTCGCCCAACGGACCACCTCGGGGTCGTTGCGCCAGCGCAGATGGTGTTCCGCGTCCTCCGCGCGCAGTGCGCGCAGTGCGACGAGCTCTCCCTCGATCAAGCCCTGATCCTCTCCTCATGACGGCCGACGGCACACCGTACCCACGGATGATCATGGTGGCCACGGATTTTCCGACCTTTATGGAATGACCAGTCCTCGATGACCGATTAGTCTCGCGATCATGGTGGACATCCAGGACGTACCCGAGGCCGACATCGACCGCGCTCTGGAACTCGCGTACCTCGTCTTCCACGACCGGCCCGAGAAGGAGGCCCGCGCCAGACACCACGCGCTGCTGGTGCGGTGCCTGCGGATCGGCGCCTACGACGGGGACGCCCTGGTCGGCTTCATGGCCGCGCACGACTTCCGGCTCTCGGTGCCCGGGGCGGACCTGCCCTGCCCCGGGCTCACCTTCGTCTGCGTCGCCCCCACCCACCGCCGCCGCGGCGTGCTCACCGGGCTGATGACCGAAATGCTGGAGCGCGCGGCCGCCACCGGCAGTCCGCTCGCCGCCCTGTGGGCCTCCGAGGCCGCCATCTACGGCCGCTTCGGCTACGGCGGCGCGACCACCGGCGTCACCATCGAGATCGACTCCACCCGGCCGCTGGCCCTGCGCATCGACCCGGACCGGCGCCCGCTGCGGCTCGTCGACCCGGAGGAGGCGCTCGCCGTCATCGGGCCCTTCCACGAGTCCGCCCGCGCCCGGCGGGCCGGCCGCCCCACCCGCAGCGCACCGCGCTGGCGCGAGGAGTGGCTGACCGAAGAGGACGAGGAGGACGAGGAACTGAGCCCGCCGCGGATCATCGTCCTCGGGGAGCCGGGCGAGCCGATCGCCGGCTACGTGCTCTACCGCACGAAGCCCGAGGACGGCGGCGGGCCCGCCCGCGCGCCCCAGGGACTGGTCCGGGTCGACGAACTGGAGGCCGACACCCCGGCCGTCGCCGCCGCGCTGTGGGAGTGCCTGGCCGCCCTCGACCTCACCGGCCGGGTCCGCGCGTGGGGCCGCCCGGCCGACGACCCGCTGCTGCACTTCGCGGCCGACCGGGACCAGGTGCGGGTCACCGCCCAGTACCCGGCGCTCTGGCTGCGCCTGGTCGACGTACGCGCGGCGCTGACGGCGCGGTCGTGGGCCGCGCCGGTGGACGTGGTGCTGGAGGTGCACGACGTACGGCTGCCCGGCAACACCGGGCGGTTCCGGCTCGACGCGGGGCCGGACGGGGCGGCGTACGAGCCCGCGGAGGCCGCCGCCGACCTGGCCCTGGACGTACGCGAGCTGGCCGCCTGCTACCTGGGCGGAACGCGGGTCGCCGAGCTGGTCGAGGCCGGGCTGGTACGGGAGCACACGCCGGGCGCGGCCGCGGCGCTGGACGCGGCCCTGCGCACGCCCGTACTGCCGCACACGGGCGACGAGTTCTGAGAGCGGGGCAGGGGCGGATGCGGGGCGGGGGCGGGCGAGCGGACCGCCCCCGCCCCGCATCCGGCCGGTCAGGCCGGCAGGGAGATCCGGGCCGCCGACATGCCGAAGCCGGAGCTCCAGACGCCGGTGGTCAGGCCCGAGCCCAGCCGGTGCAGATCCTCCTCGCGGTAACGGCGGCACTTCCGGTGCCAGTTGAGGATCCCGGAGAGCCAGTCCTTCAGCTCGCCGACGTACGCGTCGAGCCCGGCGCGGGCTTCGGCGCTCAGCTTCCAGTCGTCGTAGAGGAGCGGCAGCTGGTTCGCGACGATGTGCTCGAACTCCTCCGTGCGCTGGGTCATCAGCGAGTGGCAGATGTGCAGGGCCTCCGGGTAGCCGATGTCGAAGAAGTTCCGGGTGACCAGGACGTGGTTGTGGACCTCGCCCTCGAACTCCACCTCCTTCTGGTAGGAGAAGATGTCGTTCATCAGGCACGCGGTGTCGGCCGCCGCGTTCTCCAGGGACCGGATGGTCCCGGAGGCGTAGATCTCCTCGGGGATGCCGCGGCCCGCCTGGCCGAGCCGGCACAGGTACATGGTGAGGTGCGAGCCGAAGGTGTGCCGGCGCATCTCGGCGTAGTCCACCGGGTCCGGGATGCGGTTCTGGACCTGGTTGTCCATCTCCCACACCCAGCTCTCCAGCATGCTGACGAGGGTCGCCCGGAACTCGGCGCGGACGCCCCGGGTCATGTCCCGGCTCGTACGGACCCACAGGTCGGCGAGCGCGCGCTCCATCGCCGTGAGCGGCGGCGGCTGTTCGGCGTGGTCGACCGGGATCATCGCGATCAGCCGCGCGGTCGTCGCCTTGGCGGCCGGGAGGTTCTTGGCCTGGCCGAAGGCCACCGGGTAGTAGTCGTCGCCGTACGTCCCCCAGGTCAGCCAGCAGGCGTTGAGGAGCAGCGCGTCGGGCGTGGCGTCCGGGTCGATGCCGGCCGAGCAGAGCGCGAAGTCGTAGCCCCGCAGCTTCTGTTCGGTCCAGATGGCGGAGCCGGGATCGCCGGGGTGGGCTTGGAGCAGGCCCATGCGCCGGGCCCAGTCGACCGATCCCTCGCGCGCGTGGTCCAGGTGCGGGCTGAGGGTGAGCGTGAACGGCAGGTGGATGTCCGGGATCACGGACGGCCCGGTGCGCTCGAACGGGACGTGGGTGAAGGAACGGCGGCGCAGGTCCGCCGAGCGCTGCGTGAAGACGGACTTCAGGTCGAGCGCGGTGGTGCCGAGCCCGGACGGCAGGAACGGCAGGGTGAGCGGGGCGGAGGCCCTGGCCTCCTTGTTCATGTAGCGGCTGGAGACCATGTGCCACTCGTGGCCGCCGGACTGCCAGTCCTGCAGGCCCTTGGCGTAGGCGAGGACCGCCGCGATCTCCGCCGGGTTCATCGCGTGGTCGGTGAAGAGCTGGGGCAGTTCGGCGAGCGCGGTCTGCTCGAACTGGTGCAGGCGGGAGGTGAGGAGGTCGTTGGAGACCTCGGCGGCCTCCTGGGTGCTGCAGCCGAGGAAGGTCTCCAACACCAGCACGGCGTTGGAGAGTTCGCCCTCGTCGGCGACCTCGCGCTGGTAGGAGAAGAGGTCGTTGCGGATGTGCACGGCGTCGGAGAAGGCGTCGCGCAGCACGCCGAGCGCGCGCGAGTGCGCGACGCGCGCCGGGACTTCGGCGGCGACGTATTCGACCAGGCCGGCCGACCAGGGGGCGCCGCCCACCTTGCGGCGCATCTCGATGTACTCGAGGGGGTTCGCCACCCGCCCGATGTCGATGTTGGCGAGTTCCCACATCGACTCGTCGAGGAGGTTCTTCGTGGACAAGGAGAACCGTTCCCGCCAGTCCTCGGACATCGCGGGGACGGTGCGCGCCCAGAGGTCCGCGAGGCCCGCCTCGACCGGGTTGGTCGGCTCGGGGAAGCCGGCGGCCAGGTCCATCGGCATGAAGGCGGCCAGCCTGTCGAGGTACTCCTTGGCGCCGGCCCGGTCCTGCGAGCGCTTGAACGTCTCCAGGAAGTGGTCGTCGAAGAAGAACACCCACACGTACCAGTCGGTGACCAGGGACAGCGCCTCGGCGTCGCAGTCGGGGTGGGTGTACGAGCAGAGCAGCGCGTAGTCGTGCGAGTCGAGATCGCTCTCCTCCCAGACGCCGGAACCCTCCAGCATCCCGAAGTCGCGCGCCCACCGCTTGGTGTGGACCCGCGCGTCCTCCAGGTGGGGGTTCAGTCGCGCCGGATAAGGCACATAGAAATCCGGCAGTTGAAACGGCTGCGTCACGACGGGGTGGGCCTTTCGTCCAGGGGTGCGGGGGCCGGTCGTCCCGGGCCCCTGCACGAGATCAGCAGTGCCCTACCCGTGGTGCCCCTGGGATAAGGGACTTTTCACCGCTTCAGGTGACACCCCCAAGGTTCCCCGCCGCGCGCACCCGCCGGGGGCTACAGGGGGGGTCCCCTGGAGCCGGGGCGACTCGGCGTACTCCGGCTTTGAGCGGATCGTGGTGGTTCCCGCAGCCGTGTCCGGCTCGTTCGGGTGGGGGCGGGTGATGCGGTTGCGAACGTCTGAGTGAATGTCGGCGGTGTCGGAGCTTGGGGGGAATGTCTGATTCGGTTAGGTTTGCCACGGTATTTGGTTTCGGCGTTCCGGGAGGGACACTCGTGGCTATTGATCTGGACAAGGTGCTCGACAAGGCGTGGGCCGACAAGCCGCTCGCCGAGGTGCTCGCGGCTCCCGTGGCCGCGCTCAAGGGCGTCAGCGACAAGGACGGCGAGCTGCTGCACGAGGCGTTCGGGGTCAAGACCGTCGCCGACTTCGGGCAGCTGAAGTACGTGCGGTGGGCGCAGGCGCTCGTCGCGCTGAACCAGACCGTCAAGGCGTAGCCGGGTAGCCGGGTAGTCGGGTAGCCGGGCAACGCGAGAGGCCGCCTCCCACCCTTCGAGGGTGGGGAGGCGGCCTCTTTTGGCGGTTCTACTCGCCTTCGCCCTCGAGGTTGCCCTCGGTGTCCAGGTAGACCTGGCGCAGGGCTTCGAGGATCCGGGCGTCCGGCTTCTCCCACATGCCGCGGGACTCGGCTTCGAGGAGGCGCTCCGCGATGCCGTGCAGGGCCCAGGGGTTGGCCTCCTCCAGGAAGGCCCGGTTGGTCGGGTCCAGGACGTACGTCTCGGTGAGCTTGTCGTACATCCAGTCCGCCACCACGCCCGTCGTGGCGTCGTAGCCGAACAGGTAGTCGACCGTCGCGGCGAGTTCGAAGGCGCCCTTGTAGCCGTGGCGGCGCATCGCCTCGATCCACTTGGGGTTGACCACGCGGGCGCGGAAGACCCGGCTGGTCTCCTCGACCAGGGTGCGGGTCTTCACGGTCTCCGGACGCGTGGAGTCGCCGATGTACGCCTCCGGGGCCGTGCCGCGCAGGGCGCGGACGGTGGCCACCATGCCGCCGTGGTACTGGAAGTAGTCGTCCGAGTCCGCGATGTCGTGCTCGCGCGTGTCCGTGTTCTTGGCGGCGACCGTGATGCGCTTGTAGGCCGTCTCCATCTCGTCGCGCGCCGGACGGCCCTCCAGGCCGCGGCCGTACGCGTAGCCGCCCCACACCGTGTAGACCTCCGCGAGGTCGGCGTCCGTACGCCAGTCGCGGGAGTCGATCAGCTGGAGGATGCCGGCTCCGTACGTGCCCGGGCGCGAGCCGAAGATACGGGTCGTCGCCTTGCGCTCGTCGCCGTGGAGGGCGAGGTCCGCCTGGGCGTGGGCGCGGATGAAGTTCGACTCCGCCGGCTCCTCCAGGGAGGCCGCCAGCCGGACAGCGTCGTCCAGCAGGCCGATGACGTGCGGGAACGCGTCGCGGAAGAAGCCCGAGATGCGCAGGGTCACGTCGATGCGGGGCCGGCCGAGCTCGTCGAGCGGGATCGGCTCCAGGCCCGTGACGCGGCGCGAGGCCTCGTCCCAGACCGGGCGGACGCCGAGGAGGGACAGGGCCTCCGCCACGTCGTCACCCGAGGTGCGCATCGCGCTCGTGCCCCAGAGGGACAGGCCCACGGAGGCGGGCCACTCGCCGTTGTCCGTGCGGTAGCGGGTCAGGAGGGACTCGGCCAGGGCCTGACCCGTCTCCCACGCGAGGCGGGAGGGCACGGCCTTCGGGTCGACCGAGTAGAAGTTGCGGCCCGTCGGCAGGACGTTGACCAGACCGCGCAGCGGGGAACCCGAGGGGCCCGCCGGGATGAAGCGGCCGTCGAGGGCCGCGACGACGTGCGCGATCTCGTCCGTGGTGCCGGCCAGGCGGGGGACCACCTCGCGGGCGGCGAAGGACAGGACCGCCGCGACCTCCGGAGCCTGGTCCGCGGCGACCGAGGACACGGCGTCGAGGGCCCAGTCCGCGTCCTCCATCGCCTGGACCAGGGCGCGCGCCTGCGCCTCGACGGCGTCCGCCGAGGTACGGGTGGCCTTGGACTCGTCGAGGCCGAGCGCCTCGCGCAGGCCCGGGAGGGCCGTCGTACCGCCCCAGATCTGCCGGGCGCGCAGGATGGCGAGGACCAGGTTGACCCGGGCCCCACCGGTCGGGGCGCCGCCGAGCACGTGCAGGCCGTCGCGGATCTGGGCGTCCTTGACCTCGCACAGCCAGCCGTCGACGTGCAGCAGGAAGTCGTCGAAGCCCTCGTCGTCCGGGCGCTCTTCGAGGCCCAGGTCGTGGTGGAGCTTCGCGGCCTGGATCAGGGTCCAGATCTGGGCGCGGATCGCCGGCAGCTTCGCCGGGTCCATCGCGGAGATCTGGGCGTACTCGTCCAGGTGCTGTTCGAGGCGGGCGATGTCGCCGTAGGACTCGGCCCGGGCCATCGGCGGGACGAGGTGGTCGACCAGGGTCGCGTGCACGCGCCGCTTGGCCTGGGTGCCCTCGCCCGGGTCGTTGACCAGGAACGGGTAGATGAGCGGGAGGTCGCCGAGCGCGGCGTCCGGCGCGCAGGCCGCGGACAGGCCGGCGTTCTTGCCCGGCAGCCACTCCAGGTTGCCGTGCTTGCCCAGGTGGATCATCGCGTCGGCGCCGAAGCCGCCGTCCTCCGCGCGCGCCTGGATCCAGCGGTACGCGGCCAGGTAGTGGTGCGAGGGCGGCAGGTCCGGGTCGTGGTAGATCGCGATCGGGTTCTCGCCGAAGCCGCGCGGCGGCTGGATGAGGATGAGGAGGTTCCCGCGGCGCAGGGCCGCCAGGACGATGTCGCCCTCGGGGTTCGCCGAGCGGTCCACGAACATGTTGCCCGGGGCCTCGCCCCAGTGCTGCTCGACGCTCTCGCGGAGCTCGGCCGGAAGCTCGGCGAACCAGCGCTTGTAGTCGGCGGCCGGGATGCGGACCGGGTTGCGGGCCAGCTGCTCCTCGGTCAGCCAGTCCTGGTCGTGGCCGCCGGCCTCGATCAGGGCGCGGATCAGCTCGTCGCCGTCACCGGACACCAGACCCGGGATGTCCTGGGTGGGGCCGAAGTCGTAGCCGCCGGCGATCAGCGTGCGCAGCAGCTCGACGGCGCTGGCCGGGGTGTCGAGACCGACCGCGTTGCCGATCCGGGAGTGCTTGGTGGGGTACGCGGACAGGACCAGCGCGACCTTCTTGTCGCGACGGTCGATGTGGCGCAGACGGGCGTGGCGTACGGCGATCCCCGCGACCCGGGCGGCCCGCTCGGGGTCGGCCACGTAGGCGGGCAGGCCGTCCTCGTCGAGCTCCTTGAAGGAGAACGGGACGGTGATCAGACGGCCGTCGAACTCCGGCACGGCGACCTGGGTGGCGGCGTCGAGGGGGGACAGGCCCTCGTCGTTCTCCTCCCAGGCGGAACGCGAACCGGTCAGGCACAGGGCCTGGAGGATCGGCACGCCGAGCGCGGCGAGGGCGCCGGCGTCCCAGGACTCGTCGTCACCGCCGGCGGAGGCGGTGGCGGGGCGGGTGCCGCCGGCGGCGAGGACGGTGGTGACGATCGCGTCCACGGACTCCAGGGCCTGCAGGAGCTCCGGCTCGGGCGTGCGCAGGGAGGAGACGAAGAGGGGGAGGGGCTGGGCGCCCTTCGCCTCGATGGCCTCGCAGAGGGTGTGGACGAAGGCGGTGTTGCCGCTCATCTGGTGGGCGCGGTAGTAGAGCACGGCGACCTTGGGGGCCGCCTCGGCCCCCGTCTCGGGGGCCGCCTCTGCGGTCTGCTGCGCGTCGCGTTCCAGGGGGCCCCAGGTGGGGGCGGCGGCGGGCGGCTCGAAGCCGTGGCCGGTGAGCAGGACCGTGTCGGAGAGGAACCGGGCCAGCTGGTCGAGGTTGGCGGGGCCGCCGTGCGCGAGGTAGCCGTGGGCCTCGGCCGCGATGCCGATCGGGACCGTGGAGGCCTCCATCAGCTGGGCGTCCGGGGCCTGTTCGCCGGTCAGGACCACGACCGGGCGGGTCTGGCCGGGGGCGAGGAGCAGGTCGAGGCCGTCCTGCCAGGCGCGGAGGCCGCCGAGGAGGCGTACGACGACCAGGTCGACGCCGTCGAGGAGCCCGGGGAGATCGTCGAGGGGAAGGCGGGAGGGGTTCGCGAACCGGTACGGGACGAGGCCGTCCGCCGTGTTCGCCGCGCGGGCGCTGAGCAGATCGGTGTCGGACGTCGACAGCAGCAGGATCATGCGGCGGCAGGCCTTCCTCGGGGTTTCCGCGCCCCGGGCAGTGAGGACAGCGGGAGTTCCTGACTTGCCCGGCGGTGTGGCTCTGCCGGGTTCACAGTGGCGGGACCGCGCCGGAATCGCACCGGGCTTCCTCCCATGTCGCCGTCCTCGGCGACGGCGGGCCGTGTGGTCCGCCGGAAGGTCATCTTAGGGGTGAGCGGGTGGGTGCGCTGGGGTGGGTCGGCGCGGCGCGGTTGCGGGGGCTCTGCCGGGGCGCTGCGCTGGCTCGGGCGGGTGGCCGCGCTGGCTCGTGCGGGTAGGTGGGTCGGTGCGGCGCCGTTGCGGGGGCTCTGCCCCCGGGCCCCCGCGCCTCAAACGCCGGCGGGGCTGGATTGGCCGGGCCGGGCCGGGCCGGGCTGGAGGGGTGTCGGGGCTGGTGGGGGTGGTGATGGACACAGGTCGGGGGAGGGGAATCGTGGGTATGCTCGCCGCCATGCCCCAGCCACCTTCCGCCGCATCGCGGGACGAACCCGTCATACGGGATCGTGGTGACGCCTGCCCCGGTGCGCTGCGGCTGCACGCGGCGGACGACGGGTTCCTGGCGCGGGTGCGGATTCCCGGCGGGTTGCTCGGCGGCGCCGCGGCGCGGCTGCTGGCCGATGCCGCCGACCGGCTCGGCGACGGGCACGTCGACCTCACCTCGCGCGGCAACGTACAGCTGCGCGGCCTCGGCGAGAGCTGCGGCGGGGAACTGGCCGAGCTGCTGGCCGCCGCCGGGCTGTTGCCCGCGCCCACGCACGAGCGGGTACGCAACATCGTCTGCTCGCCGCTCACCGGCCTCGACCGGCTGGGCCTGCCCGACGTGTCCCCCTGGGTGGCGGAGCTGGACGCGCTGCTCTGCGCGAGCGAAGCGGCGGCCGGGCTGTCCGGGCGGTTCCTCTTCGCCCTCGACGACGGCCGGGGTGATGTGACCTCGCTCGACGCGGACGTGAACCTCGTCCCGTGCGGTGGCGGGAGGGCCCTGCTATGGGCGGGGGACCCGCGCGAAGCCGTGCTCGTCTCCGCGCAGGACGCGCCGCGGGCCGCGCTGGCGGCCGCCGAGTACTTCCTCGACGCCGTGCGCGAGGCCGGTACCCGGGTCTGGCGGGTGGCCGAGCTGGCTCCCGAACACGCCTTGTCCGGTGCCCGGTTGGTGGAGCGGCTGGCCGATGCCGGCGTCGGCGACGCCGTCGTGGCGACGCCGGACCGGTCCGCCCCGTCCGCCAGGTCCGCCCCGTCCGGCCGCCCGCCCGAGCCCGGCGTCGTGCCCGGCCCCGACGGCACGGCCTCGCTCTCCGTCCTCGCGCCCCTCGGACGGCTCAGCACCGCGCAGTGGCGCCGGCTCGCCGACCTCACGGACCGGCTCCGGCTGACTCCCTGGCGGGGAGTGGTGGTTCCGAGGCTCCCGGGTCCACCCGGCCCGGCGGCCGCCGCCGCGCTCGCCGGCCTCGCCGACGCGGGGCTGGTCACCGCTCCCGACAGCCCCTGGCGATCCGTCACCGCCTGTACGGGCAGGCCCGGTTGCGCCAAGTCCCTGGCCGACGTGCGCGCCGACGCGCGGGCCGTCATGGAACATGCCCGGGGGCCGCTGCCCGTGCACTGGTCCGGCTGCGAGCGCCGGTGCGGGCATCCGCGCGGCGCCGCCTGGGTGGACCTGGTCGCCACCCCCGCCGGATACGACCTCCACCTCGAAGGCCGCGCACCGCGACGCGGCGTACCGGAGCGCGAGCTCGCCCCCGTCCTCGCGGACGCCCGCCACGCAGATCACGTACGTGACAACCTCCCCGACTCAGTGCAGAAATGAGCGAGTACACCGTGTTCGAGTACGAGAAGGACGGCGCCGCGATCTACCGCCAGTCCTTTGCCACGATCCGCGCCGAGGCGGACCTCTCCGGCCTGCCCGCCTCGGTCGCCCAGGTCGCGGTGCGCATGATTCACGCCTGCGGAATGACCGACCTCCCGCAGGACCTCGGGTACACCCCCGAGGTGGTGCTGCGCGCCCGCGCCGCGCTGGAGGCCGGCGCGCCGATCCTGTGCGACGTCCAGATGGTCGCCAGCGGGGTCACCCGCAAGCGGCTGCCCGCTGACAACGACGTGATCTGCACCCTCTCCGACCCGGCGGTACCGGACCTCGCCGCGAAGATGGGCACCACGCGCAGCGCCGCCGCCCTCGAAGTCTGGCGCGACCGCGGCCTGTTGGAGGGCTCGGTGATCGCCGTCGGCAACGCCCCGACCGCGCTGTTCCGGCTGCTGGAGATGATCGAGGAGGGCGCTCCGCGCCCGGCCGCCGTCATCGGCGTACCCGTCGGCTTCATCGGCGCCGCCGAGTCCAAGGACGCCCTCGCCGCCCACCCCTCGGGGCTCGACCACCTGATCGTGCGCGGTCGGCGGGGTGGCAGCGCCATCGCAGCGGCCGCCGTCAACGCCATCGCGAGCGTGGCCGAATGAGCGCCGACCAGGCCCTGCGGGGGCGCCTGTACGGGGTCGGGCTCGGGCCCGGCGATCCGAACCTGATGACGCTGCGGGCCGTCCAGGTGATCGGCGAGGCCGATGTCGTCGCCTATCACAGCGCCCGGCACGGGCGCTCCATCGCCCGCTCGATCGCCGCGGCGCACCTGCGCGAGACGCACATCGAGGAGCCGCTGGTCTACCCGGTCACCACCGAGACCACCGACCACCCCGGCGGCTACCAGGGCGCGATGGACGAGTTCTACGAGGCCGCCGCCGCCCGGCTGGCCGCGCACCTGGACGCCGGCCGGACCGTCGCCGTGCTCGCGGAGGGCGACCCGCTCTTCTACAGCTCGTACATGCACATGCACAAGCGGCTCGCGGACCGGTACGAGACCGAGGTCATCCCCGGTGTCACCTCGGTGAGCGCCGCCGCCGCCCGGCTCGGCACCCCGCTCGTGGAGGGCGAGGAGGTCCTGACCATCCTCCCCGGCACCCTGCCCGAGGAGGAGCTCACCGCCCGTCTCGCCGCCACCGACTCGGCGGTCGTGATGAAGCTCGGCCGCACCTTCCCCGCCGTGCGGGGCGCGATGGAGAACAGCGGCCGTCTCGCCGAGGCCCGTTACGTCGAGCGCGCCACCATGGAGGGGGAGCGGACCGGCCGGCTCGCCGACACCGATCCGGCGAGCGTGCCGTACTTCGCCGTCGCCGTGGTGCCCAGCCGCATCGGCAACCCGGGCAGCGTGCCGTCCGGCCCCGGCGAGGTCGTGGTCGTCGGCACCGGCCCGGCGGGCCCGCTGTGGCTCACCCCGCAGACCCGGCGCGCGCTGGCCGACGCCGAGGTGCTGGTCGGATACACGACGTACCTGGACCGGGTGCCCGTGAAGCCGGGCCAGATCCGGCACGGCTCCGACAACAAGGTGGAGTCGGAGCGCGCCGAGTTCGCCCTCGACCTGGCCCGGCGCGGGCAGCGGGTGGCCGTGGTCTCCGGCGGCGACCCCGGTGTCTTCGCCATGGCCACGGCGGTCCTGGAGGTGGCCGGGCAGGCGGAGTACGAGGACGTGCCCGTACGGGTCCTGCCGGGCGTGACCGCGGCCAACGCGGCGGCCGCCGCGGCCGGCGCCCCGCTCGGCCACGACTACGCCACCGTCTCCCTCTCGGACCGGCTCAAGCCGTGGGAGGTCATCGCGGAGCGGCTGCGCGCGGCCGCCGCGGCCGACCTGGTGCTCGCCCTCTACAACCCCGGTTCGCGCAGCCGCACCTGGCAGGTGGCGCAGGCGCGCGAGCTGCTGCTGGAACTGCGCGCACCCGAGACCCCGGTGGTCGTCGCCCGCGACGTGGGCGGGCCGGAGCAGTCGGTGCGGATCGTCACGCTCGCCGAACTGGAGCCGTCCGAGGTCGACATGCGCACGATCCTGCTGATCGGCTCCTCGCAGACGCAGATCACCGAGCGGCCCGACGGGTCGCGGATCACGTGGACCCCGCGCCGCTACCCGTGAGGGCGGCGGCCGAGTACCTCTGACCGGGCCCGGAGCGCGAACCGCCTCCGGGCCCGGCCCGGTTCAGTCCACCGACCCGAGCCACCGCAGGGCCGCGGCCACCGAATCCGCCTCCGCCACGCCCTGCGGCACCGCGGGGCGGCGTACGACCAGGACCGGGATGCCGGCCTCGCGGGCGGCCGTGAGTTTGGGTGCGGTGGCCGAGCCGCCGCTGTCCTTGGTGACGAGCACGTCGATCCGGTGGCGGGCGAGCAGTTCCCGCTCGTCTTCCAGGGTGAACGGGCCCCGGTCCAGCAGCACTTCCAGGCGCGGCGGCACGGGACCGTCCGGCGGGTCCACCGAACGCACCAGGAACCAGGTGTCGGTGAGGTGCGCGAACGCGTGCAGGCCCATCCGGCCGGTGGTGAGGAAGGCGCGGGTGCCGAAGCCGGGCAGCAGCGCGGCCGCGTCGGCGAGCGAGTCCACGAAGGTCCAGTCGTCGGCGGGCTGCGGTGTCCAGCCGGGGCGCCGCAGAGCCAGCAGCGGGACGCCCGTGAGCGCCTCCGCCTCGGAGGCGTGGAAACTCATCTGCTCCGCGAACGGGTGGGTGGCGTCGACCACGTGCGTGACATCGAAGCCGATGATCCAGCCCGCGAGGCCCGCGATGCCGCCGAAGCCGCCGATCCGGGTGTCGCCGGGCGGGAGCGCCGGCGAGGCGACCCGGCCCGCGAGCGAGGTGGTCACATGGACCGAGGGGTCGGATGCCAGCGCCTCCGCGAGCTGCCTGGCCTCCGTCGTACCGCCGAGGATCAGTACGTGGTGGGCCGGGACGAAGGGCGGTTCAGCAGACATGGCGGTCGCGCTCGGGGGAGTACAGGTGACTGTCCCGGAACTGCTCCGCCCCCAGGGTGCGGCCCACCAGGATGACGGCGGTGCGGACCAGGCCCGCCTCCTTCACCTGGGCGGCGATGTCGGACAGGGTCCCGCGCAGGATCAGCTCGTCGGGGCGGCTGGCCATCGCCACGACCGCCGCCGGGCACTCGGCACCGTAGTGCGGCAGCAGCTCGTCGACGACCCGGTCCACGTAGCGGGTGGCCAGGTGCAGGACCAGCAGCGCGCCGCTGCGGCCCAGGGTGGCCAGGTCCTCGCCGGGCGGCATCGGGGTGGCCTGCTGGGCGATGCGGGTCAGGATCACCGTCTGGCCGACGGTGGGCACCGTCAGCTCCCGCTTGAGGGCGGCGGCGGCCGCGGCGAAGGCCGGTACGCCGGGCACGACCTCGTAGGGGATGCCGGCCGCGTCGAGCCGGCGCATCTGCTCCGCGACGGCGCTGAAGACGGACGGGTCGCCGGAGTGCAGCCGCGCCACGTCCCGGCCCGCCGCGTGGGCCCGTACGCACTCGGCGATGATCTCGTCGAGGTTCAGCTGCGAGGTGTCGACGAGGCGGGCGTCCGCCGGGCACTCGGCGAGCAGCTCGCGCGGTACGAGGCTGCCCGCGTACAGGCAGACCGGGGCGGCGGCCAGGGTCCGGGCACCGCGCACCGTGATCAGGTCGGCGGCGCCGGGGCCCGCACCGATGAAGTACACGGTCATGTTCGATCCTTCTCCTTGGATGCGGTGGCCGGCTCGGCAGGCTTCGTCACCGACCACTGGGTGACCGGCATCGCCTGCCGCCAGCCCGTGAATCCGCCGACCGGCACGGCGTGCGCGACCGCGAGCTTCACCAGTTCGCCGCCGTGGCGGCGGTAGCGGTCGGTCAGGACCGCCTCCGATTCGAGGGTGACGGTGTTGACGACGAGGCGGCCGCCGGGGGCCAGCGCCGCCCAGGCCGCGTCCAGCAGGCCCGGCGCGGTGAGCCCGCCGCCGATGAACACCGCGTCGGGGGCCGGGAGTCCGTCGAGGGCCGCCGGCGCGGCGCCGACGATCACGCGCAGGCCCGGTACGCCGAGCGCCGCCGCGTTACGGCTGATCCGCGCGGCCCGCTCCGGTACCCGCTCCACCGCCACCGCCCGGCACGAGGGGTGCGTGCGCATCCACTCGATGCCGATGGAGCCGGAGCCGCCGCCGATGTCCCACAGCAGCTCGCCGGGGGCCGGGGCCAGCGCGCACAGGGTCGCGGCCCGGACGTGGCGCTTGGTGAGCTGGCCGTCGTGTTCGTACGCGGCGTCCGGCAGGCCGGGGGTCGCGCCGAGGCGCGGTGCGGCGTGGGCCGGGTCGCGGCGGCAGTCGAGGGCCACGACGTTCAGGGGGTCGCCCGGCGCGTGGTCCCAGCTGTCGGCGCTGCCCTCGTACGCGTCCTCGCGCTCGGACCCGAGCTGCTCCAGCACCCGCATCCGGCTCGGGCCGAAGCCCCGCTCTCGAAGCAGAGCAGCGATCTCGTTCGGGGTCGCCGCTCCGGCGCTGAGCACCAGCACCCGGCGCCCGTCGTGGAGCGCGGCCGCGATCCGGGCCACCGGGCGGCCGACGACCGTGATCACCTCGGTGTCCTCCACCGGCCAGCCCAGGCGGGCGCAGGCGTACGACACGGACGACGGGTGCGGGTGGACCCGCAGGGACCGCGGGCCGAGCTCCTCGGCGAGGGCGCGGCCGATCCCGTAGAACATCGGATCGCCGCTGGCCAGCACCGCGATCCGGCGTCCCGCGTGCTCGGCCATCAGCTTCGGCACGGCCGGCCGCAGCGGGCTCGGCCAGGCCACCCGCTCACCGGCGCACTCCGCGGCCGGCAGCAGGTCCAGCTGGCGCGGCCCGCCGATCAGGACCTGGGCCGAGGCCAGCGCGGACCGCGCGGCGGTGGTGAGCCCGGCCCAGCCGTCGGCGCCGAGGCCGACGACCGTCACGGTTCTGGGGGGCGGTGCGGAGCTCACTGCGCGGTACCTCGGGGACGGGAAGGGGAAAGACGGCGGACCCGCAGCCTACTGGCCTGCGGATCCGGGGCCCGCGCCCACCCTCGCGATGCCCGTGCGATGCCCACGCGACGCCCCCGCGGTACCGCCGCGAGGCCAGGGTCTACCCTCGGTAACCCACCGCGACACGAGGGAGCCGCCATGCCCGGCTGGAACGCCAGCAAGATCCCCGACCAGAGCGGCCGGGCGGCCGTCGTCACCGGGGCCAACAGCGGGATCGGCTACGTCACCGCCCGCGAGCTCGCGCGGCGCGGCGCCTCGGTCGTACTGGCCTGCCGCAGCGCGGCGCGCGGGCGGGCGGCGGTGGTCCGGCTGCGCGCGGAAGTGCCGGGTGCCGAGGCGGAGTTCATGCCGCTGGACCTCGCCGACCTGGCCTCCGTGAGGGAGTTCGCCACCGCCTACGGGCAGCGGCACGCCTCCCTGGACCTGCTGGTCAACAACGCCGGCGTGATGGCGCTCCCGTACGGGCGCACCGCCGACGGGTTCGAGACCCAGTTCGGGGTCAACCACCTCGGGCACTTCGCCCTCACCGGGCTGCTGCTGCCCAGGCTCCGGGCGGCCGCCCCCGGGGCCAGGATCGTCAACGTCTCCAGCGGCTTCCACGCGCTGGGGAGGATCGACGTCGAGGGCGGCGGCCCGGACGCGCTCTCCGACGAGCGCGGCTACCGTCGCTGGGTCGCCTACGGCCGCTCCAAGACCGCCAACCTGCTCTTCACCCACGAGCTGTCCCGCCGCTTCACGGCCGCCGGCTCCGCGATCACCGCCGCCGCGGCCCACCCCGGCTACGCCTCCAGCAATCTGCACTCCGGAGCCTCGAAGGTGGAGGGCCCGACCCTCAACTCGCGCGTGGCGGCCTTCGGCAACGCGGTCGTCGCCCAGCCCACCTCCTCGGGCGCCCTGCCCACCCTGTACGCGGCCACCGCGCCCGGGGTCCGCCAGGACGCGTTCATCGGCCCGCGGTTCGGCTGGCGCGGAGCGCCGGCGCCGTCCTGGCGGGCGAAGTGGACCCTCGACGACAGGTCCGGCGAACTGCTCTGGGCGGCCTCCGAGAAGCTCACGGGAGTCTCGTACGCGTCCCTGCCGCGCTGATCCCGCCGGTGCCGCCCTGCCGCCCCCCCCGCAGGTCACTCGGACACTTCTCCGCCCCTGACGGGTCTCCCCGGGCACGCCCCCCGCGCGGGCGCCCCCGGTATGAGTCCGTCCGCCCCCGGGTCGCCTCCGGGCGCCCCGGTCCGTGCCTGACCCGGGAGCGCCCCGCGCTGGAGACTCGGCGGCATGAGCGACGACGATACGGACAACCACCCAGAAGCCCACGACCGTGCGGTGGTCCTCGGGCGGGCGTGGTCGGCCTGCTCGCGGCGCCGGTGTTCGCGGAGACGTCCGGCCGCGTGACCGTGACCGTGGTCGTACCGTGGCGGGACGGTCAGGCGGGTTCGGGGCGCAGGGAGCGCCAGATGTGTTCCGGGAGGTGGCGGGCGGCTTCGGTGAGGTCGATCTCGTAGGTGCTGGACAGCCAGCGGCGGGCGGCCTCGGCGAGCGGGCCCATGACCAGGACCTCGATCACGGGGGCCGGCAGCGGGGCGATCTCGCCGCGCTCCATGCGGACCCCCAGCCACTGCATGATGGCCGCGAACTTCTCCGCCTTGGCCGCGCCGATCTCCTCGGCGTGGGCCACCAGGTAGCCGGAGTAGGCGGAGGCGTGCAGGAACAGCGCGACGTCCCGGTGCTCCTGGGTGAAGGTCAGATAGGCCGCGACCCAGGAACGCACCCCGGTGCGGGCGGTGCGGCACCGGGTGAGCGCGGCGACCATGTCGTCGCACAGCATGTCCATGCACCGGATGTAGAGCGCGGCCGCGAGGCCGTCGAAGCTGCCGAAGTGGTGGTAGAGGCTGCCGAGGCTGACCCCGCTGGCCGAGACGACCGCGTTCACCGTGAAGCCCTGCTGACCGGATTCGGCGAACACCCGCAGCGCGGTGGTCAGGAGCAGGTCGACGGTGGCTTCGCCGCGTTGTTGCTTGGGAGTCATGCTGCGGTCCCGTCGGTGTGCGTGGTGCTGTCCGGAATCTGCGCCACCGAGCGTAGCAAGATCGCGGAACTGGAACACCTTTCTAGAAAGATCCTTCGTGATCTCTCGTGATGTCCCGTGGCGGCAGGGGTCAGGGCTTGGTCGAGCGCTCGTACAGCGCCCGGGTGTCGTCGCCGAAGTGGATGCTGTACGAGGTCTCGTCGTCGCCGCCCCCGTCGCGGCCGCCGATCACCCCGATGAGCGTGCGGCCGTCGGTCAGCACCGGGCCGCCGCTGGTTCCGTTGGGCACGTCCGCGCAGTCCAGCCGCAGCTGCGTCGGGCCGGCGGGGCGGGCGGTGTTGCGGCACTCCAGCGGCTGCTCGGAGTCGTTGGGGTAGCCCACGAGGCGGGCGGGCGCCGGCAGTTCGGGCCGGAAGGCGATGGTCTCGGCCCCGGTGACGTCCTCCAGCCGCTGGCCGGGGTAGCCGGGCCGGCGCAGCCGGAGGAAGGCGATGTCGTGGTCGGGGTCCTGGTCCTCGGTCCAGCGCGGGTCCACGTCGATCCGGGTGGGCACCCAGACTCCGTACGGGGCCACGCCGTCGCGGTAGCCGGGGGCGAAGGCGAGGTTGGTGCGGAAGCCGCCGCCGTACACGCAGTGGGCGGCGGTGGCGATGAGGTCGCCGCCGGGGGAGTGGACCACGACGGCCGAGCAGTGGTGGTCGGGGTCGCCGTCGGAGCCGGGGGAGAAGAGCGCGCCGATCGCGGGCTCGGCGGGGGCGGGCCGGGCCGCCAGCGGATCGGAGGGCTGCCAGCCGGTGGTCCGCCAGTTGGCCGGGGCGTCGCCCCCGGCGAAGGCCTTGCCGTCCGTCGCCGCCTCCGGGTCCTCCCGGACGATCCCGTCCAGTACGGCGCCCGCGGTCTTGTCGGCGCGTTCGGGGTCCTGCTGGTAGGTGCCCCGGGCGGGGTCCCCGTCTGCGCGGTTGGCGGCGATGCCCCGCAGCTCCCAGGCGGCGTACCCGAGGCCCGCGAGGACCAGGGTGCAGAGCAGGCCGAGGAGCACGGAGCCCCATGTGCTCCGCTCCCGCCCCCGTTCCCGTCCCCGCTTGCGCCCGTGAACCCTGCTGGCCATCTGCTGCTCCCACCCCGCTGACACGTCCGACTCCTCGTTCGATGGGGGGATGACGGCGCGGGTTCCGCGAACCGGACGTGGTCGTGCTCACAGCCGACCGTACTGTCGTGTACGCGTCATCATTTGGCCTTCCGTCGGCCACCCGACCGCCCTACGCTCCAGGCGACTTGAGCACCCCCACCTTGATCGACAGGAGCCAGGGTATGAGATTGCGGAACCGGATGGCGGGCGCGGTGACCGCCGGACTGGCAGCCGTGGCCCTCGTGCTCGGCACGGCGCCGGCCGGTGCGGCGGGCGGTGCGCAGGCCGCCGCGTCCCGCGTCGCGGGCACCGCCGAGGACCTCCCGTACGCGGGATCGACCGGCGTCGGCGTGCACAACGCCTACGACCAGGCCAAGTACCCCTACTTCGCGGACGCGCTCGACTCCGGCGCCGCCATGCTCGAACTCGACGTGTGGACCAACTTCTTCGGCAGCTCCTGGCGGGTCTCGCACAGCAACCCTCCCCCAGACTCCGTCCGGGGGGACCCCCAGGCAACGACAACAACTGCGAGAACGCCACCACCCCGGCCCAGCTGCGCACCAAGGCCCGCAACCAGAACCTCGCCGGCTGCCTCGCCGACATCCGCAGCTGGCACGACGCCCACCCCGGCCACCGGCCGGTCGTCCTCAAGCTGGAGCTCAAGGACGGCTTCGCCGCCAACCTCGGGCGCGGCCCGGCCGACCTCGACGCGCTGCTGACCGGCAAGCTCGGCGACGCCGTCTACGGCCCCGGCCGGCTCGCGGCCGGACACCCCGACCTCGACACGGCAGCCCGCGCCGGAGCCTGGCCCGGCCGGGCCGCCCTCGCCGGGAAGTTCATCGTGGAGCTGATCCCCGGCACCCTGGAGGAGGGCAACGGCTCCGACACCCTGTGGACCGACCGCGAGTACGCCACCCACCTGCGCACCCTCGCCGCCCAGGGCCGCCTCGGCCAGGCCGCCGCCTTCCCCGCCGTCCACCGGGCCGAGGCGGGCGACCCGCGCACCCGCTACGCCGACGTGTCGCTGCGCCCCTGGTTCGTGGTCTTCGACGGGGACGCGAGCGCGTACGCCTCCGGCTCCGTCGACACCGGCTGGTACGACCGCAACCACTATCTGCTGATCGCCACCGACGCCCACAACGTCGCCCCCGCCATCGACTCCACCCGCCCCACCGAGGCACAGGCCCGCGACCGCCTCGGGCTCCTCGCCGGCCGCCACGCTTCGATCGTCTCCGCCGACTGGTACCCGCTGCCCCAGGTCCTGGCGACGGTGGTGCCGCGCGGCCGCTGAACCCCCGGGGCCCCGGAGCCCCGGGATCTCCGAACTTCCGCTTCCGCGCACCTTGTTGCCCGCACGACGCTATGGTGCGGGCGGGGGCGACTGTACGAGGGGGCGGGGCGACGATGCGTTTTCTGTTTGTCCACGGCACGGGGGTACGGCGCGAGCGGCACGACCGCCTCTTCGGCCTGGTCCGGGAGCGGCTGACGGCGAGATTCCCCGACGCGGCCGTCGAATCCTGCTACTGGGGCGACCGCTTCGGCGCGACCCTCGGCGCGGGCGGCCGGTCCGTCCCCGGACTGCGGCGGCCCGGTCCCGACGCCGAGCCCGACCCGGTGGACGCCGAGACGGCAGAATGGGCGCTCCTGCTCGCCGACCCGCTGTGCGAGCTGCGCGTCCTCGCCGAGGCCGGCTGGGAGGGCCGGGACGGCGCGGACGGTGACGACGCCGAGGACGACGGCTTCGCGATGCCCGGGGTCCAGTCCGCCGGGGCCCGGGTGCTCGGGCTGCTGGCCGCACTGCCGCCCGCGCCGCCCCGGGCCGGGGACGAGCTCGGCGCACTGCTCCACGGCACCGGGCTCGCCGCGGGCTTCGCCGCCGGCCTGGAGACCACCGCCCGCTCCGCCGAGGCCGCCCGGGCCGGAGAACGCGCCGCCGACGAACCACAGGCACGGGAGCTGGCCACCGCCCTCGCCCGCGCCGTGACCGCCGCCGCGCTGGCCCGTGCCGGAGCCGAGGCCGACTGCACCGGCGCCGAACGGGACCGCCTCGTCGAGCTGCTCACCACCCGCCTCGGCGGCGACGCCCGGGTGCCCGGCGCCCGCGCGGCCGCCGTCCTGGGCCGGCTCGCCCTGCGGGTCACCACCCAGCCCCTGCTCAACGCCTGGCGCGGCTCGCTCACCGTCGGCGCCACGCCCGCGCTCGGCGACATCCTGCGCTACCAGGCCCGCGGCCACGACCTGCGCACGTTCCTGCACGCCAGGATCGCCGCCGACCCGGCGCCGACCGTACTCATCGGCCACAGCCTCGGCGGGATCGCCCTGGTGGACCTCCTCGCCCTCGCCGCCGCCCGCGGCGAGGCCCTCCCCGGGGCGGAACTGCTCGTCACCGTCGGCTCCCAGGCCCCCTTCCTCCACGAGCTGGGCGCGCTGGCCGCGCTCGAACCGGGCGCGAAACTCCCGTACGGCTTCCCGCGCTGGCTCAACGTCTACGACCGCCAGGACGTGCTCTCCTACCTCGCCGGGCCGGTCTTCCCCGGCGACCCGCGGGTCACCGACCACGAGGTCGGCAGCCGCCAGCCCTTCCCGGCCTGCCACAGCGCCTACTGGAAACAGGACTCCCTCTACGAGCGGATCGAACAGGCGGTGGCCGAGGCGGAGATCGGGTGACGCCCGCCGACTTCCTGCCCGCGGCCCTCGGGCCGCGGCGCACCTTCGCGCTCGTCGCCGGGGTCGAGCGCTACGAGATCAGCCACCACTGGAACCTGCGCGGTCCGGCCCGCGACGCCCTGCGCTTCGCCCGCTGGCTGACCGGTCCCGCCGAAGTGCCGGCCGGCAACGTACGGCTGCTGCTGTCCCCGCTCGACGCGCCGGACGACCTCGACTGGACGGACACGCCGGCCATGGCCGCCCTGCGGACGACGCACCGCCCGGCGACCGAGGAGAACGTGAAGGCGGTGCTGCTCGACGAACTCCCGCAGTGCGACGGCGACCTGCTGTGGATCTTCTGGGCCGGCCACGGCTACCTCGGCCCCCGCCAGGAGCTGATGCTGCCCTGCGCCGACGCCAGCCGCGGCCAGATCAGACACCTCAACCTCGACTCGGCGCTGCGCTGGTGGCGGACCGACCTGGTCAAACCGCGCCGCTTCCCGCTCCAGGCGGCACTCGTGGACTCCTGCCGGGTCGACGCGCCCCGCGACGCCCGGTGGAACTTCGGCACCACCGACTACGGCGGCGGCAGTTCGGTGCCGGGCCGCCGCCAGTTCCGGCTCTACGCCTCCCGGGAGGGCGAGGCCGCGCAGAACGACGCCGAGCGCGGGGCCGGCCGCTTCACCGAGGCTCTGCTCGGCGAGATCGGGCACCGGTCCCTGCGGGAGGGCGTCAGCGGGCTGCCCGGCGCCGCCCTCAGCATCCACCGCGCCTTCCAGGAGCTGCGCGAGCGCGGCGAGGGCTGGCAGCTGCCGCAGTTCGTGGTGGACCGGGACTGGGACGCCTGCTCCTTCCTCGACGACGAGCTGCCCGGGCCCCGGCTGCCCCGGGCCGCCCGCCTCGACCAGCGCGCCTGGGACGGGCTCGGCGAGCTCTTCGAGGGCCGCGAACTGCCGCGCGGCGCGTACGAGGCCTACGCGTGGGCGTTCAAGGTGGCCGGCTGCGCCACCCCGGTGCGCGGCGGCCTGCCGGGGGACAGCCTCCTGGAAGTGGTCCAGGACCTGGACGAGCGCCAGGGCGGGCGCGGCGGGATGCCGCTGGCCGTGCCCTTCGTACGGTTCCTCGCGGACCGGGCCGCCAAGGCGGGCGACGCGGCCTGGGAGGGCCGGCTGACGGACTGGGTGCACGCCACCCGCGAGCGCCTCCGCCTGCCCGCGGTGCCCGCGCCCCCGCCTGCGGCGCGCACGACGGTCGTGCACGTACGGCTGGAGGCGCCGCCCGGCGGCGGCCCCGGCCACCTCGCCCGGATGTGGCTGCACGGCGAACGGACCGAGCACATATGGGAGTCCGAGGACGCGCCGGTCCGGCTGGACGCCGTACGGGAGGAGCTCGTACGGCAACTGGCCCTCATCGGGGCGACGTCGGGCGGCGGCGGAGAGGACGGCCGGCGGACGAACGGCGCGGTGGACCGCATCGAGTTCCACGTGCCGTACGAGCTGCTGGACGCCGACTTCGACCAGTGGCCGGTGCCCCACGGCCCGGCCGGCCGGACCCGCGCCCTCGGCCAGCTCCACCAGGTGGTGGTGCGCTGCCCGCAGGAGAGGGCGGACACCCGGGCCGAATGGCACACCTCCTGGCGGTGGCTGTGCGCCCAGGGCGGCCGGCACCACGACGCCGTCCGGGTGGTGGAGGACGCCGAGGTCACGGACGCGCTCGGGCTGGAACTGGCCGACGGCCCGGCGCCCGCCTGCGTCCTGGCGCACACGGCGGCGGCGCCGCACGCCGGACTGCTGGAAGCCGTGCTCGAAGGCGGGGTCCCGGTGGCCGTGTGGCGGCGCGGGGGCGGCGTACCGGCGCCCGCGCTCCTCGACCTGCTCGCGCCGGCCGGGCCGGACGGCCGGCCCGACCCGGCGCACTCGACGTACTGGACCTGCCCGCACGCGTGCGGGCCGTGCGCCGGGCGGCCGCGAAGGCCGCCGCGCGCGCCCGCCAACCTCCGGCAGGGGGAGACCAGTTGGTGCTCCTGTGGGACGATCCCGACGACGTGCCGGGCCTCCGGTCCCTGGCCTGACCCCCCGACCACCGACAGACCGCGACACGGACGATGGAGGCAGAGGCAGTGGCGAAGGACTGGTGGCTGTACCACGGGAGCGGCCCCGGCGCGGACCGGCGCACCCGCCTGGAGACCGGATCCCCGCCGCCCTGGCGGGACTTCACCGGCACCCCCGACCCGGGATACGAGCCACCGGGCTGCGAAGGGCCGGCCTGGGAGCGCACCTGGCGGCGCGGCGTGGGCTACGTACCCGACGAGGCGGAGAAGGACGTGGTCAACACGGCCCTGTACCTGCGCCGGCCGCTGCTCATCACCGGGAAGCCGGGCGTCGGCAAGTCCACGCTCGCGGCCAGCATCGCCACGGACCTGGGCCTGGGCCCCGTACTGCACTGGCCGATCACCAGCCGGACCGTGCTGCGGGACGGGCTGTACCTGTACGACGCCATCGGACGGCTCCAGGAGGCCGGGCTGGAGCAGCTGCGCACGCCGGGCGCGCACCCCGCGACCGCCGCCGACGCACCGCCGCCGCCGGGCCCGGCCGCCGTCCCCGCCGCCGCACCGGCCGCCGCCCCCGCCGCCCCGTCGATCTCCCGCTACCTGCGCCTCGGACCGCTCGGCACCGCGCTGCTGCCGCAGGACCGGCCCCGCATCCTGCTCGTCGACGAGATCGACAAGAGCGACATCGACCTGCCCGGCGACCTCCTCACCGTCTTCGAGGACGGCGGCTTCCTCATTCCCGAACTCGCCCGCCTCGCCCAGGAGGACCCCACCGTCGCCATCGGCACCGACGACGACCCCGAAGCCGCCGTGCGGATCACCCAGGGCCGCGTCCAGTGCCGGTACTTCCCCGTCGTCGTCCTCACCAGCAACGGTGAACGCGACTTCCCGCCCGCCTTCCTGCGGCGCTGCGTGCGCCTCCACCTGGAGCCGCCCGGACCGGAGAAGCTCGCCCGCATCGTGCGCCGCCGGCTGGGCGTCGACATCGAGACGGGCGAGGAGTACCAGGAGCTCGTCCAGAGCTTCCTCGACCGCGCCGAGGACGGGGACCTCGCCACCGACCAGCTCCTCAACGCCATCCAACTGCGCCTCGCCGGCGCCTGGTCCGCCCCCGGGGACCGCGACCGCTTCCTCGCCACCGTCATGCAGCACCTGACCGGGCCCACGGCGTGATCGAGAGGCTGCTCGCCGCCTTCGCCGAGGGCGCCGAGGACGGCGGCCCGCGCACCGGTGCCGGCGTGGAGGAGATCGCCGACATCCTGTGGCTGGCGGCCCGGGTGGACCCCGGCGGGGCCCGCCCGCCCGGCACGCCCGCCGCCGGCCCGCCGGGCGAGCAGCCGCCCGTCCCCGAACCGGCCCCGCCCGAGGCCGGTCCCGACGCGCTCGCGCCACCCGGGCCCGACCGCCCGGACGACGGCCCGCCCGCCGTCCAGCTCTTCCCGGCCGCCCCGCGCGACCCCGCCGGAAAGCCGGCCGACGGCGCAGGAGGCCGCCGGGGCGCGCCCGTACGGCTGCCCCGCGCCGCCTCCCTCGACGATCCGCTCGCCCTGATGCGCTCCCTGCGCCCCGTCGGCCGGCGCTCCATCGGCGGCCCCGGAGAGGAACTGGACGAGCAGCTCACCGTGGAGCGCAGCATCGAGCGGATGGTGCCGACCCCGGTGCTGCGGCCCGCCGAGAGCCGCTGGCTGGACCTGGCGCTGGTCGTCGACACGCACCACTCGATGCTGCTGTGGTCGGACCTCGTGGACGAACTCCGCGGCGTCCTGACCCGCAGCGGGGTCTTCCGCGACGTACGCACCTGGCAACTGACCGGCACCGGGCCCGGCGCCACCCCGATGCTCACGCGCGGCCGCGGCGGCCCGCCCCGCAACCCGCTGGAACTGGCCGACCCCGCTGGCCGCCGGCTGATCCTCGTACTCTCCGACACCGTGGCGGGCGGCTGGCGGGAGGCACCCGTACAGGGCGTGCTCCGGCACTGGTGCGCGCACAACGCCGTCGCCGTCCTGAACGTCCTGCCCGAACGGCTCTGGACGCGCGGCGCCGTCCGGCCCGTCCCCTTCGCAGTCCGCGCGGACCGGCCGGCGGCCGCCACCCGCTCCTGGCAGCGGGTCCCGGCCACCCGGCGGTCCGGCGCCGGCCGCCGCCGCGCCGGCGCCGCAGCGGTCGCGGCCGTCGTACCGGTGGTCGGCATCGCCTCGGGCAGCCTGGCCCGGCTGGTGCGCGTGGTCTCCGGCGACGGCCGGTGGCGGCGGCTCGCCTGCCTGCGGCTGGACGCCGAGCCGGGGGCCACGAGCACACCGGAGGATCCCGCACCCGCCGGCGCCCGCAGCGCGCTGGAGGTGGTGGAGCGCTTCCGGGCGAGCGCCTCCCCGACCGCGCAGCAGCTCGCCGCCCACCTGGCCGCCGTACCGCTGACCCTGCCGGTGATGACGCTGGTGCGGCGCTCCCTGCTGCGGGACTCGGAGCACGGCCACCTCGCGGAGGTCGCCCTCGGCGGGCTCTTCGCCCCCTGGGGGGCCGAACAGCGCACCGAGGAGGTGGAGTTCGAGTTCCTGCCCGGGGTGCGGGAGGCCCTGCTCGGCTCGCAGCTGCGCGGGGACGTGGCCGCCGTACGGGAACTGGTGCGCCGCCGCGTCTGGGAGTTCATGTCCCGCAACCGGCGGCCCGCACCCGACTTCACCGCGGTCCGGGTCACCCCGGGGGGAACGGGCCGCCGCGCGGTGGCCGACGAGGCCCTGCCCTTCGCGGCCGGGCCGCCGCAGGAGCCGGGCCTGCGGGAGCGGGTCGTACGCGTGCGCTACGACACCATGCCGGAGCCCCAGGAGGTCGGCACCCTGCTGACGCCGCGGCTGGTGCTCACGGTCGGCGACGCCCCGCTCTCCCGGGGTGCGGTCGCCTGGGTGCGGGCCGGCGCCCGGGAGGTCTCCTGCCGCCCGGTGTGGTGGGACGACGCCCTGCCCCGGGTCTCCCTGCTGCTGGCCGACGAGGACCTGGCGGACCGGGCCGCCCGGCCGGAGCCGTTGCCCTGGGCGGAGGCGGACACCGGGACCGCGCGGGTCCGCGTCGACGGCCGTACGGACCGGGGGGAATCCGTGGCGCTGACGGGCGAGGTCGTCCCGAACGACGGCGCCCGCAACGGCGAGCTCGTCCGGCTCTCCGCCGAGCCCGAGAGCTGGACGCACTACCGCGGCGGCCCGGTCTCCCACGCCGGCGAGCTGGTCGGCGTCGTGCACGGGGTCTGGCCGGACCGCATGGTGTTCCTGTCGGGCCGCGCCCTGCGGGAACTCCCGCGCTTCCGGGCCGCCTTGGCCGAGCACGGGCAGGCCCGCGCGGCGGAGGACTCCGGTGTGTGCCTGGCGGTGCTGCCCGGTGACGACGGCGTGTACCCGATCGGAAGCTCGCCGATCGCGGAGGCGAGAGAACTCATGATGCGGCTCATGGGGGACGCGGACATTCCCGGGCGGTTGGTCGGTGGTGAAGAGGGCGCGCCGATGCTCGTGCTGCTGGAATCGCCCGGTGCCCTCGGCAAGGCCGGACGGCTGCTGTCCGAATTACCCAGGGTCATGGCCCTGTTCGGCGGACGCGGGATGGAGGGCATGCACCCTTCCGTCCGTGTGGCAGTGGCCGTGGGGCCGGCTGAGACCATTGCCACGGAGAGCCGCGGGCAGATCATGTCCGAGGCGCGCCGGATCGTCCGACACCCCGGGATGAACCGGCACCGGTTGCTGTCGGATGACCTCGCCATCGCCCTGTCCCACTCCCTGTACGAGGACCTCGGCGAGCTGCTCGGACCCACGGCGCTGCGCTCGCTCGCGCCGCTCGGTCGCGAGGCGGAGGGCTGGGTGTGCACCGGTGACCCCGTCGAACTCGGCTACGCCCTGACGGAAGCGGGTGAGCTCCAGGTCGAGGGCATCGGTTGGCCGACCTGCGGCCTCGGCGTCTCCGAGACCCTCCCTGCCGGGTGCATCGGGATCAGGCTGCCCGGGTACGACAGCTGCTTGGCCCATCTGGAGCCTCAGGAGGAGTACGTGTACCTGGGGACCTTGGGACCCGGTTCACCGGTGGACCTCAGGGGCACCACCTTCGATCGGGGGCTGCTCCGGCGGCTCCTGGCAGTGCTACGGGAGTCGGGTTCGCAACCCGTCAGGCTGGGTCCGGCGGACTTCGACCGCGCGGCCTTCGTGGACGACTGGAGCGAAGAAGGGGCCGAGTTCCTCGCCCGAGCCTCATTCGTCCGGGCACAGTTCGCTGGGCGGGCCAGGCTCGGGGGCTCCACCTTCGCCGGGCCGGCCTCCTTTGACGGTGCGGTGTTCCTCGGCGTCGGCGATTTCGACCGCTGCCGCTTCCACCACGCGACCAGGTTCCGCCGTACGGTCTTCGGCGGCCTGGCGGGTTTTGCGGGCAGCGTCTTCCGGGACGAGGTCTCCTTCGCCCGGGCCGTGTTGGAGGCCTCGGCCGACCTCAACGGGATGCAAGTGGCCGGGAGGGCTGATTTCTCCCGCGCCGTGTTCCGCGGCCTGACCGGGCTGAGCAGGGCCGGTTTCGCCGGACCCGTCTCCTTCGCGTCCGCGACATGGGAGCAGGGGCTGGTGTCCACCGGTGCCGTGTTCGACGGACCGGTGGACTTCGGGAAAGCCACGTTCCGGGGCCGGGTCCGTTTCGAGGGCCTGAGGCTCCAGACGAGCCCGCACGACGGTCTCACCGGCCAACACGGCCGCTGGGACACCCGAATGCGCCCGGACGGCACGTGGGACATCCGCCTGCTCGACTCCGGGAAGGAGTGAGCCCGCCCCCTCAGGGCCCGCTGTGCGAGGCCTCCAGCTGCCGCGGCGGGCGGCCGTCCGCCGTGGTGAGGGTCGCCTCGATCTCGTCCAGGGCGCGGCGGGCCGTCGCGATGCGGTCCCGTACGTCCGCGTCGGTCGGCGGCGGACCCGGCTGCTTCAGGTCGCGGTTGGCCGCGTCCTCGATCTCGCGCGCCTCGTCGAGGGAGTTGAGGACGACTCCGATGAGGACGTTCACCAGCACGAAGGAGGCGAGCAGCGCGTAGGAGGCGTAGTAGATGATGCTGAGCCGGGAGATCTGCAGCCCCGCCCGGACGGCGTCGGTCAGGCCGTCGAGGGTGGTCAGCAGGAACAGCGTGAGCATCGCGCGGCCCACCGAACCGTAGTGCTGCGGGTCGGAGTCGGCGAAGCAGACCCAGCCGACCATGGCGTACACGTACAGCACCAGCGCGCCGACGAACAGGAAGCTGGCCGTCCCCGGCAGGCTGCGGCCGACGGCGATCAGCAGGATGCGCAGGTGCGGCAGGAAGCGCGCGGTGCGCAGGACGCGGGCCAGCCGCAGCATCCGCAGCAGGGTGGTGTTCTCCCGTACGAGCGGGACGAAGGCCGAGGCCACGACCGCGAGGTCGAAGAGGTTCCACGGGTCGCGGAAGAATGCTTTCGGCCGGTCCGCGCACGCGCCGATGCGCAGCAGCATCTCCAGGCTGAACAGGGCGAGGCAGCAGTTCTCCGCGGCCTCCAGCAGCTGCCGGTGGTCCGCGGCGAGCCCGCTGTACGTCTCCACGCCCATCAGGGCGGCGTTGAGCAGGATCGCGCAGAAGACGACCAACCCGAAGGCGGGGGCCTCCGTGGCCACCCGGCATCGGGCTGCCAGCTTCATCCGGCCGCGTCCGACCGGCTTCGGGTCTCTCATCGTGCTCCTCGTACTCTCGTCTGCACCACGGGCGAACGGCGGCCCACCTCTCTAACGCCCCACAGCCGATCGGGTTTCATCATTTTGCGTACGCCAACGCGCCGACTCGTGCGGGTTGTCCGCCGATCCGGTCCCGGAACGCCGGGCTACGCGAGCACGCCCCGGAGCAGGGCGATCACCTCGGTGGCGTGCTCGTTGAGGTAGAAGTGGCCGCCGGAGAAGCGGTACAGGGAGAAGGGGCCGTCCGTGTGGTCGGCCCAGGCCGCGGCCTCCTCGGCGGTCACCTCGGGGTCGCTGTCCCCGGTGAGCACCGTGATCGGCGAGGTCAGGGCGGGGCCGGGGCGGTAGCGGTAGGTCTCGGCGGCCTTGTAGTCGCCTCGGATCGCCGGGAGCACCGAGCGCAGCAGTTCGTCGTCGGCCAGGACCGCCGGGTCCGTGCCGTTCATCCCCTTGATCCTGGCGAGCAGCTCGGCGTCGGGGGCCAGGTGGACCAGCTGGTTCGCGCGCGGGCGGGAGGGGGCCCGGCGCCCCGAGGCGAACAGCGCCACCGGTGCGGGATCGCCGGCCGCCTCCATCCGCCGCGCCACCTCGAAGGCCAGGGACGCGCCCAGGCTGTGCCCGAACAGCGCCACCGGCCGGTCGCACCACGGCCGCAGCTCCGCGACGACCCGGTCCGCGAGCTCGTGCAGATCGTCGACGCACCGCTCGTGGCGGCGGTCCTGGCGGCCCGGATACTGCACGGCCAGCACGTCGGCGTCCGGGGACAGGGCCCGCGACACCGGGAAGTACCAGCTCGCCGAGCCGCCCGCGTGCGGGAAGCAGAACAGCCGTACGGGGGCGTCCTCGGCGGGGTGGAAGCGGCGCAGCCAGGTGCTGGTCGCCGTCAGGGTCGAAGGGGTCAGGGTCGTACGCGTCATCGTCGGTCGGTGTCCTTTCGGGGGAGGCCGGGAGGTCCGGCCGGCTCGCGGTGGGTCCGGCTCACCGGGCGGTCCAGGTGCCCGGCGGACGCCAGCCGCGGGCGGGACCCCAGTCGGCCCGGGCCGCAGGCGCCGGGGTCTGCGGACCACCGTCGCCCGGCTGCCGGGCGGCGGCGAGCAGCGCGAGGAGGACGGCAGCCAGTTCGGTGCCGTCCGGTGCGCCGCGCACGATCTTCACGTCGGGTTCGGCCCGCTCGCTCATCGGGCTCAGAACGGCGGGTTGCCGTGCTTGCGTTCGGGCAGCGGCACGTGCTTCGCCCGCAGGACCTCGAGTGCGTCCGTGAGCACCTGCCGGGTGGTGGCCGGGTCGATGACGTCGTCGACGAGGCCGCGCTCGGCGGCGTAGTAGGGATGCATGAGTTCCTGCCGGTACTGCTTGACGCGCTGCGCGCGCGTCGCCTCCGGGTCGTCCGAGGCGGCGATCTCCCGGCGGAAGACGATGCCCGCCGCGCCCTCGGCGCCCATGACGGCGATCTCGTTGGTGGGCCACGCGAACGACAGGTCCGCGCCGATCGAGCGGGAGTCCATGACGATGTAGGCACCGCCGTACGCCTTGCGCAGGATCACCTGCACCCGGGGCACGGTGGCCGCGCAGTACGCGTACAGCAGTTTCGCGCCGTGCCGGATGACACCGCCGTGTTCCTGGTCGCTGCCCGGCAGGAAGCCCGGCACGTCCACCAGCGTCACCAGCGGAATGCTGAAGGCGTCGCAGGTCTGCACGAAGCGGGCGGCCTTCTCCGAGGCGTGGATGTCCAGCACCCCGGCGAGCGAGGCGGGCTGGTTGGCGACGATCCCCACCACGTGGCCGTCGAGCCGGGCCAGCCCGCAGATGATGTTGGTCGCCCAGTGGGCGTGGACCTCGAAGAGATCGCCGTCGTCGATGATCTCCTCGATCACCGCGCGCATGTCGTACGAGCGTGCCGGGTCGGCCGGGACCAGCTCGGACAGCGCCCCGGTCCGGCGGTCGGCCGGGTCGCCGGCGGGCAGGGCGGGCGGCATCTCACGGTTGTTGGAGGGCAGCAGCGACAGCAGGTGCCGTACCTCCTCCAGGCACTCCTCCTCGGTGTCGTAGAGGAAGGCGCTCGCGCCGGAGACGGAGGAGTGGACCTGCGCGCCGCCGAGTTCGTCGTGGCTGATCCGCTCCCCGGTCACCGCCTGCACCACGTCCGGGCCGGTGATGTACATCTGCGCGATGTCGCGCACCATGAACACGTAGTCGGTCAGCGCGGGGGAGTACGCGGCCCCGCCGGCGCACGGCCCGAGCATCACGCTGATCTGCGGAATCACCCCGGACGCCGCCACGTTGCGGCGGAAGATGCCGCCGTACCCGGCGAGCGCGGTGACCCCCTCCTGGATCCGGGCCCCCGCGCCGTCGCTGAGCGACACCAGCGGGGCGCCGGCCGCCAGCGCGAGGTCCATCACCTTGTGGATCTTCTGCGCGTGGGCCTCGCCGAGCGAGCCGCCGAAGATCCGGAAGTCGTGCGCGTACACGAACACCCGGCGGCCCCCGACCTTGCCCCAGCCGGTCACCACGCCGTCGGTGTGCGGTCTGCGGTCCTCCAGGCCGAAACCGGTGGCCCGGTGCCGGCGCAACTGCTCGATCTCGCGGAAGGTGCCCGGATCGAAGAGCAGGTCGAGGCGCTCGCGCACGGTCAGCTTGCCGCGCGCGTGCTGCGCCTCGGAGGCGCTCGGGGACGGGCCCAGCCCGGCGGACTCCTTGATCGCTCCTAGCTCGGCCACTCGGACACCGACATCGGCAACTGTCATGCTCCACCCGTTTCCTCGGCCGTCGGGGCGCGCATGTGGCGGCCCTGGGCAGTGCCCGCCATTGAAGGCGGCCGGGGGGCGCGCGGAGAACACCGACCACCCCCCTGAACGGGATAGGGGGTGCCGTCCGCAGGTCCCCGGAGCGGGCGGGCGAGGCTGCCGCTGGCCGCGCGGCCGGCGGGCGCAAGCGCCCCTTAAGCACGGGCGCGCAGGATCCGGGGGAATCGAGGTCCGCCATTCCACGGGCCCGCTGACCCGAGGGGATGCCGCGGATGTCACCGTCACGCTTCGCCACCTTCACCGAACTCCTCCGGGTTCGGGCGGCTGAACTCGCCGACGAGGACGTACACGTCTTCCTCCGAGACACGGCCGGCGGCGTGGAGGCCGAGCACCTCACCTACGGCGAACTGGACCGCGAGGGCAGACGGATCGGAGCCTGCCTGCGGGAACACGGGGCGACCGGACAGCCGGTGCTGCTGGTCTACTCCTCCACCGTCGAGTTCCTCAAGGCGTTCGCCGGCTGCCTCTACGCCGGCGCCATCGCGGTCCCCGTACCCATGCCGGGCGAGGCCGGCCGAGACAAGCGGCTCAACCGCACCACCGCCGTGCTCAAGGACACCGCCGCGAAGGTGGTCCTCACCGAGACGGCCGCCGCCCCCGAGGTCGCGCTGTGGCTCGCCCGCAACGCCGGCCCCGACGCGGTGTGCGTGGTCAGCGACGTGCCCGGCATCGGCGACGCCGACGCCTTCCAGCCCGTCAACGCCCGCCCCGACGACCTGGTGTTCCTCCAGTACACCTCGGGCTCCGTCTCCGAACCGCGCGGCGTCACCGTCTCGCACCGCAACCTCCTGGCGAACCAGGCCGCCCTGCAGAAGGTGCTGCGGACCACCCGCGAGGACGTCTTCGGCAGCTGGCTGCCCTACTTCCACGACATGGGACTGGTCGCCCACCTCCTCCACCCGCTCTGGCTCGGCAGCCACAGCGTCCAGGTCACCCCGCTGTCCTTCGTCAAGCGCCCGCTGCGCTGGCTCCAGGCCATCGACGAGTACGGCGTCACCGTCGGCGGCGGCCCCAACTTCTCCTACGACCTGTGCGTACGCCGCGTGAAGGACGAGCAGATCGCCGCGCTCGACCTGTCCCGCTGGCGCCTGGCCCTCAACGGCGCCGAACCCGTACGCCCCGAGAGCCTCGACGAGTTCGCCGAGCGGTTCGCCCCGGCCGGCTTCCGCCCCGAGGCCCTCTACCCCTGCTACGGACTGGCCGAGGCGACCCTCGTCGTCTCCGGCGGATCCCCCGGCACCCCGCACGTCCGCAGGGACTTCGACCGGACCGCCCTCCAGCGCGACCAGGTGCTGCGCGCCGGATCCGGACAGAACGTCAAGACCCTGATCGGCTGCGGCACCCCGGTCGACGTGGAGGTCCGCATCGTCGACCCGCTGACCCACCGCGAACTGCCGGCCGGCGCCGTCGGCGAGATCTGGCTGCGCGGCTACAGCGTGGCCCGCGGCTACTGGCGGCGGCCCACCGAGACCGCGCACACCTTCCTCGCCAGCCTCAACGGCGAGGAGAGCAACTTCCTGCGCACCGGCGACCTGGGCATGCTCGAAGAGGGCGAACTGTTCGTCACCGGGCGGCTCAAGGAAGTCATCATCATCAACGGCCGCAACGTGTACCCGCAGGACATCGAATGGGCCGCCCGGACCGTCAGCCCCGCGCTGACCTTCGGCGCCGGCGCCGCGTTCTCCGTGGACGCCGGCGGCGAGCAGCTCGTCCTCGTCCAGGAGGTGCGCGGGGCGGGCAGCGCCGAACTGCGCACCGTCGCCCAGCGGATGCAGGCCCTGATCGGCAAGGAGTTCGAGATCCCGGCCGGCAACGTGCTCCTGGTGCGCCCCGGCACCGTACGCCGCACCAGCAGCGGCAAGGTCCAGCGCACCCTGATGCGCAAGCTCTTCCTCGACGGGGTCCTGCGCGGCGAGTACGAGGTGCTGACCCCGGACGTGTACGCGCTGGCCCGCGCCGAGGACGCGCTGTTCGGGGAGGACCTGCTGCGGCCGGAAGGAGCCGACGGAGGAAGACGGTGGTGACGTCGCTCCTCGGCGACCAGGCAGTGGCCCAGCAGCGCGAGCGGACCGTCCGGGCCCGGGTGGCCGAGCTGGAGTCGCTGTTCGGCGACCCCTCGGACCCGGCCAACCCGGTCGGCTACACCGCGCTGCTGGAGGCCGACCGGGCCGCGGTGCCCTTCGCCGCCGGCGAGGCGCTGCTCGACGGGTTCGGCATCACCGACGAGTACATACCGCGCGCCCTGGGCGGGCGGCTCGACGGGATGGACACCCTGGTCAGGATCATGCGCCCGGTCTTCCGCCGGGACGTGGGCCTGGCCATGGGCCACGGCATGACCACCTTCATGGCGGCCTCCGACGTCTGGACCGCCGGGAGCTCCCGGCAGCGGCACTGGCTCGCCGGGCTGCTGCGCGACGGCGGCAAGGCGGCCATCGCACAGCACGAGACCGCCCACAGCAACGACTACGTACGAAGCCAGGTCACCGCCCGCCGCAGCGGCGACGGCTATCTGATCAGCGGCGGCAAGCCCATGGTCAACGACCTGGAGCGGGCCGGGGCGCTGGTGCTGTTCTGCCGTACCGACCCGGCCCCCGGCAGCCGCAGCCACTCGGTGCTCCTGCTGGAACCCGGGCAGCTGACCGACGCACGGGCGGCCGTGACGGCCCGCCGGACCCCCGTCGGGCTGCGCGGCTGCCGGTTCGCCGGCGTCGAGTTCGACGACTGTCCGGTGCCCGGGTCCGCCCTGCTCGGCCCGGAGGGCAGCGGGATCACGACCGCCCTGCGGTCCTTCCAGATCAGCCGGACCGTGATCGCCGCGACGGCCGTCGCGGCCCTCGACACCAGCCTGCGCACCGCCGTCCGCTTCGACCGGGAGCGCTCCGGCGGCTGGCAGTCGGGCGGCCGCGGCGACGGCGGCCGCACCGGCGCCGCGCTCACCAACGCCTTCGTCAACCTGCTGCTGTACGACGCCCTCGCCGTGGTCGCCACCCGGGCCCTGCACCTGCTGCCCGCCGAGACCAGCGTCTACTCGGCGGCGCTCAAGTACCTGCTGCCCCGCGTGCTCACCGAGACCATGTACGACCTGTCCATCGTGCTCGGCTCCGGCTTCTACACCCGCGAGGGCACCCTCGGCATCTTCCAGAAGCACGTCAGGGACGTACCGGTGCTCAGCCTCGGCCACGCCGGGACCGTCGCCTGCCAGGCCACCGTCATCCCGCAGATGCCGCGGCTGGCACGGGCCTCCTGGTTCGTCGAGGACGAAGCGCCCGCCGGGCTGTTCCGGCTGCGGGGCGACCTGCCGCCGCTGCGGACCGACCGGCTCAGCCTCGCGTGCGGCAGGGACTCCCTCAGCGCGACCATGCTCGCCGTCAGCGCCGGCATCGACGGCACAGGCCCCGTCGAGAGCGCCCTGCGCACGCTCGCCGGGCAGCTCGTCGAGGAGTTCCGCGACGTACGGGCCCGGGTGCTGCGACTGGACGCGGCCGGTGCTGCGGCCACCGCCCAGCCCGCGAAGTTCGCCCTCATGGACCGGTACGCGCTGCTGCTCGCCGCGGCCGCCGTGCTGGGGCTGTGGGACCAGGGCCGCTACGGCCCCGACCCGTTCCTCGCCGACCCGTCCTGGGCCGCCGCCGCACTCCACCGCATCGCCCGGCGGCTGGGCACGCGCGTCGCCGACCTTCCGGGGGAGTGCGAGACCCGGATCCGGCACGAGGTCCAGCTCCGCTTCAGCACCCAGATCAGCTACGACCTCTATTCCACGCCCATCCCCGGCTGACCGGTCGACCCGGCCGGCCGGCGGACGCGCCGTACGCACTGAAGGAGTCCCACGATGACCGTTCCCACCGCTCGGCCCGCCGCGGCCATCGACGGCGTGCTGCCGCACGAGTGGCTGTACGCCCGGCTCTCGCTCTACCTGCGGCGCGCACCCGAGACCATCGACCCGAGCGTGCCGCTCGCCGAGTACGGCATGGACTCGGTGGCGGCGCTGAGCCTGTGCGGCGACCTGGAGGACGAGTTCGGCCTGGAGGTGGAGCCCACGCTGCTCTGGGACCACCCCACCGTGACCAGCCTGGTCGGCTACCTGTCGACGGCGCTCCCGGCCGGTTCGCCGGACGCGCAGGGCCGGCACTGATGGGGGACATCGCCGTCGTCGGGATCGACTGCGCGTTCCCCGGGGCGGCGGGCGTGCAGGCGTACTGGGACCTGCTGATGCGCGGCGGCGACGGCATCGGCCCCGTCCCCGCGCAGCGCTGGGAGGCCAGGGACTTCCCCGCCGTCAGCGGCAGCGGCGGTTTCCTCGACGACGCCGATGTCTTCGACAGCGACTTCTTCTCCGTCACCCCGCGCGAGGCCGCCGCGATGGACCCGCACCACCGGCTGCTGCTGCCCTGCGCCTGGCGGGCGCTGGAGGACTCGGGCCTGGCCCCCGGCGACCTCGCGGGCACCGAGACCGGGGTGTTCGTCGGCGTGATGGGCGGCGAATGGGGCCGCCTCACCATGAGCGACCTCGCCCGCGTCACCCCGCTGCTCGGCGCCGGCAGCAGCGCCGGCATGGCGGCCAACCGGATCTCCTACCACTTCAACTTCACCGGACCGAGCCTGGCCGTCGACACGGCCTGCTCGTCCTCGCTCGTCGCCGTCCACCTCGCCGCGGGCTCCCTGCTGACCGGGGAGTGCGACACCGCCCTGGCCGGCGGGGTCAACATCGTGCTCTCGCCCTCCCTGGGCATGGTCTACGGCCAGCTGGGCCTGGCCGCATCCGACGGACGCTGCAAGCCCTTCAGCGCCGACGCCGACGGGATCGGCCGCAGCGACGGCGTGGGCCTGGTGGTGCTGCGCCGGCTGGAGGACGCCCTCGCCGACGGACAGCGGATCTACGCCGTCCTGCGCGGCAGCGCCGTCAACCAGGACGGCCGCAGCAACGGGGTGATCGCCCCCAACCGCTGGTCGCAGCAGCGCGTGCTGGACTCCGCGTACCGGCGCGCCGGGGTCACCCCCGACCGGGTCGCCTTCGTGGAGGCGCACGGCACCGGGACCGTACTCGGCGACGCCATCGAGTGCGCGGCGCTCGGCGCGGTCCACGGCGTCCCGCGCGAGACCCCCTGCGCGATCGGCTCCGTCAAGGGCAACCTGGGCCACACCGAGGGCGCGGCCGGCATCGCCGGCCTCATCAAGACCGTGCTGGCCCTGCACCACCGGATCGTCCCCGCCAGCCTGTTCGCCGACCGCGAGAACCCGCGGCTGCGCCTGGGCGAACGCGGCATGCGGCTGCTGAAGTCCCCGATGCGGCTGCCGCGCGGGGAGAGCCTGGCCGGCGTCAGCAGCTTCGGCATGGGCGGCACGAACGCCCACGCCGTGCTCGGCTCGGCGCCCCGGATCCCGCGCGCCGCGGGAGCCCGTACGGGCGGGACGCGCGACGCCGTCGGCGTCTTCACCGTCTCCGGCGACACCCCCGAGGCGCTGCGCCGCAACCTCGCCGCGCAGGCCGAGGCGGTGGCCGGCCGGCCGCGCGGCGGCGCGGCCGCCCTGTGCTGGAGCAGCAACCGGATCAAGACCGGCCTGCCGCACCGGTTCGCGGTCCCCGTGCGCGACACCGACGAGCTCGTGGCCCAGCTGCGCCGCGCGGCGGGCCCCCAGGACGCGGCCGGGAGCGGCGGGCGCCCGTGGGGCAAGCCGGTCGTGGCCTTCCTCTTCACCGGCCAGGGCAGCGAGTTCCCCGGCATGACGGCCGGGCTCCACCGCGACTCCCCGGCCTACCGGCGCCATCTCGCCGAGGCCGACGAGGCGCTCGCCGCACACCTCGGCACGTCGGTGCGCGAGCTGATCCTCAGCGGCGACGAACGGGTGCACCGCCCCGCGTTCGCACAGCCGGCGCTGTTCGCCGTCGGCTACGCGCTGGCCCGTACCCTCACCTCCCTCGGGATCACCCCGGCGGCCGTCCTCGGCCACAGCCTGGGCGAGTACGCCGCCGCCGTGACCGCCGGGGCCCTCTCCCTCGACGAGGCGGCCCGCCTGGTGGTCCGGCGCGGCGCGCTGATGGGCGAACTGCCCGCGGGCGGCGGCATGCTGGCCGCCGCCACCGGTCCCGAAGGGCTCGCCGAGCTGCTGGCGGGGGAGCCGGACACGGTCCTCGCGGCGCTCAACGGCCCTGCGGACACCGTGGTCTCGGGACCGCTGGAGGCACTGGAGCGGATCGGGCGGGCGCTCGCGGGCCGCGGCGTACGGGTCAAACCGCTGCCCGTCTCCCACGCCTTCCACTCGCCCCTGATGGCCCCGGCCGCCGCCGGCCTGCGCACCGAATCGGTGCGCTGCGAGCCGCCCGCCGTGCCGGTGGCCTCGACCCGGCACGGCCGGATGCTGCGCCACGAGCTCATGGACGCCGGCTACTGGGCCGACCAGATCGAGGAGCCCGTGCTCATGGACTCCGCGCTCGGCGCGCTCGTCGCCGACGTCGCCCCCACCCATCTGATCGAGATCGGCCCGCGCGGCACGCTCCTGCAGATCGCCGCCCGCGGCGGTCGCGCGGCGGGGGCGGAGCTCCTGCACCCCGCCCCGGGCGCCGAGGCCACCGGGAGGGAGCTCGCGGAGACCGTCGCCGCCCTGTACCGGGGCGGGCTGGACCCGCTCTGGGAGGAGCTGTACGCACCGGGGCACCGGGTCGTCGAAGCGCTGAGCCCGTACGTCTTCTCGTCGGCGCAGCGCCACTGGGACCGGCAGGCACTCGTACGCACCGCCCGGTCCGACACCCCCCGGCCGGCCGACGCGGAGGCCGTCACGGCCCCGTCCGTCACCGCCCCGTCCGTCACCGCCCCGCCCGGGACCGGGGCCCACGACGACGATCCGGTGCTGCTCGCCGTCGTCCAGGCCGTCACCGAGGTCGGCGGCTACCCCCCGGAACGCGTCGTGCGCGAAGCCCGCCTCTACGAGGACCTCGGCTTCGACTCGGTGATGATCATGCAGCTGAAGAACCAGGTGGAGGCCAGGCTGCCACGCGTCGGCGAGGTCTCCGTCCAGCAGATGCTGCCCGCGCTGCGCTCGGTCGGCTCGCTGGCCGCCTTCCTCGACGACATGCTCCTGGCGAGGTCGGCATGACGCGGGCGACGGACGGGGCGGACGCGACCGACGGGGCCGACCGCGCCACGGCCTACCTCGCGGCGACCGGCACGGCGCTGCCCGGCGACCCCGTCGACAACACCGCGCTCGGTGCGCTGCTGGGCGTGAGCGAGGAGTGGATCGACCTCTTCGTCGGCACCAGGACCCGGCACTTCGGCTGGGACCCGATCACCGGAGAGGTCCGCGGCTCGCTCGCCGACCTGTGCGCCGAAGCCGGCGCCCAGGCCATGAGCGCCGCGGGACTGGGCCCCGCCGACATCGAGTTCGTGGTGCTCGCGACCGCGACCCCCGACCTGCTCCTGCCGACCACCGCGAGCGAGGTCGCCGACCGGCTGGGCCTCGACCACCTGCCGGTCTACCAGATCCAGGCGGGCTGCTCCGGCGCCGTCCAGGCCCTCGACCTGGGCCGCACCCTGATCCTCGGCGGCCGCCGGGCCGGCCTGATCCTGGGCGGGGACGTCACGCACCGGTTCCTGTCGCCGCGGCGGGACACCGCCCGGATGCCCACCGAGGAACTGGTCAACTACGTCCTCTTCGGGGACGGGGCGGGCGCCGCCGTCCTCACGGACGAGCCGGAGGGCGAGCGGGTCGCCGTACGGGCCGTGCTGAACTCCTGGACCGGGCAGGGCCGTCCGCCCGGCCAGCTCCTGGACTGGTACGGAACCACCGACCGCGACTCGGACCGGCGGATGCTGGCCGAGGACTACAAGGCGATCGAGGAGCACGTGCCGAAGATCTCCGTGGAGATCCTCTGGGAGCTGCTCGGGGGGCTCGGATGGAGCCTCGACGACATCGGCTTCCTGCTGCCGCCCCAGCTGTCCGAGCGGATGACCGCGCGCATCGTCGAACGGCTGCCGGCCGGCCCCGCCCGGGAGGTCTCCTGCGTGTCCGAGACCGGCAACACGGGCAACGCCCTGCCCTTCCTGCAACTCGAGCGACTGCTGCCGCAGTTCGCGGTCGGGGACCGGGCGCTGGCCCTGTGCGTGGAGTCCAGCAGGTGGATCCGGGCCGGGTTCGCCCTGGAGAAGGTGTGAGGCGTCGATGACGACCGGACTGGACCGGCTGCGCGAACTGCGTGCGCAGGGTGTGCTGGAGATGGCGTACGACCAGGTGCCCGGGCTGCTCGCGCAGGAGAGCGGGCCGGGCGGCCCCGGGGCCGGGGCCGGTTCCGGGACGAGCGGAGGGGCGGTGTCCGCTGCGGCGGCCGGCCGGCTGCTCGGCGGACTCGACGCCGAGGCCGTGCTGGCCCACCACCCGCGGACCCCCGTCATGACGGTGGCGGTCACCGGCCAGTCCACCGTCGGCCACGTCATCGACCCGCTCCGGGGCGAACTGGCCCGCCACGGGCTGCTGCTGAAGCCGGTGCTCGGCGAGCACGGCACGTACCTGCGCGACCTGACCGACCCCGGCAGCGAGCTGTGGACGGCCCGGCCGGACCTCACCCTGTGTCTGCTGGACGCCGAGACCGTCTTCGCACAGGTCCCCGCGGTGTGGCGGCCCGAGGACGTGGAACGCGCCGCCGAAGAGGTGCTGGATCGCTGCGCCGCGCTGGCCGAAGGGGCCCCCGGGACCCTGGTGCTCAACACGGTCCCGCTGCCGCGCGGCCACAGCCACCAGCTGATCGACCACCGCTCCCGGGCCCTTCTGGGGGCGGTGTGGCGGGAGTTCAACGCCCGGCTGCTGCGGCTCACCGAGTCCGATCACGGTGGCCGGCTCGTGGTGATCGACCTGGACCCGCTGATCGGCGAGGGCGGGCCGGTCACCGACCCGCGGCTGGCCCGTCACGCCAAGGTCCGGCTCGGTGCGGAACTCCTCGCCGCCTACGCCCGCGAGGTCGGGCACCTGGCCCGCGCACTGGCCGGCCGGGTCCGCAAGTGCCTGGTGCTCGACCTCGACAACACCCTGTGGGACGGGGTGCTCGGCGAGGAGGGGCCCGAGGGCATCGCGGCGGCCGGAACCCTGCGCGGGGAGGCCTTCGGAGCCTTCCAGAAGTGCGTCAAACAGCTCGGCTCCCAAGGCGTGCTCCTCGCGGTCAGCAGCAAGAACGACGAGGGCCCGGTCCTGCGGACGCTGAACGGCCACCCCGATCTGGTGCTGCGCGAGCGGGACTTCGTACGGATCAACGCCAACTGGGAGCCCAAGGACGCCAATCTGGCCGACATCGCACGAGAGCTGGACCTCGGCACGGACGCCCTCGTCTTCGCCGACGACTCACCGGCCGAGCGCGCCCAGGTGCGGCACGGGGCGCCCGGGGTGGCCGTCGTGGCGCTCGACGAGGAACCCGCGCTGCACGTGACCCGGCTGCTGGCCGACGGCTGGTTCGACACACCGCGGCTGACCGACGAGGACCGGGCCCGGCCCGGCGAGTACCACCGGCAGCGCGAACGCCGGGAGCTGCACGCCGGTTCGGGCTCGCACGAGCAGTTCCTGCGGGCGCTGGAGGTCCGGGTCGCCCTCGCCGAGCCCCGCCCGCACGAGTTCGCCCGGATGTCCCAGCTGACCCTGCGCACCAACCAGTTCAACCTGGCCGGCGGAGGCCACCCGGAGTCCGAGCTGAGGGCCATGGCCGCCGACCCGGCACGGCTGCTGCTCGCCGCCCGCAGCGCGGACCGGTTCGGCGACAACGGCCTGGTCGGAGCAGTGCTCGGGACCTTCGCGGAAGGAGTGCTCCACCTGGACAACATTTGGCTCAGCTGCCGGGTGCTCGCCCGCGGGGTCGAACAGGCCTGCCTCGCCGTGCTGTTGGACCGGGTCCGCGCGCTCGGGCTGTCCGGGGTGAGCGCCCGGTACGTCCCCACCGCGCGCAACCACCGCGCCCGCGAGTTCTACCCGTCCTGCGGCTTCACGCCGGTGGGGACCGGCGGGCCGGCCGGCGCGGCGGTGGAGTTCCACCACGACCTCGCGCGGGTACCGGACGTACCCGCGCACGTGCGCATCACCGAAACCCCGGGGGGAAGGGGAACCGATGAGCCTCGATAGCCTCGACGAGTTCCTGCGGACGGTCCGCGACGACCTCGGCCTGGACATCGCGATTCCGGAGGGCGCGGACACCGCACTGGTGGACCTGCCCGGCTGGGACTCGCTGAACCTCCTGCGCCTGGTGGCCCTCCTGGAGGAGTCCGGCCACCGGGTACCGGTACACCGTCTGCTGGAGGCGCACCGCCTCCGGGAGATCCACACCCTCATGAAGGAGTACGGATGACTGCCCCGGGCAGCCCCTCGCTCGGCCCCCCGCTCGGTGAGCCCGTCGCCGTGGTGCCGGGCGGCGACTCGTGGGACCGGGTACGGGAGGACCTCGCCACCCACGGGACGGCGCTGGTCTACGCGTGGCTGAGGGACCTGGAGCCGCGCGTGCCGTCCGGCGAGGGGCTGCGCGAGCTGCTCGGCCGGGACTGGACGCGCTACCTCGACCTGACGCACGCCGACGTCCGCGGCCGCTACACCGCCTCCCGGATGCTCCTGAAGTACGCCGCGAGCGCGGTGCTCGACAGCGATCCCGCGGACCTGGAACTGGCCTACGGGCCGACCGGACGCCCGTACCTGCGCGGCTGCGACCAGATCGACATCAGCCTCAGCCACACCGAGGACCTGCTGCTCGTCGGGCTGACGACCACGGGCCTCATCGGGGTGGACGCGGAGCGGGCCGACCGCGAGATGCACGCCGGCGGGCTGGGCCGGCACATCTGCACTCCGTACGAGTCGGTGCTGCTGTCCGGGATGCCGGAGGCGGAGCGCAACGACGCGCTCGTGCGGCTGTGGACCCTCAAGGAGGCCTACAGCAAGGCCATCGGCCAGGGCATGCAGTTCCGGTTCACCGAGTTCGGATTCGGTCCGGACGGCAGGGCCGTGCGGGTCCAGCGGCCGGACGGGACCGCGGGGACCGGGGACGAGTGGATCTTCCGTACGTTCCCGGTCGCCGACGGCTACGTCGTCAGTGCCGCGGTGTACGACGCGGGCTTCGGCCGGCTCCAGGACGCCCACGTGACCACGATGCTCGACCAGGACTGCGTGGACGCGATCACGGAGGCGCTCGACGAGACGGCCGACGAGGAGAGGGCGTACCGGGAGAGGGCGAACGGCGAGGTGCCCCACGTCGAGGGCGGCGGCCGCTGAGACCACGCTGCCGGGATCACGACAGGGAGGGGACCGACCCCCCGGAGAGCATTTCCTGCCGGGCGGCGTTGTAGCCCGCCTGGAAGCGGCTGGTGGCCTCCAGCTCCTCGGTGATCTCGGCGATGTGGCGGCGGCAGGTGCGCACGGACATGCCGAGCCGGCGCGCGACCATCTCGTCCTTGTACCCCTTGGTCATCAGCCGGATGATCGACCACTTGAGCTCGTCCGAGGAGGCCGGGGAGCGTTGGGACTCGACGACGTAGGGGGACGCGCCGTCCCACAGGTACTCGAAGACGGAGCAGAGGAACGCCACGAGCGTGGGCTCGCGGACGATGGCCGCACCGGGCGCGCTGTTGCCGTGGGTGCGTTCCGGCAGGAAGACGACCTCCCGGTCGTAGATGATCAGCCGGTCGATGACTTCGTCCGCGGTGCGGATCTCCGCGCCCTGTTCGCTGACCTCGCGGACGTAGGAGCGGGTGGGCAGGTCATTGCGGGCGGTGTGCTGGTAGATGGTCCGGATCCGGACACCGCGGGAGAGGGTGGACAGGGCCGAGTCCCTGGCCTGCGCGAGCAGATCCGCCGGGCGGGCGCCGCCGGGCTGGACGGTGAGCAGCTCGCTCTTGCAGCTCTGGCTCAGGTGGTCGAGCATCGCCTGGATCCGGGAGACGTCGGTGATGACGTCGAAGGCCTCCAGCCGGTTGCGCAGGCGGCGCCCCTCGAAGTACAGGGGTGTCAGGGACAGCAGCTTGGCCCGGACGTCGGTGACCGCCTGCTGCAGGTCGCGTATGTGCCGTTCGGCGGGCCCCACCAGAGAGGCGGCCGCGACATCGGGTGTGACGGGGGTGAGCTCGTCGGCGTTCCCCGGCATGGACTGCAGCAGGCGCACCCCGACCAGCACCTGTTCCACCCGTACGACTTCTTCGGGCGTCAGGGACAGATGCCCGGCGATCTGATCACGTACGAAGCGGCCGCGCTCGACCGCGAGACCGTACGCGGTGGCGCTGATGTCGTCCAGCTCGGCGAACCCTGAATCCGAGCCCTCCCCAGTAAACATGCCAGCCCCCGCTGATCGGTGTAATTGCTGCCACGTAACTTTACGCCAACGTACCGCCCTTGGCGTGGCTGATCGAGATCAAGCAGTCTGTTCGCATCACCCGGAGCCACTGAGTCGGAAGCGTCCGGCGGTGCGGGTGGAGTGGAACTCGATCTTCGACTGGGGGAAGTCGTGAGAACTATTTCCGTTAAGGTATCTTCGATTTGCTTGACTGTAGTGACGAGTGTGGTATTAGCGCTGGGAGTTCAGGCCATGGTGGGCCCGCTGGTGTCGAACGCGTCCGCCGAGTCCGTGGCCGCCGTCGCGCCCGATGGGGACACCCCGGACTTCGGTGTCGTACCGGACGACGACCGGTGGGGATGACCGACCTCCACGGCTAGCGGTTCAGAAAGCGCTCCCCGCACGGCAGATGCGGGGAGCGCTTCTGCGTACCGGAGCGCCGACGGCGGCGAGCCGGGCAGCCGGCACCGCTATGGCACTCAGCAGTACGCCGTTCTCCGCCGACCAGCGGCCGCTGAACGCGGTCGGCCCGGCCGGGGAGAGCGTGGAGGGATCCGGCAACAGCCGGGCTTGGAAGGTCTCCTGTCCGGGGTCGACGCTCACCAGGGCGTCGGTGAAGTCGAGTTCCTGGCCCGTGAGCGGGAACCAGGTCTTGTAGACGGCCTCCTTGATGCTGAAGAGCAGCCGGTCCCACGCCACCTCGGGCACCGCCCGCCCCAGCTCCCGTACGAGGCGGAGCTCATCGGGCAGGGCGATGGAGTCGAGGACGCCTTCCGGCATGGGGGCGTTGGGCTCCGCGTCGACGCCCACGGAGGCGAACTCGGCGCTGCGGGCGAGGGCCACACCCCGGAAACCGGCGCAGTGGGTCATGGATCCCACGACCGAAGGCGCCCACTGCGGGACACCCCGCCGGCCCGGCACCACGGGAGCGGGCGGCAGGCCCAGCTGTCCCATGGCGCGACGGGCGCACCACCTGACGGTCCCGAACTCCAGCCGCCGCTTGGGTACGGCGTTGCGGATCAGGTGCTCCTCCTCGGGGTAGAGGAAGACGTCGGCAGGGTCGGTGGTGGCTTCGGCGGTCGCGACGTTCGCGGGCAGGAGCTTTGTGAGCACGGCATTCCCTCGGGTCGCTGTTTCGGTCTGACAGCTCCCACGCTCGCGCCGTCGCCCCGCCACGACCAGGAACGAAGTGCCAGGTCAACCGGACTGACCCGGAGTAACCCCGGTTCTCTCCCAGGCTGCTGCCATCCACCGGGTCCTACAGCCGGTGCCTGCGGGGGCACTGCCGGGTGACCGGGCGGGCATTGTCATCTCCCTGCCATGTGCCCGAACAGGGGTTCGTTCCCGTCAATTGAGGGGTAGGGAAGGGGTGTTCATGCCGTGTTCGACCGTGCACACTCACGGAATGCCGCACGGAAACCTCATGGGTATCAGCGACCTCCATGTCGGATTCCCGGAGAACCGCCGGATCGTCGAGGAGCTCTATCCCGACAGTCCCGCCGACTGGCTCATCGTGGCCGGCGACGTGAGCGAGTCGCTGGACGATCTCCGCTGGGTGCTCGACCTGCTCACCCGGCGCTACGCCACCGTGGTGTGGGCGCCCGGGAACCACGAACTGTGGACCGTACGAGACGATCCGCACCCCCTGCGCGGCGAGGCGCGCTACCGGCGGCTGGTCGAGATCTGCCGCTCCTTCGGCGTGCACACGCCCGAGGACCCCTACCCCGTCTGGGCGGGGCCGGGCGGCCCGCTCATCGTGGCCCCCCTCTTCCTGCTCTACGACTACAGCTTCCGCACGCCCACGGCCGCCACCAGGGAAGAAGCCCTGGAGCAGGCGTACGAGGCCGGGGTGGTCTGCACGGACGAGTTCATGCTGCACCCCGACCCGTACGCCTCCCGGGAGGCGTGGTGCCGGGCCCGGGTCGCCGTCACCGAACAGCGGCTGGCCGCCTGCGACCCCGACCTGCGCACCGTGCTCGTCAACCACTTCCCGCTCGTGCGCACCCCCACCCGGATCCTGCGGCACCCGGAGTTCGCCCAGTGGTGCGGCACCGAGCTCACCGCCGACTGGCACACGCGGTTCCGGGCCGCCGCCGTCGTCTACGGGCACCTGCACATCCCGCGCACCACCTGGTACGACGGAGTGCGCTTCGAGGAGGTGTCCGTGGGCTATCCGCGGGAGTGGCAGCGGCCCGGCCATCCGCGCGACACCCCGCGCCGGATCTTCCCCGCAGCCGGCCGCGGGAATTGATGCGTGGCAACTTCCGGACAGTGTGGGCCGTGCCATCCCGGCCTAGACTGACCGTGAATTCCTGCTCGCTCCACGCTCGAACAGTCCCTTTCCGTGCTCGCGCTTTCCTGCCGAATGTGCGGAAGAGGGGCACTGGGGGACTCTTATGCTTTTGTTCCGGCGCGCCGAGGAAATTGCCCTATTAGATGCGCTGCTTTCCGGCTGCGCGGCCGGGAATTCCGGACTGCTGCTCGTCGAGGGTGCGGTCGGCTGCGGAAAGAGCGAATTCCTCGAAACGGCCGCCGGACAAGCGGAGGTCCGCGGCGCGGCCGTTCTGCGCGCCATCGGCACCGTGGCCGAACAGGGCCACCCGCTGGGCGTCCTGCGCCAGCTGACCGCCGACGCCCCGGCCGGTGCGCTCCCCCCGCCGCCGGCGTCGCCGGACGAAGCGGAACGGGTCGAGTCCATGCGGGCCTTCGCCGCGGCCGTCCGCGAACTGAGCCTCACCGCACCGGTGGTCGTCTGCGTCGACGACCTCCACCACGCCGACGAGCTGTCCCGCCGCTACCTGTTGCACCTCGCGCGCGGGACCCGGCAGGCCGCGGTCCTGCTCGTGCTCACCGAGTCCGCGCACGAACACGGCGACGACCCGCTGCTGCGCACCGAGCTGATCCGGCTGCCCCACTTCGCGAGGCTGCGCCTGGAGCGGCTCGCACCCGAGGCGGTCCGCGCGATGCTGGCGGACCGGACCGAGGCGGAGGCCGCCCGGCTGTACGAGGCCAGCGGCGGGAACCCGCTGCTGCTGCGGGCGCTGCTCCAGGACCCGCGGGCCCTGCCCGGCGACTGCTACGCCGAAGCCGTCCTCGCCTGCCTGCACCACAGCGGTCCCGCCACGGCCGACCTGGCCGAGCCGATCGCCGTACTCGACGACCTGGCGACCCCCGCCCACCTCGCACGGCTGACCGGCGCCCCCGAGGCCACCGCGGCCCGGGCGCTCACGGCACTGGAGGCCGCGGGCCTGCTCGCCCCCGAGGGCGGGTTCCGCCACCCGGCCGCGCGGGCCGCCGTACTCGACCGGATGGACCCGGCCGCCCGGGCGGCCCTGCACCGCGAAGCCGCCCTGCTGGCCCGCGCGTCGGGCGCCCCCGACACCGCGGCCGCCGCACAGCTCCTCGCCGCACGGCACACCCGGGAGGAATGGGCCCTGCCCGTCCTGCGCTCCGCCGCCGACCAACACGTCGCGGACGGGGACCTCGACCGGGCCGTGGCCCTCCTGCGGCTCGCCCACGAGGCCTGCCCCGACGACACGCTGCGCGCCGAGGTGAGCGTCCGGCTCAGCACCGTCGCCGCACGCACCGACCCGGCCGCCGCCGAACACCACCTCGCGGCCCCGCTGGCCGCCGTGGCCGGGGGCCGGCTGGACCCGCACGCGCTCGGCTCGCTGGCCCGGGCGCTGGCCGCCCAGGGCCGCATCGACGCGGCGGTCGACGTACTGGAACGGCTCGCGCCCGCCGACGGACGCCGCACCGGCGCCCCGGGCGAGGACCCGCTGGACGGCCTCTCGGCGTTCCCCCAGTGGGCCGCCTCCGCCCGCCGGGGGAACACCGACGGCGGGCCGCGCCCGGCGGTCCGCCCCGCCCGCACCACCGTGCACCCGGCCGCCCCGTGGACCCTGCCGGGGGAGGCGGAGGAGGGCACGGCCGTCCGCGCCGCCGAACTGTTCCTGCGCGGGGCCACCCTCGCCGAGGGCACGGTGGAACCCGTGGCGCAGGCCCTGCGCACCCTGCTTTATCTCGACGGCCCGGCCCGCGCACTGCCCTGGTGCGAGGAGTTCGTCCGGCAGGCCGCGCAGCGCGGAGCCACCGGCTGGCGGGACGTTTTCGCCGGTCTGCTCGCCGAGGCGCGGCTGCGCGCCGGCGACCTGACGGGCGCCGCGGACACCGCCGAGGAGGTCCTGCGCTCGGCGCCGGGACGGCGCGGCAGCATCCTGCTGAGCGCGGTGGCGGGGACGCTGGCCCGGGCCCGCATCGCCATGGGCCGGCCCGAGGAGGCGGCGGCCGCCCTCAGCCGGCCCGTCCCCGCCGAACTGGCGGGCAGCGTCCACGTACTGGGCCACCTGCGCGCCCGGGGCCAGTACGCGCTGGCGACGAGCCGGTTCCACGCGGCCCTCGGCGACTTCCTCGACATCGGCCGCCACATGAAGCGGTGGGGCCTGGACCGGCCCAGGGTCCTGCCCTGGCGCACGGACGCGGCGGAGGCCCTGCTCCGGCTCGGCGAGACCCACCAGGCGGAGCGCTTCCTCGCGGACCAGCTCACCACGCCGGACGCCGCCGACCCCTGGGTGCGCGGCATGTCGCTCCGGCTGCGGGCGTCCCTGCGCGAGCCGCGGGAGCGGCAGGCGATGCTCGCCCGGGCCGTCGACGAACTGCAGCGGTCCGGGGACCAGTACGAACTGGCGCGCGCCATGGGCGATTTCGGCCAGGTGCTGCGCGAGGTGGGCGAACCGGCCCGGGCGGCCATGGTCGAACGCAGGGCCTGGCACCTGGCCAAGGCGGGCGGGGCCGAGGCGCTGTGCGTGAAGATCCTGCCCGGCCACACCGGTGAGGACGACGAGGCGCAGGAGACGGCCGAGGCGCCGGACGCCGGACTGGTGGCGAGCCTGAGCGAGTCGGAACGGCGGGTGGCCCTGCTCGCGGTGCACGGCCACACGAACCGGGAGATCGCGAAGAAGCTCTTCATCACCGTGAGCACGGTGGAACAGCACCTGACCCGGGTCTACCGCAAACTGAACATTCCCGGCCGGCAGGCCCTTCCGGCCGACCTCCAGGCTGGCGTCGCGGAGCTCGTCCGAGGCGGCGGGGGCCCGGTATGACAAGGTGATGGCAAGCCAATCCCTCCCCGCCCGGGCATGGCAGACATCGGGGACTCCCGGCCCCGCCGCGCACCCCGGAACCTGTCTGTGCACGCTCTTCGGTGGCTTCCGCGCCCTGTGTACGGGAAAGTCGGTCATGAGGACGTAGCCCGCAGGGAGGGCACCATGACCACACCGACACACGACCAGCCGGGGCGCACCGCGCCGCCCGGACAGGTCCGTGACGCCATGATCGACCGGGTCGAGGAACGACTCGCCGGACTGCTCGCCGAGGAGCACCGCACCCGGCGCACGTCCGACCCGCGCAGCGCCGTCCTGGTGATGGGCGTGGCCGAGCTCGTCCAGGCCGGCGGGGAGCGGGCCCGCCCCGCGATCTGCCTCACCGGGTACCTCGCCGCCGGCGGCGACCCGGCGGGGGAGGAGGCGGTGACCGCGGCCGCCGCGCTCGAACTGCTCGACACCTGCCTGGTGATACGGGCCGACGTACGGGACAACGCACCGCTGCGCCGGGGCATCCCGACCCTGCACATCAGCCATGCCGCCGAGCACGAACGCAACGGCTGGCGGGGCGAACCGCGCCGGTTCGGGGAGGGCACCGCCGTCCTCGCGGGAGACCTGGCCCTCGCCTACGGGGACCGGCTGGCGGTCGGACTGCCGTACGAGGCGCGGCGGTTGTGGGACGACCTGCGGGCCGAGCGGGCCATCGGCGCGCACATGGAGGCCGCCGCGGCGACCGAGTACCTCGACGACGCCTGGCCGGGGCAGTGCCTGGAGGGCTGCGGCAGCGGCTGCGGCGCGGGCTGGTACGGGCTGCGGCACGCGCTGCTGATCGGGGCGGCGCTCGCGGGGCGCGAGGACCTGGACGAGGCCTACGGGGCGTACGCCCGGGCCGTGCACGGGGCCTGGCGGATCCGCGGATTCCTGAGCGGCGGCCCGGGCTTCGACGGCGACGCCCAGTTCCTGCGCGACGTGTTCTTCGACGCGCAGGCGCGGGACCGGGCCGAGGAGACCATCGCCGCGCTCGTGCTCCGCGCGGACGAGGCCGTGGCCGGGGCGCGGATCCCTCGCGGCTGGCGCGCCGAACTGGGCGCGCTCGCCCGCGAGCTCGCGGGCTAGCCCGCCGCGATCGCCGACGAGGCCGCAGGGTAGGCCGGGCGCCGCGCCTCAAAACCGGGGCTCCGCCCCAGACCCCGCGCCTCAATCGCCGGCGAGGCTGGAGTAGTGCGGCGAGGCTGGATGGGTGCGGCGAAGCCGAAGGTGGTGCGGCGAAGCTGGCTGGTGCGGCTCAAAGATCGGGGCTCTGCCCCGGACCCCGCTCCTCAATCGCCGGAGGGGCTGGATTTGGTGCGGCCGAAGCGGGCCGGTTGGGGCGGGGTCGGGTGTGTGTCGGGGTGATCCCCGCAGGGCGTCGAACGCACTGCCGCCGAGCTCCCCGACCTCCCGACACGTTCGACGTCCGAGGAGACACCCCGGCGCGCGCCCGGCCCCGTCACAACCGGCCCCCACCGCACGCCCGAGCGGCGCAGCCAACCGGCGCCCGGCCCCGGCACAACCGGCCCCCGCAGCATCCCGCCCGAGCGGCGCAGCCAACCGGCGCCCGGCCCCGGCACAACCGGCCCCCTCCGATCCGGCCCGAGCGGCGCAGCCAACCGCAGCCGAACCGTCAGGTCGGCGTCGGGCGGGGGGTGCCCGGGTGGAGGCGGGTCAGCCAGGTTCGGAGGGCGCCGCGGCGGATCCGGCCCCCCTCGTCGCGCGGCAGTGCGCCGACGATCTCCAGCCGCGTCGGCAGGAAGGCCTCCGCGACGCCCAGCGCGACGAGGTGCTCGCGCAGTTCGGCCGGTCCCGGCGGCCGGTCCAGGGCGGTCGGGACCACGACGGCGCAAGGCAGTTCCCCGTGCTCGGGGTCGGTGTAGGCGACGACCGCCGCCTCGCGCACCCGGGGGTGGGCCAGCAGCTGTTCCTCCACCTCGGCGACCGGGACCATGAAGATGGCGCCGGTCCGGGTGCCGGCCCGGGCCAGGACCCGTATCCCGCCGTGCCGGTCGGCGGTCGCCAGGTCACCCGTGTCGAGCCAGCCGTCCGCCCGCTCCCAGGTGGCCACCGGCGCCGGGGCGCCGTGGCGCCAGGTGGCCAGGCAGACCGACGGGCCGCGCACCTCCAGCGGCGACGTCGCGTCCGCGGCCGACACCTCCAGCCCCCGCAGCGGGTGGACTCCGTCACCGTGGACGCCGTCACCGCCCCCCGCGGTGTCCCCGGAGAGCGCGCCCATGCCGAGTTCGGGCGCCCCCCACACGGAGAGCACCGGTACGCCGAACACCTCGCGGAGCTCGGCGGCGAGCGGCGCCGGGGTGCTGGTGCGGCCCCCCGACAGCACCAGCCGCAGCCGGTCCGTCTCCCGGGGGCGCCGGCGCTGCGCGGTGACCAGCTCGGACAGGTAGGCCGGCTCCGCGTAGACCTGGTCGACCCCGGCCGTGGCCATCAGGTCCAGGCACCGGCCCGGATCCCACACGTCCTGGAGGACCCCCGTCCCGCCGACCGCCAGCGGCCAGCACACGGTGTAGAGCAGCGAGGCCAGCGAGGTGAGCGGCAGCGTGCTGAGGAAGACCTCGCCTGGCCGCCGCCCCGGGCCGTCGGGCCCGCTCTGGGCCGAGATGTTGGCGTACAGGGTGTTGGGGGAGTGCAGCACCGAGGTGTATGCGTCCCGCAGGCCCATGACGCTGATCAGCAGTGCGGGCCGGTCGGCCTGCCCGCCGCGCGGCCGGCCGCGCAGGCCCGCCTCGGTGCGCTCGTGGGCGGTGCGCTGGAAGTACGCGGTGAAATCGACCGCTCCGGTCGCCGCCGCGTCCCCGAGGACGACCCGGTGGCGCAGCCACGGCAGCCTCCCGGCGAGGTCCGCGAGGGCCTCGGCGTGCGCGAAGCCCTCCCAGACGTCCGGCACCACGCAGATCCTCGCCCGGGTGCCGTCCAGGATCCGGTGCAGCCCGTGGGTCCGTACCGTCGGCAGTACAGGCACGGCGACCGCGCCGACCCGCAGACAGGCGAGGGTGAGGGCCGCGGCCTCCCACCAGTTGGGCAGCTGGAAGGCGACCGGATCGCCCGGGGCGACCCCGAGCGAGGTCAGGGCGCCGGCGAACCGGTCGACGTAGCGGGCGAGTTGGGCGTAGCCGAGGGTGACCCGGCGCAGGCCGGCGGGCCGGTGCGCGCGCTCCGAGACGAGGGCGGGGCGCCCGGGCGCGCGGGCGGCCGTACGGTACAGGTCGTCGAGGAAGGTCTGCGGGCGCCACCAGCCGGCGGCCCGGAACCGCTCCGCGACCTCGGCGGGCGGGGTCAGGTCCAGCGGGCGCGTCGGCGTGGGCCCGGGGCGCGTGCCCGCCGCGGCGCGCGCGGCGGGGCCGGTCAGGCCCATCGGCCCACCGCCCCGGCCACCTGCACGCGCGAACTGCATCCGAGGCGGCGCATCACGTGCCGGACGTGATTGACGACGGTCCACTCGGAGATGCTCAGCTTGGCCGCTATCTGACGATTCGTCATGCCTTCGGAGACCAGCAACGCCACCTGGACCTGCCGCGGGGTGAGCGACTGCGCCTCGGGGGCTGTCCCGGCCGCGGCGCGCCGCGAGGGCGCGGGCGCCGAAAGGGCCTCCGCCACCGCCGCGGGCACGGGCATCCGGACCCCCTCCGCCCAGGCCACGGCGAAGTCGGTCCAGCCGAGCCGCGCGCTCAACTCCGTACGGGCCCGCTCGGCCGCGGACCGCCACTCGTCCGGCACCCGCGCGCCCGTCTCGGCGCGCAGGGCGTCGGCCGCCGCCAGCAGCCGTACCGCACGCGGCTGCTGGGCGGGCGCGGTGCGGAGCAGCAGCAGGGAGAACTCCTCCAGCGCTCCCGGCAGTTCGGTGCGCTCGCCGAAGGCCCCGTACAGCCGCAGGCTCTCCCGCAGCGCCCGGTCCGCCCCGTCCGGCTCGTCGCCCTCGAGGGCGAGCGCGGCCGCGGTCCGCAGGGCGCCCGCGAGCCCCCGCCCGTCGCGGATCCGGCGGTACGTCTCCACGGACCGGTCCAGCAGCTCCTGCGCCTTGCGCCGGTCACCCTCGCCGCGCAGGACGGCGGCGAGCGAGCCCGCCGCCTCGGCCGCGCCCCCGGTGACGCCCATCGACTCCAGTGCGTTGAGGGCGGTCACCAGGACGGCCCGCGCGCCCGCCGGATCGCCGGCCCGCAGCAGGGCCGCGCCGAGCCGGGCGGAGACGAGCGCGTTCTGCCGGCGGTCGCCGACGCCCTTGCCCAGGGCCAGCGCGTGCCGGTGGCGGCGGACCGCTTCCTGCGGATCGCCCAGGGCGAGCGCGAACACGCCGGACGCGTCGGCGAGCCGGGCCCGTACGGCCTCCGGCAGCGCCGACCCGCCCGCCTCGGCGGTGTCGTCGCACCACTCCAGTCCCTCCCGCAGCCGCCCCTGCGCCAGCCACGGGAGGCGGCAGCCGAGCACCAGGGCGGCCGCGGTCTCGCTGTCGCCGCGCTCGCGCAGCCGCCGCAGGGCTCCGCTCACGTTGGCGCCCTCGGCAGCCAACTCGCGCAGCAGCCGGTCCTGTTCGGTGCCCCGCAGGCCCGGCAGCGCGGTGGTGACCAGCAGCCGGTAGCGCTCCGCGTGCGCGTCCAGCGCCGCGCCCTCGCCGCCCGAATCCACCAACTCGGCCCGGCAGTGGGACCGTACGGGCTCGGGCACGGACAGTCGCAGCTCCCCCTGCTCCTCGCCCACCACGGCGAGCAGCCCGCGGTCCAGCAGGGGCTCGACGGCGGCCTCGGCCGACAGCCCGGCCGCCGCCAGGCCGAAGCCCGGCTCGTACACCGAGAGCCGGCCCAGCAGCGCGCGGGCGCCCTCGTCCAGGCCGCGGCAGCTCCACTCGGCGAGCGCGGCGAGCGAGCGGTGCCGTTCGGGCGCGTTCGCCGGGCCGCCGGACAGCATGGTCGTACGGCTGCGCAGTCGCCCGGGCAGCAGGTGCGCGGGGAACAACCGCAGCCGCCGCGCGGCGAGTTCGACGGCCAGCGGGAGGCCGCCCAGCAGCGTGCAGATCTCGGCGACGGCCCCGGCGTTCTCCAGGGTGAGGGCGAAGGAGGGGTCGGCGTCCCGGGCCCGGCGCACGAACAGCGCGACCGAGGCCGCCTCCTGCACCTCGTGCGGATCGGCGGGGCCGCCGGCCGGTCCCCGCCGGGGCCCCGGTACGGGCAGCGGCGCCAGCGGCAGCAGCTGCTCCCCGTACACGCCGAGCGGCTCCACGGCGGTGGCCAGCACCACCACCCGCGGATCACCGGCGAGGGCCTCCGCGGCGGCGGCGGCGGACGGGCGCGCCTCGTGGTCACAGCCGTCGAGCACCACCAGGATCCGGTGGGCCGGGCCAGCCGGGCCGGCCGGGTCGTGCGGGTTGGCCGGGTCGTGCGGCTCCGGCAGGTCCGGGCGCGCTACCGCGGGGTCCAGGTGCTCCACCCGGGTGAACCCCCCGCCGCTCTCTCCGCCGCTCTCTCCGTCGATCTCCCTGCCGACCTCCCGTACGACCTCCACGGCCAGCCGGCTCTTGCCCACCCCGGCCCGCCCGGTCACCGTCACCAGCCGCACCGCCGGGTCCCGCAACCGCCCCCGCAGCGCGGCGACTTCGAGCTCGCGGCCGACGAGCTCCGTCACCGGACCCAGGAGGTGTCCCGCCGACTCCCGCGGCCCGCTCATGTGCGGACCCCGGCCGGATGGATCCGCCAGAGCCCCGGCCGGATCTCCACGGCACGCGTCGCCGCGGGGCCGGGGCCGGAACCGGAGCCGGAGCCGGAGTCCGCGCCCGGCCCGGACGGGCTGCTCAGCGCGCGCAGCGAGCGCAACGCGTACACCTCCAGCCGGTGGTCGCGCAGCGCGCCCGCCAGCTCCAGGCACTCGCCGAACCAGGCCCGGGCGGTCTCCGGCCCGTCCTGCGCCAGCGCCAGCAGCGCCCGCGCGCGGCTCGCCTCGTACCGGCCCCGCGTGCGGCCGGGCGCCGACAGGGCGGCGAGGGCGGGCTCCAGCAGGGCGGCCGCCTGCGCCGACTCGCCGGCGTCCAGGCGCAGTTCGGCCAGTCCCACCAGGGCGCGCGCCGCCTCCTCCTCGTCGTCCGCGGCCCGGGCGAGGGCCAGCGCCCCGGAGAACAGCTCGTGGGCCCGCTCCACGCGCCGGTACTGCCAGGCGAGATCGCCGAGCGAGCGCAGCATCCGCGCCTGGGCCGGCCGGTCCGCGCACCGCTCGGCGGCGTCCAGGGCCAGCGTGTAGGCGGCCTCGCCCTCGTCCTGCACCCACGCGCCGGCGAGGGCGTCCGTCAGCTGCACGGTCAGCGCCCACAGTCCGGCCTCGTACGCGGTCCTGGCCAGGCGTACGAGCGCGCGCGCACCGGCGTCCGGTACGTGACCGGGCTCCGCGGCGTCGACGTACGCACGGCACACCCGCTCGGCCCCCGCACGCACCGCCCCGGGCTCCTCCTCCAGGGCCAGCCGTTCCACCGCAAGCAGCCGCAGCAGCTCCGGAAGGTGCCAGCCGTCCCGGTCCACCGCCACCAGCCGCTCGTCGGCCAGGGCCTCCAGAGCCACCGAGGCCTGCGGCCCGGTCACGTCCAGCGCGGCGGCGGCCTGCACGGCGCCGAACCGGCCCGGGGGCAGCAGGGACAGCAGCCGGAAGGCCCGCCGCTGCTCGTCGGGGCACGCCGCGTACGCCTCCAGCAGGCGGGCCCGTACGTCCACGTCCCCGCTCCGCAGCGCGTCCAGGCGGCCGCCCTCCTCCCGCAGCCGCTCCGCCAGGGTGGCGGGCGACCAGTGCGGCCGGGCCGCGAGCTGCGCGACGGCGGTCCGCACGGCGAGCGGCAGCCGCCCGCACAGTTCGGCGATCTCGGCGACCGTGCCCGGATCGGGGCCGGGGCCGGGATCGAGGACGGGAGTGCCGCCGCGCGTCAGCGCGCGGGTACCGGCGCGCCCGGTGAACAGCCCGACGAGCCGCCTGGTCTCCTCGGGACGCCACGGTCCGAGCACCACGGACCGCAGTCCGGGGAGCCCGGCGGGCACGCGGCGCGCGGTGAGCAGCACCACGGCGCCCCGCAGCGCGGGCAGCAGGGGCCGCACCTGGGTCTCGGAGGTGACGCCGTCCAGGACCAGCAGCACCCGGGGGGCCGCCGAAGGGCCGTCCGCCGGGCCGGCGGGTCCGCCGGACCCGCGCAGCAGCCGGTCCAGGGCCTGCGCCCGCTCCGCCTGCGGCCCGCCCGACGGCGTGCCGGCGCCGTCCCGCAGGTCCATGAAGATCCGGCCGTCGGGGAAGGCGTCCGCGACCCGGTGCGCGGCCTCGACGGCCAGGGCCGTCTTGCCGGCGCCCGGCATGCCCGTGACGGCGACGCAGCCGCCCGCCGGGGCGCTGCGCAACATCCGCTCCAGTGCGGTGAGTTCGTCGGTCCGGGCGGTGAAACAGGGGTCGGCGGCGGGCAGCGGCGCGCCGACCGCCGCGGACCGGCTGCCCGCGTCGATCCCCTCGCCGGTGCCCGGCGCCCGTTCCCCGTACGCGGCTTCGGCCCCGGCCGCGCCGTCGTCGTGGTGCGTGGCCAGTCCCGGTCCGGCCGGCGCCGCGCCGGCGCCCGCCCCCTTCGTCTTCGTCCCGCCCCCCGGACCCGTCCCGGCCGCCGTCCTGGCCCTCGCCCCGGCCCCGGACCGCGACAGCGCGGGGTCGCCCTCCAGGATGCGCCGCTGGAGCCGGCTCGACGCCGGACCCGGCTCGATCCCGAGCTCCTCGACCAGGGTCTCGCGCAGCAGCGCGAACACCCGTAAGGCCTCGGCCTGCCGCCCGCACCGGTACAGCGCCACCATCAGATGGGTGTGGAACTCCTCGTGCATCCGGTGTTCGGCGACCAGCTCCTGGAGTTCGGCGACGAGTTCACGGTGCAGCCCGAGGTGGAGCTCGGCCCGGATGCGCTCGTCGAGCGCCGTCGTGCGCGCCTCGGCCAGGCGCACGGCCGCGCCCTCCAGTACGGGACCGTGCGGGGTGTCCGACAGCACCGGTCCCCGCCACAGCGCGAGCGCCCGCCGCTGCAGCTCGGCCGCGGCGGCGAAGTCGGCGTCCTGCAGGGCCTGGTGGCCGCGCCGGGACAGCTCCTCGAAGGCCGTGCTGTCGACCGCGTCCGCGCCGACCCGCAGCAGATAGCCCGGCCGGCGGGTGACCAGCGCCTCCCGGCCGTTCTCCGGGTCGGCGCTCTGCAGGGTCTTGCGCAGGTGGGAGACGTACACCTGGAGCGTCGTCGTCGCGGTGCGCGGCGGCGCGTCCGGCCAGAGCTCGTCGATGAGGCTCTCCACCGACACGACCTCGTTCGCCCGGACCAGCAACGTGCCGAGGACGACCCGCAGTTTGGCGGCCTGCGGGGCGTACGAGGTCGTCTGGCCGGCGTCCGTGGGGCCCGTACCGCCGGCGATCTCCAGCGGGCCCAGAATCCCGAAGCGCATGGTGCTCAGTAGTCCTGCACCACGGAGGTACGGGCCTCGGCGACGGCCCGGCGGCGCTGCGTCAGGGTGAGCGTGACGGGAACGGTCGGCCGCCCCTCGTCGTCGCGCCCCAGCGGCCCGGCCACCGCCACGCACCGCAGCGGCAGATCGCGCTCCGCCGGCCCGCGGAAGTGCACCTGGCAGGCGCCCAGCGTGCTGCGCGCGGGGTTGAGGCCGTGCGCGCGGCCCGAGGCGAGCAGCGAGGTCTGGCGCAGGGCCTCCATCAGGTGCAGACCGGAGTACTGGCCGTCCTCGCCGGTGAACACGGGGCTGACCCGGGTGGCGAGCAGCCAGGTGCTGAGCCGGCCGCGCGAGACGTCGGTCGGCTCGCTGATCACGATGTTCTCGGGGGCGTAGCGGCCCGCCTCGGCGGAGTCGACCGGGCGCAGCGGGCCGTCCGGGGCGTCGTCGAGCTCGGGCGCGGCCTGCAGGGCCTGCCGGGAGTGCTCCACGTGCTTGCGGTACAGCTTCGGCATGAGGAAGACCAGGCCGGCGGCGCCGGTCGCGCACGGGCGGCCGTCGATGGTGACCTGGAGGTGGAAGTCGAGACCGCGCGGGACCTCGGCCACCACGTTCGCCGGGCGGGCCGTGATGTGGGTGGCCAGCGGGACGGGGCCGGCGGCGCCCGCGTCCGTGCGCCAGGCGGAGAGGTCGGTGAAGTCGAGGGTGAAGCGGTAGAAGAGGCCGGGCCGGTCGTCCGGCACGCCGAAGTAGCGGTGCCCGACGAACTCGCCGATCTCGCGCACCGTCTCGGTGGCGATCTGCAGGTCGTGGAAGTGCCCCGGGCCGTCGTTGAAGAGCGGGTGAGTGACGGGAGTCGCGCCGACGAGGGTGAAGTGCTCCTCACCCAGGCTGGGTGCGTCCAGGGCGTAGTACGCCCGGGTGGGCGGACGGTGGATCAGGTGCTGGGTGCCCGCGGTCGCGTGTCCATGGATGGTGGGGGGCGAGGTCGTGCCGTTGTCGACTGTCATGTCCCTCTCCTTCTCTGCAGCCATGGTGGAGCCGTGGTGGAGCGGGCAGCCACCCGGCGCCGGTGTCAGCAAGGTGCATGGCAGGAACTCGTCCCGCCCCCGGGCTCCCGGCTCCCTGCGGGGCCCGGCGGCAGAGGAATCATTGAACGCGCTCAAAAAGAGTCGGCAATCGGCGTGACAGCGGCTGGCCGAAAGTGGATGATGATCCCTGCCGCTACGGGTCCGAGTGTCCGATGGCCGCCGGGGGGAACTGGCGCCATCCGGTGTCGTGATGCACCGCACCGCACCGCACTGCCCGTGGCGACCCACGCCGTTTTCTGCTCGAAGGATGCCTTCCGTTGCGCCCCACTCGTGCGACCGTCCTGCTCACCGCGGGTCTCGTCACCTTTCTCGGGACACCGGCCGCCACCGCGGCCGAAACCCCTTCCACCCTCTACGTGAACAGCCGGGAGGGGTCGAACTGCACCGACTCCGGACCCGGCTCGCAGGCGGTCCCGTACTGCACCATCTCGGCGGCCGCCAAGGTGGCCGGACCGGGGCAGACCGTGAAGATCGGGATGGGCGTCTACCCCGAGGCCTTGGATCTCGACCGCTCCGGCACGCCGGGCAAGCCGATCGTCTTCGACGCCGAGCTCGCCGACCGCCAGCCCGCGATCTCCGTCAAGTCGCTCACCGTCAACGGTGCTTCGCACCTGGTGGTCCGAGGGCTCCGGCCCAACACCGTCAGGGTCTCCGGGTCCGCCGACATCGAGCTGGACCGGCTGAGGACCTCTGGCGGCCACGTGCCCGGCGTCGTGATCGGCGGCGCGAGCACGGATGTGCGCCTCACTCGCAGCCACGCGACCGACGTCCGTATCGAGGGCGGCTCCCAGCGCACGCTGCTCGGCCGCAACGAACTGGTGGGCGTCGACGGACCGCCGGTCGCCGCGCAGGACGCGCCCGGCACCGTCATCACCAACAACAGGCTGGTCAACGACTGCTTCGCATCCGCCTCGGTCACCGGTACCTCCACCGGATCGGCTCTGTTCAACAATGTGGTCTACGCGTACCGGATGACCCGCCCGTGCCCGGACGGCGCCCCGGTCACCGGCATCGAGGTGGCGCCGAGCGCGGCCTCCGGGACCCGCGCCGACTCCAACCTGCTGGTCGACGGCGAGACCAGCTGGCTGACGGCGTACAAGTGGGCTGGTACCACCTACGAGACCGCCGCCGCGCTCAAGGCGGCGACCGGCCAGGGTGAGCACGACATCCTGGTCCCGTCCGCGATGTGGGTGGTCGACGGGAACGACGGCTCGCCCATCATCGACTCCGGGGACCCGACGGCTCCGGGCGTCCTGCCCACCGACGAGCGTGACTTCCCGACCGCCGACGACCCGCGCCAGCCCAACACCGGGAAGAACGGCGGGTACATCGACCGCGGCAACCGGGAGACCCAGGACTCGCTGTCCACGGCCTCGGTCGAGATCGAGGAGAACTGGGCCCCGGTCGGCACCACGGTCACGGCCAAGGCCATCACCGACAGCAGGTGGGGCGGGCTGACCTACACCTACGACTTCGGTGACGGCACGGCGCCGGTCACCACCAAGGACCGCACCGCCCAGCACGTCTACGCGAAGCCCTGCGAGTGCACCGTCAAGGTGACCGCGGTCACCGGCGTCGGTGTGCGGGCCACCGGCGAGACCACCACCAGGGCGACGGCGCCCGGCCCGCTGACCGCGGGCTTCACCACCCAGGCGGTCCTGCCGACCTCCGACAACCCGATCGGCTACACCCGCCCGCTGACCTACGAGTTCGACCCCCGGCCCGCCACCGCGGCACCGTGGCCGGTGCAGCGCGTCGACGTGGACTTCGGCGACGGTACGTACGCGCACAGCGACCACATGGACCGTGCCTACGCGCACACCTACGCCCAGCCCGGCGACTACAAGGTGACGTTCACCCTCGGGGACAAGAAGGGCGCCGTGAACACGGTGAGCCGGAACGTCCGCGTCGACTACGCCCCCTCCGGCTACGCGGCGGTCGAGCCGTTCCGAGTGCTCGACACCCGCGAGGGCGGCTCGCTCCAGGCCGGCAGTGCCACCCCGATCACCCTGCCCGTGGGCATCGCCGACCCGAAGCACCCCCAGTCGGGCAGCATGGCCGCGGTCGTCCTCAACGTGACCGTCACCGACGCCTCCGAGGACACCCACCTCAGCGTCTGGCCCTCCGGCCAGCCCCGCCCGATCACGTCCAACGTCAACGTCAAGGCCGGCGGCACCGCCTCCAACACCGTCACCGTGCCCGTCGGCGCCGACGGGAAGATCCTCGCCCAGCTCAACGCGGGCAAGGCCGCCCTCATCGTCGACTTCGTCGGCTACTACCAGCCGAACATCGGCCGGCGGTTCACGCCGCAGACCCCGACCCGCGTCCTGGACACCCGTACCACCGGCGGGAAGCTCGGCGGCGGGCAGACCCGGACCGTCAAGGTCGCAGGCGTCAACGGCATCCCGGCCGATGCCACCGCCGTCGCGTTCAACCTCACCAGCACCGGTACCACCCAGAACACCCACGTCATCGCCTACCCGGACCCGGCCAAGCGCACCGCGACGTCGAACCTCAACCCCGAGCCCGGCGTCGACAAGTCCAACCAGGCCATCGTCCCCGTCGGCGCGGACGGGACCGTCACCTTCTACAACAACGCCGGTGCCACCGACCTGATCCTCGACGCCGTCGGCTACTACGCCAAGGACGGCAAGGCCCTCTTCACCCCGGTCGTGCCGACCCGCCTTGCCGACACCCGCACCACCGGCAAGATGGCCCCCGGCGCCACCACCACGGTTGCGGGCATCCCCGCGAACGCCCTCGGCGCCGTCGTCAACATCACCGCCACCGACACCGTCGGCGCCGGCTTCCTCACCGCCCACGCCGACGGCACCGCCCGCCCCGAGGCCAGCAGCCTCAACACCCGGCCCGGTGTCACCGTCCCCAACCACGTCACCACGCCCGCCGCCGGCGGCCGTATCGCGATCTGGAACAGCTGGGGCGGCAGCAACCACGTCATCGCCGACCTCCTCGGCTACTTCACCCAGGGCTGACCACCCGACCCGAACACACCGGAGCCCCGGCCACCGCGCACAAAGCACCGACGGCCGGGGCTCCCGGCATCCCGCAGGGACGACCACGTCATGTGGTGGAGGAGCGGTACACCGCGCAGGCCTGCGGGCGGCCCGCCGCCCGGACGCATCGCGTCATCCGGATCCGCGATGGAGGGGTTGCGTCAAGCGAGCGGATGTCCTCCGTGGCCGGCTTGGCCTGGGGGCGGCATGGCGTCGCGCTCCCATGGCGAGACGCGGTATGCGTGGAGAGCCTGGTCGTCTTGGCCTGCTGTCTTCGCACTCCCGACGTCGGAGGGGTCCAAGCGGATCGTGGCGAGAGAATCGCGGTGGTCCCGGAAGTTCTCCATGATCCCGGAGAAGTCCTTCAAGAGGCCCTGATCCAGCATCAGTTTGGCCAGTACCAATTCCCCTCCCCTTTGCGGCTCGTCCTGCTCGCTCGCCCGAATGTCCCTCAAGAGGACGAGAACGTCAGCGACGGTGTCGGGGCTCGATGCCCAAAGGTGCTCTCGGAGGACGCGCGACTCACTTCCGTGCCCAGGCCGCACGGTGGGCTGTGGGGGCACGATGAGCCCCTCAGGCAACATTCCTGGCAACTTCCAATACTCAAGCCCGCCCCGCACGGCCTCCGCCACGGACTCCTGAAGCTCCACGGGGAGCGACGGCACGTCTGCGACGAGTTCGACGATCTCGTCCACCGCCGCCGCCTGCCACAGGGCATCGAATCGATCGATCTGCTCCTCTGGAGTGGTTCTGCGGGCACGCGCGCCCAAGACCTCGACAAGTGAGTCCAAGACGTCCCGGCTCGGCAGTACCGGGCTGGTGAACGCGGCATGGAGCGTGCTTCGCGAGGCCCGTGTCGACGCATCCATGGCCCGGAGCATCACACTCAGGGACGGCCGCCCCGCCCAGAGGTGGAGTGTGTGCAGCGCATCGTTCAGAGCCTTCAGCGGCCCCTCTGGCAACTCCGGCCTCTTGAACAGACCCGGCTTCCCCATAACGCGCCCCCTGCGTCCAGAACCGTCCAGAACCATCCACCAGCATCTCACCTCGTACGCAGCCGTCGGATTGCTTCGTTCTACGTTCGGGTTCGTGGGAATCCGTAGCCGTCCGTCTCCATGCGTCCTGGCGGGTCACCGCCTCGTGCACCCTGGTCTCACCGAGCAAGTCACCACTGCTTAGGGGAAGTTGACATGCACGAGTTGCTGAACCTCGCCCTCGAAGGACTCCTCACCAACATGCCGTCGCAGATCCTCGGCAGCGCAGTGGCAGCCGGCGTCGCCATCGCCTGGAAGCGGTGGCAATGCCGCCGCCAGGAGCCGCCGCAGGAGTAGCAGCCCTTCTCGCCGAGGGCACGGCCGTGCCCGAGACCCTGAAGGCGCCTGGGTTTTAGTGACCTCCATGCGGCGGGGCGCACTGTTCGTGCCGAGGCCCCGCCCCCCGGGACGTCCCCCACCCCTTCGGGCGGGGCCTTCGCACCGTCGCTCTCCCCGATCCCGGAAGGGAGCCCCCGATGGCCACCACAGGGTCCGCGCGCACCCCCCGCGCCGTACCGGACGCCCCGCCCGCCCCCTCGGGACCGCCGAACCGGCCGCCGGCCGCTCTGTCCGCCCGGCTCCGGTTCGGCTACGCCTCCGGCTCCCTCGTCACCGGTACCTTCACCACCCTCCCCGGCCTGCTCCTGCTCCCGTACCTCACGGACACCCTGGGCGTGGGCGCCGCGCTGGCCGGCGCGATCGTCTTCGTGCCCAAGGCGTGGGACGCGCTGCTCAACCCGCTGGTCGGGCGGGCCAGCGACCGCACCCGTACCCGCTGGGGCGCCCGCCGCCCGTACGTCCTCGGCGGCGGCCTCGTGATGGCCCTGGCCTTCGCGCTGACCTTCGCGGGCCCGCTGCCGGGCAGCGCCGGCGCCTGGTTCACCGCGGCCGGCTACCTGCTCACCGCCACCGCGTTCGCCTTCTTCCAGGTGCCGTACGTCGCCATGCCCGCCGAGCTCGCCGACCGCGACCAGGACCGGATGCGGCTGGTCGGCGGGCGGGTCGCGGTCATCGGGGTGGCGGCCCTCGTCACCGGCGCCGCCGCGCCCGCCCTCGTCGACGCCGGTGGCGGCGGCCTCGCCGGGCACCGCTGGGTCGGCGTGTTCGGCGCGGCGGTCATCGCCCTCGGCACGCTCTGGGTGTTCGCCGGCACCTCCGGCGCCGGCCCTTCCGGCCCCGTCCTGGAGAGCGAGGCCAGCCTGCGCCGCCAGTTCGCGGCCGCCCGCGGCAACCCCTCCTTCACGGCGCTGCTGCGGTGCGTGGTCGTCCAGTCCGTGGCGACGGGGGTCCTTCTCGCGGGCGCGCCGTACTTCGCCGACCACGTGCTGCACGACTCCGCCGGGGTCGGCCCGATGGTGGCCGCGTTCGTCGCCCCCAACCTGCTGACCCTCCCGCTCTGGTCACGGCTGCGCGGCCGCCGCGGACACGCCTTCGCCTCCGCCCTCTTCGCCACCGGCTGCCTGCTCTTCCTCGCCGCCCCGCTGCTGCCCCCGGCGGCGGTGCTCGCCACCATGGCGCTCGCGGGCACCGGCCACGCGGGCCAGCTGCTCTTCCTGTACGCGATGCTGCCGGACTGCATCGCCCGTGACTCCGCCCGCACCGAGCGCCGCCAGGCCGGCGTCCTGTCCGGTCTGTTCACCACCGGCGAGGGGCTCGGCGTCGCCCTCGGTCCCTTCCTCTACGGCCTCGTGCTCCAGCTCTCCGGCTACGTCTCCTCCGGCACCGGCCGCGCCGCCGAGCAGAGCGCGAGCGCCGAACTCGGCATGCTGGCCGGCTTCGCGCTGCTCCCGGCCCTGGCCACCGCCGGCGCCGTCGTCCTGCTGCGCGGCTACGGACGTCCGGGCCGGCGCCCCTGCTGACCGCTCCGGGCCGGCGCCCCTACTGACCCCTCATCCGGCGCCGTACGGCCGAAACGGGTATGCCCGGCCCCGTACGCGCAGGATGATGGGGCGATCATGACTCGCGGGCATCGGGGGATGGCGTGACGTACACACAGGGGTGGGAAGCGGCCCAGGTCGGTTTCGGGCCGGGGGTACGGGCCCTGATCGAGGAGGAGCTCCTGCCGGACCGGAGCGTCATCGTCCGGACCGGCACGTACGTCGTCGACCCGCCGTTCTTCGGCAACGGCGACATCGGGCGGGTGGCCGTCTGCGGCGCCGTCAACGAACTGGCCGTCACCGGCGCCGAACCCCGGCACATCGCCCTCGGCATCGTGCTGGAGGCCGGGCTCCCGCTGGAGCTGGTGCGCAGGCTGACCGCCTCGGTGCGCTCCGCCGCCGCCGAGGCCGGCGTCACGATCGCCGCCGTCGACACCCAGGTCGTCCGCGCCGGCGAGGCCGACCGGGTCTTCGTCACCGCGACCGCCTTCGGGGTGCTGGGCCCCGGCGCACCGGCCCTGGACCTCGACTCGGTCCGGCCGGGCGACCGCATCGTGGTGACCGGGCCGCTCGGCAGCCACGCCGCCCACCTGGTCTCCCTGCGCGACGGCCTCGGCTACGAGCACCACGTCCCCAGCGACTGCGCCCCGCTCGGCGGCATGCTGCGGGAGGTGGGCGCCGACATCCACCACGCCCGCACCGTGGTCGCGGGGGGCCTGGCGGAGGTGCTGCGCCAGTGCGCCGCGGGCCGCGGCCTGACGCTGTGCGTCGACGAGGCCGCCCTGCCCGTACGGTACGAGGCCCGGGTGGCCCTCGGCGCCCGCGGCCTGGCCCCCCTGGACGCGGCCTGCGCGGGCTGCCTGTGCCTGTTCGTCCCGCCGGAGCACACCGGCCGGGTCCTGACGGCGCTGCGCGCCCACCCCCACGGCCGGCAGGCCGCCGTCGTCGGCGAGGTCACGGCCGACCCGATGGGCGAGGTGGAGTTCCTGGCCCCCGACGGCCGCCTCCACACGCGCACCGTCCCGGCCGGCTCCGTTCCCGAACGCCTGCTCTGACCGGACGGGGCAGGGTGTGAAACCGGCCAAATCCCGGACGCAGACGGTTGGTTGATCCACACGTGGGGTGCCCCGCCGGCGCATATGCTCGGCCCGTACGGACGTGCGTCCGTGCGTCCGTACGTCCGTATGCCTCGCGAACCGTAAGGGGACCGCGCCGTGAGCGTCCGCATCCAACCCTCCTCCCAGGTCGACGAGAGCGCCGAGCTCGGTGAGGGGACCACGATCTGGGATCTGGCGCAGATACGGGAGGAGGCCCGGCTCGGGCGCGGGTGCATCGTGGGGCGCGGGGCGTACGTCGGGCCCGGCGTACGGATCGGGGACCACGTGAAGCTCCAGAACTACGCGCTCGTATACGAGCCGGCGGAGCTCGGCGACGGGGTGTTCATCGGCCCGGCCGCCGTCCTCACCAACGACTTCTACCCGCGCGCGGTCGAACCCGACGGCCGGCTCAAGCGCGACGGCGACTGGGAGCCCGCCGGGGTCGTGGTCGCCGAGGGGGCCTCGCTGGGGGCCCGTTCGGTGTGCGTGGCCGGGGTGCGGGTCGGGCGCTGGGCGCTGGTGGCGGCCGGTGCGGTGGTCTCGAAGGACGTACCGGACTTCGCGCTCGTGGCGGGTGTGCCGGCGCGGCGGATCGGCTGGGTGGGCCGGGCGGGGGTCCGGCTGGTGGAGCGCGCGGGCGAGCCCGGCGTGTGGGAGTGCCCGCGCACCGGCGCGCTGCACGACGAGAAGGACGGCACGCTCCTGGAGCGAACCTGACGGAACGTCGGCAAACTACGTCACCGGCATTTCCTCAAAACCGCAATCAACGAACATCCGTGGGCATACCTTGTCCCTGTATACGGGATCTGAGCACGCAACAGGCCGTGCTCAGTGGGGGGTTGTAAACACGACGAGGGCATCGCCGGCAGTGTGACGGCGGGCGCGCACACCATGCGCCCGCCCGCACTGCCGATCACGCATGCTCCAGTCCGAGGCATCGCTGGGGGGTCCAGACGCAGCCTCGGTACGGCTCGTGCCATCGGTGGGACGACACCGGAGGCACGGGCGTCGTCGTCACGCGCAATCCCCTCCGAGGAGCGATCAGAGGGGGTAGGTGTCTTGGTGCCGTACGGCTCGGACATACGGAGTGCGCGGAGCACCCGGGGGATCGGGGTGGGGACCCGATGACCAGCACACGATTAGCAGTACTGGCCGGCGAGGACCTGCCGCTGCACGCACTCGCCGAACGGCTGCTCGCGCTGGCCGAGGCGGGACTTCCCGCGATGTACCTGCCGGGCGCCGAGACCTTCGTGTTCACCAGGGCGGGAACGGTCTCGCCCGACGGCACCCGCCGCCTGGAGCAGCGCGGGACCAGCACCCGGTACGCGGCCATCACCGCGCTGGGCGCCCGGTTCCTGCCCGAGGACCGCCAGCGCGCCCTGTTCGGCGGGCGCACCGCCGGGGAGTTCGCCGGCCTGCTCGTCGAGCGGCTGCCGGGGGTGGTGAACCTCGGCGACGCGGCACTCATCGCCTGGGCCGCCGCCGAGACCGGCCACCCGAAGCTGTCCGACGCCCTCGACCGGGTCGCGGAACTGGACGTGCCCGGGCGGCCGCAGTACACGGTCGAGGCGGCCTGGGTGCTCTCCGCCCTCGCCGCCGCGCGCGGCACGGTGGACGTGGAGGACCGCCTCGCGGCCGCCCGCACCCGCCTGCTGCTGGCCAGGACGGGCGACAGCCCGCTCTTCCCGCACGCCACCGGGCCGGGGCTGGTCCCCGGGTACCGCTCCCACGTGGCCTGCTTCGCCGACCAGACCTATCCGCTCCAGGCACTGGCCCGGCTGCACGCGAGCGGCGACGACCCGCAGGCCCTCGCGGCCGCCGACGCCTGCGCCGCCCGCATCTGCGCACTGCAGGGCGACGGCGGCCAGTGGTGGTGGCACTACGACGCCCGGCGCGGCGACGTGATCGAGGGCTACCCGGTCTACAGCGTGCACCAGCACGCCATGGCCCCGACCGCGCTGCTCGACCTGGCCGAGGCGGGCGGCACCGACTTCGGCGCGGCCGTCCGCAAGGGCCTGCGCTGGATGACCGACGTGCCCGAACTCGCCGGCCCCACCGGCAGCCCGCGGGAGCCGATGATCCGCGAGGACCACGGCGTCACCTGGCGCAAGGTCTACCGCGGCGACCCGAAGAAGGCCGTCCGCGCCGCCCGCGGGCTCACCACCCGGGTCGTGCCGGGCGCGCGCCTCGCCCCGCTGGACCGGATCTTCCGGCCCCTCGCGGTCGACCGCGAGTGCCGCCCGTACGAGTTCGGCTGGATGCTCTTCGCCTGGCTCGGGGGGCTGCCGAGATGACCCAGCGGCCCTTCCTCTTCGGGATCGCGCTCGATCCGCTGACCATGGACGAAACCGTGCAGCGCTGCCTCGACGCGGTCCGGCGCGGTGAACAGATCGAGATCGGCATGGTCAACGCCGCCAAGCTGGTCAACATGCGGCGCGACCCCCGGCTCGCCGCGGCGGTCGCCGGCTGCGACCTCGTCCTGGCCGACGGCCAGGCGGTGGTCTGGGCCGGCCGCGTCCTGGGCGTCCGGCTGCCCGAACGGGTCGCGGGCATCGACCTGTTCATGCGGCTGCTCGCGGCGGCCGAGGTGGCGGACATCCCCGTCTACCTGCTCGGCGCCGAACAGTCCGTGCTGGAGAAGATGCTCCGGCAGATCTCCGAACGCTTCCCGCGCCTGCGGGTGGCCGGCAGCCGCAACGGCTACTTCGACGACTCCGACCAGGAGCCGATCGCCGACGCCGTCGCGGACAGCGGCGCCCGGATGCTGTTCCTCGGGATGACCTCCCCCAAGAAGGAGATCTTCACCGCGGGCTACGGCAAGCGCACCGGCGCCCACGTGGTCCACGGAGTCGGCGGCTCCTTCGACATCCTCGCCGGCATCACCAAGAGGGCCCCCCTGGTCTGGCAGCGGATGGGACTCGAATGGTTCTACCGCACCCTCCAGGAGCCGCGCCGTCTCGGCAAGCGCTACCTCACCACCAACGCTGCCTTCCTGGCCATGACGGTCCGGGAACTCATCCACCGCACACCGTCTGCCGGTTCCGCGAACAGGAGTCACTGATGCGCGTCGTCGTCGTGGGACAGGGATACGTCGGACTGCCGCTGGCCATCCGGGCCGCCGAGGTCGGACACCAGGTGATCGGGTACGACGTGGACGCGCGGCGGGTCAAGAGCCTCGCCGCCGGCGAATCGTACGTGGAGGACGTCTCCTCCGAACGGCTGAACCGGGCGCTGGCCAACGGCACCTACCGCCCGAGCGAACTGGCCCGGGACTGCGGCGGCTTCGACGTCGCCGTCGTCACCGTGCCGACCCCCTTACAGGACGGGGCCCCCGACCTGCGCTACATCGAGGAGTCGGCCCACACCCTGGCCCGCTTCCTGCGGCCGGGCGCGACCGTCGTCCTGGAGTCCACCACCTACCCGGGCACCACCGAGGAGCTGTTCGCGCCGATCCTGGAGGACGGCTCCGGGCTCACCGCGGGCGAGGACTTCCACCTCGGCTACAGCCCCGAGCGCATCGACCCGGGCAACACCGTCTGGGGCTTCCAGCAGACACCCAAGGTGGTCTCCGGAGTCGACGCCCGTTCCCTCAAGGCCGTCGAGGCCTTCTACGGGGACCTCGTCGACACCACGGTCCCGGTCCGCTCGCCCAAGGAGGCCGAGCTGGCGAAACTGCTGGAGAACACCTTCCGGCACGTGAACATCGCGCTGGTCAACGAGATAGCGATGTTCGCCCGCCACCTCGACATCGACGTCTGGCAGGCCATCGAGGCGGCCTCCAGCAAGCCCTTCGGCTTCATGAAGTTCACCCCCGGCCCGGGCGTCGGCGGCCACTGCCTGCCCATCGACCCCTCCTACCTGAACTGGCGGGTGCAGCGCGAACTCGGCCAGAACTTCCGCTTCGTCGAACTCGCCAACGACATCAACAACCACATGCCCGAGTACGTGACGCGCCGGGTGATCGACGCGCTCAACGCCAAACGCCGCTCGGTCAACGGCTCCAAGGTCCTGCTGCTGGGGCTCGCGTACAAGAAGAACACCGGCGACGCCCGGGAGTCGCCCGCCGTCCGCATCGCCCAGCTGCTCCTCGACATGGGGGCCAAGGTCCGTGCGGCCGACCCCCACGTGGTGGAGAGCATCAAGGTCGACGCCCGGCTCGTGCGGGTCGAACCGACCCGCAAGGAGCTGGCCGCCGCCGACGTGGTCGTCCTGCTCACCGACCACGACTCCTTCGACTACGCGATGGTGACCGAGCACGCCTCCTTCGTCCTCGACTGCCGCAACCGGGTCTCCGGACCCACGGTGGAGGTGCTCTGAACCCATGACCAGGATCGTCTGCGTGGCCGGCGCCCGGCCCAACTACATGAAGATCAAACCGGTGATGGACGCACTGGAGCGCCGCGGCGCCGAGGTGATCCTCGTCCACACCGGACAGCACTACGACGAGTCCATGAACGACGTGTTCTTCCGCGACCTCGGCATCCGCCCGCCCGACCGCTACCTGGGCGCCGGATCCGGCACCCACGCCCAGCAGACCGGGCGGGTGATGGCCGCCTTCGAGCCGCTGCTCGACGAACTCGCCCCGGACGCCGTGGTGGTGGTCGGCGACATCAACTCCACCCTCGCCTGCGCCCTGGTCACCGCGAAGGCCGGCCCGCTGCTGGCCCACGTGGAGTCCGGGCTGCGCAGCCGGGACTGGAGCATGCCGGAGGAGGTCAACCGGGTCGCCACCGACCGGCTCAGCGACTACCTGCTGGCCCCCTCGCCCGACGCGGCCGCGAACCTGCGGGCGGAGGGCTACCGGGAGGACCAGATCCACGTCGTCGGCAACGTCATGATCGACACCCTCCTCGCCAACCTGGACCGCGCCAGGACCTCGGACGTCCTGGACCGGTACGGACTCACCCGCGGCGGATACGGCCTGGTCACCCTGCACCGGCCCGCCAACGTCGACGACCCCGGCGCGCTGCGCGGCCTGCTCAAGGCCCTCGGCGAGATCGCCGACCGCTGCCCGCTGCTGCTGCCCGTGCACCCGCGGGCCGCGGAACGGCTCGCCGAACTCGGCGTGCCCGGCGGCATCCGGCTCGTACCGGCCGCCGGATACCTCGACTTCATCGCCCTGCAGGACTCCGCCCGCCTGGTGCTCACCGACTCCGGCGGCGTCCAGGAGGAGACCACCGCCCTGGGCGTGCCCTGTGTGACCCTCCGGGAGAACACCGAGCGCCCCATCACCGTCGAAGAGGGCACCAACGTGCTCGCGGGCACGGATCCGGAGCGCATCACGGCCACCGTGAACCGGGTCCTCGACCACCCGCCCGCGCCGCGCTGCCCCGCACTGTGGGACGGCCGGGCGAGCGAGCGCATCGCCGCGGTCCTGCTCGACGGCCCGCCCGCGCACGCCCGGCCGCGCCCGACCGACCTCGTCCCGCGCGGCGCGGCCACCGATCGACAGCACGTGCTGTAAACGCAATTCGAAGGGGAAGACCATGGATCTCGCGGAGATCTGGCGGGTCATGCGCAGACGCTGGTACGTGCTGCTGCCCGGACTGCTGATCACGGCGGCGCTCACCGCCGCCGTGTACCTGCTGGTCCCGGTGGAGTACCGGTCGCAGAGCACGGTGACGCTGCTGAACTCGAAGAAGGCCACGGTGGCCTTCGACGGCAACCCCTTCCTGAGCACCCAGGCCTCGCTCACCGGGATGGCCGACGGCCTGGCCCGCAACCTCAACTCCGACGGCGCCAAGGCCGACCTGAAGTCCCTGGGCGTCACCGGGGTGCACGAGGCGAAGATCGCCGACAACGCGCTCGGCCCCTACATGTGGCTGAGCGTCGTCGGGACCGACCCGGCCGCCGTGCTGAAGTCGGACGAGATCCTCACCACCTACGCGGAGAAGCGGCTGCTGGAGTTCCAGAGCCAGCAGTCGGTGGCACCCGACGCCATGATCCGGATGTCGACGATCGTGCCTCCCCAGAAGCCGGAGGCACAGACCAAGGCCAGGCTCCAGTTCCTGGTCATGGCGGGCGCGCTGGGCTTCGTACTCAGCCTGGTGGCCACCTTCTTCGTGGAGGCCCGCAAGCGGCAGCGGTCGGTGCCCGGCAGGCACCGGCCCGCCCCCGGCGACGGCGGCGAGGCCGGCGGACCGGCCGCGGAGGACGCCGGTGACCCGACGGCCACCCTGCGCATGACCGTCGCCCACCCGGCCGGCTCCGGCGCGGCCGGCTCCCGTACGGGCGGATCGCCGTGACCGCCGCCGGAACGGACACCGAGACCGCCCCGGCGGCGCCGTCGCTCGGGCGCAAGGTGGGCTCCGCCGCCCGGTGGAGCCTGATCAACACCGTGGTCATGCGCCTCGGCAACTTCGCGACCGGGATCATCCTGGCCCGCTTCTTCCTCGGGCCCGAGGCCTGGGGCGTGTACGGCATCGCGCAGACGGTGCTGCTGGTCCTGCTCTCCGCGAACGAGCTCGGCGTCTCGCTCGCGATCATCCGCTGGGAGGGCGACCCGCGCCGCTTCGCCCCGACCGTCCTCACCCTGAGCGCCCTGTCCAGCGGCCTGCTGTACGTGGTCCTGTTCGCCGTGGCCCCCGCGGTGGCCGACGTGCTCGGCTCGCCCGAGGCCTCCGGCGTCCTGCGGGTCATGTGCCTGGTGGTGGTCCTCGACGGCCTGTCCCAGGTGCCCGCGGGCTTCCTCACCCGCGCGTTCGCGCAGGGCCGGCGGATGGCCGTCGACGCGGTCAACTTCGTGCTCAGCACCACGGTGACCCTGCTGCTGGCCGTCCAGGGCTGGGGCGCGATGAGCTTCGCCTGGGGAGCCGTCGTCGGCAGCGCGGGCGCGCTCGTCGGCTGCTGCCTCGCGGCCCCCGGCACCCTGCGCTTCGGTTGGGACCGGGAACAGGCCCGGGCCCTGCTCCGCTTCGGCCTGCCCCTCGCCGGGGCCAGCCTGCTCGCCCTCGGCGTCGCCAACGTGCCGCCCATGGTGGTGGGTTCGACCCTGGACCAGCTGGCCCTCGGCTTCTACGTGCTCGCGTTCAACATCTCCGGCTGGCCCGTACGGATCGTCTCCGAGGCGGCCCGCCGGGTCTCCTTCGCCGGATTCTCCCGGCTGGCCGAGTCCCCGAAGGCGCTGGCCGACGGATTCGGCCGCGCCCTCGCCGTCCTGGTCACGGTCACCGTCCCGCTGTGCGTGCTGCTGGCCGGCCTCGCCGGACCGATCGTCGAGCTCGTCTACGGCGAGCGCTGGGGGCCCGCCGCCCGCGCACTGCCCTGGCTGATGGCACTCGGCCTGATCCGCATCGGCTGCGAACTCGCCTACGACTGTCTGGTGGCCATCGGCCGGCGCCGCTCGCTGATCGCCGTCCAGGGCATATGGCTCCTCCTGCTGATCCCGGTCCTCGTCGTGGGCGCCCGCACCGGCGGGATCGCGGGGGTCGCGCAGGGCCAGGTCCTGGTCGCCGCGGTCGTCGTGGTGCCGGTGTACCTGGTCGCCCTGCACTGCGGCGGCATCCCGTTCGCCGGCGTCGTCCGGGCCTGTGCCTGGCCCTTCCTCGGCGGGGTGGTGATGGCGGTGGTGGTCCTCGGCCTGGAGCGGTACCTCGGCTCCGGGGTCCTCGCGCTCCTGGCGACCGCGATCGCCGGCACGCTCGTCTACGGCCTGTGCGTCCTGCCCAGCCGTTCGTTGCTCCGGGGGTAGGCGGCCGTGACACAGCACCGAAGGCGTCTGGGGGCCTGGCTGCTCGCCGGGGTCGTGCTGGCCGTCGTACTGACCCTCTACCAGGCGGACCGCACCGGTGTGAGCGATCCCGCCGCCGCACCGCCCGCCACGCCGACCGCCGCACCCCCCGGTACGGCCGCCCCCGCGCCCACCGCCACGCCGAGCCCCTCGGCCACGCCCTCCCCGACGCCCTCACCGGGTACGCCCGAACCCTCGCCCTCCGGCTCCGCCTCCGCCTGCACCTCGCCCGGGGCCTGCGGATTCCCCGACGAGAACAGCACCGGCCCGCGCATCGCCCTGGAACGGCACGACACGGGCAACATGTCGGTCAAGAAGGACGGCACGGTCATCAAGGGCTGGGACATCCGAGGCTCGCTCGACATCTACGCCAACGACGTCACCGTCATCGACAGCAGGATCACCTCCACCAACTGGTGGGGGATCAACCTGCGCCCCGGATTCAGCGGACTGAAGGTCCTGCACACCACCATCACCGCCGTACCGGGCAAGGGCCCCGACAACGGCGGTGTGAACTACGCCGTCTCCAACATGGGAGGCAGCTCCGTCGAGGTCGGCTGGTGCGACATCTCGGTCTTCGGCAACGCCCTGTCCATGGGACAGGGGAACCTGCACGACAACTACGTGCACGACCTCGTCGCCTTCCGCAACCAGGGCGGCGAATGGCAGCACACCGACGCCGTCATCAGCGGCGGCGGCAACAAGGGCCGGCTGATCCTGCGCCACAACACCCTGCTGAACTCCACCCCGGTGGACCGGGGGGCCACCGCGGCCGTCGGCCTGTTCGCCGACACCGGGGTCGTGTCCTCCGTCGTCGTCGACGGCAACTGGCTCGCCGGGGGAGCGTACGCGCTCTACGGTGGCGGCCCCGGCGCCACCGGCATCCAGGTCACCGACAACGTCTTCTCCACCCAGTACCACCCGGGCGCAGGCGCCTACGGCCCGGTCGCCGCCTGGAACGCGGGCGGCGCCGGGAACGTGTGGAAGGGCAACCGGATGTCCGACGGCCGGCCCGTCACCCCCGAACCAACCGGCTGAGGACGGAGAGTTCATGATGCGCCGGATCGCGCGGGCCCCCTGGGAGCTGCTCAAGCGGGCCTTCGGCTGGCTGGTGCTCTTCGAGGCCAGGAACAAGCTCCTGCTGGCCCCCTCCGCCGTGCGGCTGCGCCGCTTCGAGGACGCCGAGACCACCCGCCTCGCCGCCGTCCTGGGCCGCCCCCCGGCCGCCCTGGTCGCCACGGTGATCGCCACGCACCGGCGCCCCGAGGCGCTGCGCGCGGCGGTCCGCTCGGCGCTGGAGCAGACCGTGACCGACCAGGTGGTCATCGTCGTCGACGACGGCGCCGGCCTGCCGGAACTGCCTGCAGACCCAAGGCTGTTCGCGGTGTCACTGGCCCGGAACACGGCGACCGCCGGGGTCGTGCGCAACGTGGGGATCCGGCTCACCGGTTCGCGCTACGTGGCCTTCCTCGACGACGACAACCTGTGGGAGCCCGACCACCTGGAGCAGGCCCTGGCGGTACTGGAACCCGCGGGCGGCCCCGACGCCGTCTACACGGCGCTGCGCAGGGTGCTGCCCGACGGCACCGAACGCGACGTCCTGTCGGTGCCCTTCGACCGCCGCCGCGCCGCCCACGAGGCCTTCCTGGACACCAACGCCTTCGTGGCGCGCCGCACCCGGTCCCTGTACTTCAGCCGGCTGCGGCGCACCCCCGAGGTGCTGCCCCGCGAGGACTGGGAGCTCGTCCGCCGCTACGCCCGCCGCCACGAGGTGCGCCACCTGCCCCGCCCCACGGTCCGCTACCTGGTCAACCCGGACAGCTTCTACACCGCCTGGGACGGCCCGGTCTCCTAAGGGCCGGGGGTGGTGCGCAGGGCGGACGGGCTGGCCAGGGCGCGGGCGGCGGCCAGGCTGGCGGGGCGGCCGAGGACCGCCCGCGAGGACTCCCGCAGCAGGACCGCCGCCCGGAAGGCGGCCGTCGCCGCGGCCCCGTGCCGGCGCCCGTAGAGCCTCACCCGGTTGAGCGTCAGCAGGGTCCACAGGCGCGGCGAGACCTGCGAGTCCCCGCCGAGATGGGTGGCCGCGGCCGCCGGCTCCAGCCGGGTGACGAAGCCGCGGTCCCGGGCCCGCAGGCAGTACTCGGTCTCCTCCGAGTACAGGAAGAAGGACTCGTCCCAGGCCCCGCAGGCGTCCAGGCACTCCCGGGACAGGGCCATCAGCGCGCCGGTGGCCCAGTCCGCGACCGTCGCCCGCTCGTACGCGGCCGGGTCGGTGACCAGCTCGCTCCAGCGCGGGAACCGCCCCGCCCGGCGGTTGCCGATCACCGCCTCGCCGAGCGCCCGCGTCACGCGCGACTCGCGGCGCAGCGAGTGCAGGAGCGTGCGGCCGTCCTCCTCGTACAGCAGCGGGACGCTGATGCCGACGCGGCCGCCGCCGGGCGCCGCGGCGCCGAGCGCGTCCAGGAGCAGCGCGGCGCAGCCCCGCCGCATCCGGACGTCCGGATTGCACACCAGGGCCGCCCGGAAGCCGCCCTCCCACGCGGCGGCCGCCCCGAGGGCGGCGTTCACCCCGGCCGCGTACCCGGCGTTGCGGCCGGTCTGGACGACCGTCGCCTCCGGGGCAAGGGAGCCGATCAGGTCCACGGTGTGGTCGGCCGAGTCGTTGTCGGCGACGACCAGGCGCCAGTCGAGCCCGGCCATGCCCTCCGGCAGCGAGGCGAGGAACTCCGGCAGCACCGCGGCGCTGTTCCAGGTGACGACGACGACGGCTACCGGACCGGAGCCGGCGTCGGAGCCGGAGCCGGGGAGGGGCTGAGGGGAGACGGGGCGGCGGGAAGACATGGGAACTCCACGGATCGGGGCTTGGGCGCCGCGCGCCGGATGAAGCCGAGGTAGCTGCCTCCGGCGGCGATCGTCAGGAAGAACATCCCGGCGAACATCGGGAAGCTGAGTGCGTCGAAGGTGGCGCTGACGACCAGGGCGACGACGGCCGAGGCGAAGAACGCCTGCCCGAGCTCCCGGTCGGACTCGCCGACGGCCAGCCGGCGGATCGCCCCGCCCTGGTGGATGCCGGTGAGGAAGAGGAACAGGAGCGCGAACAGCCCCAGGAAGCCCATCTCGGCGAGGGTCAGCATGTACTGGTTGTCGGTGAAGAAGTACAGCTCGGGAATGAAGGTGCCCAGGCCCCGTCCGACGAACGGGCGCTCGTCCAGGTAGGGGACGATCGCGCTGTACTTGACCGTACGGGCCTGGGTACTGCTGTCGGAGTTCGTCAGGAAGGACGCGAACAGCGCGGTGATGGTGCCGATCAGCCCGGGGATGATGACCTTGAAGCAGGCCACCGCGCCCAGCAGCACACCGAGCGCGCTCCACCGGCGCTGCGGCTTCCAGCGCGGCACCATCACCAGGATCACGAGCAGCGCCCCGATGATCGAGGTGCGCGACACCGTCAGCGGCAGCGCCCCGCCCATCAGCACCACCGGCCCCCAGCGGCGCCACGCCCGAAGGTGGCTCCGTACCGGATCGAAGGCCTGCTGCACGGCGAAGGGCAGCAGCAGCGCCAGCATCCCGCCGAACTCCAGCGGCTGCGCCGTGGTGGACCGGGGCCGGGTGAAGGCCCCGCGGTCCAGGGTCGCGATCTGCGGGACGCTCGACTGCAGCCCGGGGATGCTGATGCTGTCGGCGATGTTGGTCGCGGTGAAGAAGTCGTAGAACCCGACGGCGGCCACGATCGTCCCCATCACCACGGCCCGGCGCAGCAGTACGTCCAGGCGCGAGCGGTCCTGGATGCCGGCGGAGACCAGCACCACCAGCGACACCCACACCAGCAGGGCGATCAGGCCGCGGTCCGCGCCGAGCAGTTCCTTGCGCACGCTGCCGCGGCCCGCGTTCGCGATGTAGGAGGCGAGCACCGACACGGCCAGCAGCCACATGGCCACCCTCGGCAGCCGGGTCCCGGGCGCCGGCCGGATCCGGCCGGTGAGCCAGGTCGCGAGGTACCAGAACAGGGCCAGCAGGGCGAACACGTTGGCCGGGGTGCCCACCCCGCCCAGTCCCGGCAGCGTCAGGTTCGACGGGATGAAGAAGGCCAGCGCCATGTACCCGGTGAGGAGCGCGGTGGCGTCCACGTGGCGGCCCCGGGACCGGCGGCGGCCGGCCTTCCCGCGCGCGCCGGCCTCGGCCGCGCTCTCGCGCCTGCGGCGGCGGGCCGCCAGCAGGGCGTCCGCCACGAAGGAGAGGGTGAACCCGCTGCCGGCTCCGAGGATGAGGACCCCCAGCACCTGCTGGTAGCGGCTCTTGAGCTGCGGCACCGGGGTCTGCGGCAGCACCACCGGCGCGGTCTGCACGAAGTACGCGGGCTGGACCTTCGCCGCCGCCTGGAGCGCGTTGAGCTGCTCACCGGCGAAGGCCGTCAGCGTGTTCGTCTCCTCCAGTACCCTTCCCCGGTCGGTGCCCGTGACCGTCAGCGTCAGCAGCGGGCCCGAGGTGTTCGCGGCGAAGCCGACCGTGTACGGATCGGTCACGCCCAGGCTGTGCAGGTCGCGGGCGGCATCGGCCCCGGACAGCGTCCTGATCAGCACGTCCGCCGTCACGACCAGGCTGCCGCCCGCGTTGGATATGGGATTGCCGAAGGCGGGCGGCAGCTGGGACGCCGCGTTGGAGTCGAGCAGCGCCACCGAGCTCTGCGACTGGTACGCCACCGGCACCGACCGGTACAGGTGGAGCGCCGCCAGCACGCTGAACAGGATCGCCGGCACGATCACGTACCAGCGCCGGCGCAGCACGGCGCCCATTTCACGAATGCTCACGAACACCCCTGCCGGGTAGCGGATTTGATGGCGGACCTACCCGGGTCCTGCAAAGATCGGTCATGAAGGAAGGGATCCCCGTGTCGCCTGGTGAGTTGGTCCGTGCGCTGCGCCGGCGCTGGTACGTCCTGGTCGTTGCGGTGCTGCTGGCGGCCGCGGGAGCGATGGCGGTGCTGCGGCCCGAACCGGTCTACCTGAGCTCCGCGATCGTGGTGCTCAAACCGCCGGTGACCAGCACCCAGCCGAACCAGCTCGCGAACCTCCAACCGCCGCTCGCCGCCGTTTCGTACGGGGTGGTGCAGCAGCTCGGCTCGCCCGCCGGCGCGGCCGAGCTCACGGCCGCGGGGGTCACCGGCACCTACCGGATGACACCGCGCAACAGCGGCACCAGCGTCACCCCGCGGCACCTGATCCCCTCGCTCCAGATCCAGGTGGAGCACTCCGACCCGGCGGCGGCCGACGCCTCCGTACGCAAGATCATCGAGGTCTACACCCGGCACCTGAACGATCTCCAGACGCAGCAGGGCATCCCGGCCGGGGCCCGGATGAGCGTGGACCTCCTGGTGCAGCCGAACGCGGTCGCGCGGACCGGCGACCGGGTGCGCGCCCTGGCCGGCGTGGCCCTGCTGGCCGCGGTCGCCGGCGTGGCGGCGACCCTGTGGACCGACCAGCTCCTGACGCGCCGGAACCGGCGTCGGCGCGAGCGCGCCGACGCCGGTCCGCAGGACCCGCCGGGAGAACCGGTGGAGACGGGGCATCAGATCCCTCGGCGCTTCCAGGACCGCCACCACAGCCACTCGCGCCCCCTGTCGGCCACGGCCGACAGCACCAGAGGCTGAAGGTAGGGCATGACGCGCGCCCCGATGCGCCGACGCCTGCGCAGCGCCCGGTACTCGGCCAGCGAGGTGTAGCGGCCGGGCAGGCACTCGGCCGCGAACTCCACCAGCTCGTCCACCGGTACCACCGCCGTGCGCCCCCGGTCGTACGCCCGGTAGGCGCGCCGCAGCGCGTACCGGGCGAGCCGGGTGCGCGCCGCCAGTGCCAGCCGGTCGGCGCCCGGCAGCAGGTCGGCGCACTTGTCGAGCACCGAGTCGAAGGCGACCAGGCGCTGGCGCAGGTCGTCGAGCTGTCCGCCGAAGTCCGTGGTGGACATGTTGTTGCCGTGGACCCGGTAGAAGGCCTGGTCGGCCCCCTGGACGTAGCCCACGTCGGCGTGCGCCGCGAGCCGCATCCACATCTCGATGTCACCGGCGTGCGGCAGCTCGGGATCGTAGCCGCCGACCTTGCGCTGGAGACTGGTGCGGACGACCACCTCGGGCGAGGTGATGCAGCCCGTGCCCTCCCGGAACCGTCGGTCCAGCCACCACCGGCCGGGGTAGACGACGGAGCCCGTGCTGTGGGTGCGGGCCGCGGGCAGCGGGCCGCCGTGCAGGAAGCGCAGCGGCCGGCCGTAGGCGAAACCGGCCTCCGGATGCGCGTCGAGCAGGGCGGCGGCGCGCACCAGGGCCCCGGGGACCAGCCGGTCGTCGGCCGACAGCAGGGCCACGTAGTCCCCGTCGGCCCACTCCAGCAGGCCCTCGTTGTAGGTGGCGATGTGGCCCCGGTTCTGCTCGTGGACCCGGACCTCGATCCGCGGGTCGGCGGCCGCGAGGGCGCGCGCGACGTCCGCGGAGTCGTCGGGGGACGCGTCGTCGATGATCAGCACCCGGACGTCGACGCCCTCCTGCTCGTCCAGGACGCTCTTGACGCAGTCGGCCAGGAAGTGGCCGTACTTGTAGCAGGGGATGACCACGCTGACCGTGCTCACTGGCCGGCCACCTCCGTGGACCCGTCCGACTGGAGTCCGTTCGGCAGGGTGGTGGTGAAGACCGGACCGACCCAGTAGTTCACCGAGCCGAAGGTGTTGGTGGGGAAGGTGGTGCTCGCGCCGTACTTGTAGAGGCCGTTGGCGCCGCCCGTTCCGTCGGCCGGTGCGACCAGCGGGTAGGAGCGGTGCGCACCGGCGAAGTAGCCGCCGTCCACCGAGTAGTTGCCGTTCGGCGCGTGGTAGGAGGCCACGTACGAGGTGCCGGCGGTGACCGGCACCGGGGTGGCGAACTTGAGCTGCTGCCAGCCGGTCAGGGTCTCGCTGCCGAAGGTTCCGGTGGCGAGCAGGGTGCCGTCGGCGGCCCAGAGACTGCCGGTGTGGCTGCCGGTGTTGCCGGGGCCCTTGTAGAAGGTGACACCGGTGACGTAGCCGTTCACCGCGGACTGGAAACGGGTGCCCAGCTCCACGGAGTTGGCGTCGTCCACCACGTTGGTGGTGCTCGGCGTGGCGGTGTTCGGCCACAGGCCGCACGGGCAGTTGACGGTGGGCGGGTTGGGACTGGTGGTGAAGTTCCACGTGACCGGTGCGGCCATCGTGTTGCCCCACAGGTCGCTCGCCTGGACCGACAGGGTGTACGTCGAGTTCAGGGCGAGTTCGCTGGACGGCGTGAAGGTCGCGCTGTTGGCCGCGCCCATCACCTTCGTACCCGGGATGTTGGCACCCCCGGAGTCCTTCAGGGTGAACACCAGGGTCTCGGAGTCGACGGCCGTGGAGAAGGTGGCCGTCGCCGAGGCCGTGATCTGGGTGCCGGTCGCCGCGGACTGCGGCGAGGTGGAGGTGACGGTGGGCGGTGTGGTGCTCGCGGCCGAGGTGTCCAGGACCGCGTCGACCCAGTAGTTGCTGCCGCTCGCCGCCGTGTTCGGGAAGCCGCCCGTCCCGCTGTAGCGGTAGACGCCGTTGCCGCCGTCGGTACCGCTCTTGAGCGCGGTCAGCGGGGCGAGCCCCGCGGAAGCGGAGGCGAAGGTGTTGTCGAAGGAGTACCCGCCGTGCGGGGCGAAGTACGAGGCGACGTACGTGGTGTTCGCCTTGACCGGCACCGGGGTGGCGAAGTTCAGCTGCTGCCAGCCGGAGGCCGTCTCGTTGGTGAACGTGCCCGTGGCCAGGCGCTGACCGGTGGAGCTCCACAGGCTGCCGGTGTGCGTGCCCGTGTTGGCCGGGGACTTGTAGAAGCGGACTCCCGTGATCGAACCGGCCGCCGTGGTGCGGATCTTCACGCCGAGTTCCACCGCGCTGCCGTCACCCGCGTTGACGGTCCCCGGGACCGCGGCTGCGGGCCACACGGTGCAGGGGCACTGCTGGGGGCCGACGGTCAGCGGCACCGTGGTGACGGCCCCGATGTTGACGCTGTCGTCCACCGCGCGGACCTTGATCTGCACGGAGCCGGGTGCGGTCGGCGTCCAGGTGTAGCTCCAGGAGCCGACGCCGGTGGTCGCCTTCCAGGTGGTCCCGCCGTCCGTGGAGACCTCCACGCGGGCCACCACGCCGCCACCGCTGTCGGCCGCCGTGCCGGTGACGGTGACGGGCCGCAGGGCCGGCACGGTGGCGCCGGACGCGGGGCTCGTCACGGTGACGGCCGGCCCGGTGGCGTCGGTGGACGCGGTGGCCGGGACCAGGTTGCCCTGCAGGCTCTTGGGCTGCACCCCCATGTCCGCGAACACGTTGACGGTGGCCTGCTGCATCCGCTTGTCCTCGGTGACCACCGTGTCGTCCGGGTTGCCCGTCGGCATGTTGGTCAGGCCCCACGACCACTGCACCGTGCCCGTGCCGAAGACCAGCGCGTGCGAGGTCTGGTCGCGGAAGGCGACCAGGCTGTGCGTCGCGGTGCCGTTTCCGTAGGTGTTGCCGTAGTCCAGCCGGTACTTGCCGTCCTCGATGTCCACGGTGGTGGAGGACATCTTGATCTGTCCCGGCGGCCGCGCCGCGTCCTCGATGTCGGAGTCCCACTCGTAGCCGAGCGTTCCGGTCGGGAAGGTCGCGGTCTGCGAGGGGGTCAGGTTCGCGACGGTCGTGTTGCGCCACAGCCGCATCTTGGCGTACGCGCCCGGCACGGTGATCGCGTCCGCCCGGTAGCCGTTGACCGTGAACAGCGTTCCGGTCAGCTGGTTCTGGGGCTGGTACGGACGCCCGTTGGTGGCGCTGGCCGGATCCATGAAGGTGCCCGTCCAGGTGCCGCTCGGGTCGGGAACGCCGTTGGGCACCGGGAAGGAGAGCTTGGTCTCCTTGTAGCAGACCAGTGTCCGGTTGGCGGTGTTGGCACCGTCGATGCTCGGCGCCAGCCGGGTCTTCCAGAAGATCTCGTTCCCGGCGAAGTACGTCTGGTGCTGCCCGGCGCGCCGGGCGTTCAGGGCGTTGGTGAACTGCTCCTGCGTCCAGTACTCGTCGTGCCCGGAGGACATGAACACCTTGTGGTTCTGCATCAGGGAGGCGCCGCGCACCGACATGTCGATCCCGGACATGTAGCTGAGGTCGTAGCCGTTGCGCTCCAGCCACGAGATCATCTGGTACTCGGAGCCGTAGATCCCGTTCTCCCCGCCGATGTCCATCGGCCGGTTGTAACTGACCTCGTAGGCACGCCCGTCCGGGGCGGGACCGCCGCCGTCGTAGAGGTCCTGGCCGCCGTAGTTGTTGTACGCCTGCCAGGTCTGGTCACTGGTCTGCACCAGGATGTCGGAGTGGCTGGAGTCGTTGCGCACGACGAACGGGTACGGCATCAGGCCGTTGCCGTCCGCCTGGTCGAAGTTGGCGATGTACAGGCCGGAGACGGCGTTGGACGGCACGCTCCACGTCGCCGTCACGGGCCAGTTGCCGCAGTCGACCAGACCGGTCGACGCCTTGGTCGTGCAGGACTTCGGGTTCCCGCCCTGGGAGAAGTTGGCCGGGTAGGTCTGGGCGGCCTGGGCCTCCGTCGACAGCAGCCGGGCGCCGTCGCCCGCGTAGTAGCCCAGCCGGTAGACCGAGACGCGGTACGGGGAGGGGGACTGGACCTTGAACTGCACGGTGTCGCCGGCCTGGACGCTCATCTGGGCGCTGAAGCCCTTGATGTCGCCCCAGGCGCTGGGTGCGAACCACTCCGACATCGGTGTGCCCGGCTTGGAGTTCTCGCAGACGACGGCGTTCGACGTCGGACCGCAGGGGTCGGCGGCACCGGCCACCGAGGCCGGTGAGAGAACCGTGGCCACCAGGGCGGCGACCACGGTGAAAAGACCGTACCGGAACCGGAGCAGCCTTCTCCGCTTGTTCATCTGTACCTCATTTGTTTGCGTGAACCGGGAGGCGTCAGCGCAGGGCGGCGCTGAGTGCGTCCACGACCCGCTGCTGCTGGGCGGCGGTGATCTGCGGGAAGAGGGGCAGGGAGAGCATCCGGTCCGCGGCCTCCTCGGCGTGCGGGAAGGCGCCGCGGCCGTGCCCGAGGTGGGCGAAGGCCGGGGTCAGGTGGACCGGGGCCGGATAGTGCACGCCCGCGCCGATGCCCTCCGCGTTGAGCTTGCCGACGACGGCGTCGCGGTCCGCTCCGGCGACCCGTACGACGTACAGGTGCCACACGTGGACGTTGCCCTCCGCCGTGACCGGCAGGGTGATCCGGCCGGCCGCCGCGAGCTCGCCGAGGAGGCCGTCGTAGCGGGCTGCCGCGGCCCGGCGGGCCGCGTTCCCCTCCGCCAGCCGGGCCAGCTTCGCCCGCAGCACCACGGCCTGCAGGCCGTCCAGCCGGCTGTTGAACCCGGCCACGTCGTGCCGGTACTTGGCGACGCCGCCGTGGTTGGCCAGGGCCCGGACCAGGTCGGCGCTCTCCTCGTCGTCGGTCACCACCGCGCCCGCGTCGCCGTACGCGCCCAGGTTCTTGCCCGGGTAGAAGCTGGTCGCGGCGATCCCGCCGCTGCCGGGGGAGCGGCCGTCGCGGGTCGCGCCCTGGCTCTGTGCGGCGTCCTCGACGATCCGCACGTGGGCGGGCAGCCGCGAGGTTAGCTCCGCGGTCGCGGCGCACTGCCCGTACAGGTGGACCGGGACCACCGCCCGGGTGGCCTTCCCGACCGCGTCCAGCGCGGCCTCCGGGTCCATCAGCAGCGTGTCGGGGAGGCAGTCGACCAGCACCGGCCGGGCGCCGATCCGGGCGACGGCGCCCGCGGTCGCGATGAAGGTGTTGGCGGGCAGCACCACCTCGTCGCCCACCCCCACCCCACTGGCCCGCAGCGCCAGTTCGAGGGCGTCGGTGCCGTTGGCCACGCCCACGCAGTGCCCCACGCCGGCGAACTCGGCGTACTCGCGCTCGAACGCGCGGACCTCCTCACCGCCGATGAAGGCGGTGTTCGCGAGGACACGGTCGAACCCGGCCTGTAATTCCCCGGCCACCTCGGCGTGCGCCGCCTTCAGGTCCACGAGCGGTATCTGGTTCATGCGACTGGGCTCTCCATCCGTGTCCCCGGCCGGCGGCCGGTCATCTCCCCATCGGTCCGCAGCTCGTCGAGCGCCGGAGCGTCCGCGGCGCGCAGCCGGCGGGCCGGGCTCCCGGCCCACACCTCACCGGGCGGCACATCGGCCAGGACCGTGCTTCCCATACCGGTCAGCGACCAGGCGCCGACCGTCGTGTACTCGCGCACCAGCGAGCCCGCCCCCACATAGGCCCCCCGCCCCAGCCGCACCCCGCCGCCGAGGCGCACCCCCGAGGCGAGCGTGGCGAAGTCCCCGACCGCGTCGTCGTGGGTGAGGACCACCTGCGGCATCACCGCCACGTGCGACCCCACCCGGACGGCGGCCGTCAGCACGCAGTGCGCGAGCAGCACCGAGCCCGCGCCGAGCACCGAGGAACCCGACACCACCGCCGTGGGGTGGACCACCGTCGCGTAGCGGTTCACGGGCAGCCCCAGCCGCCGCACGAGGCGGGCCCGTACGGCGTAGTCGCGCGGGCTGCCCACGCAGACCACCACCCGGGCGGCCCACAGCTCGTGCACCCGGTCGCTGCCGCCCAGCACCGGCACCCCGTCCACGTCCCGGCCCTCCAGCGCCGGGTCGTCGTCGAGGTGCCCGGCGAGCCGCCACCGCGGCGGGAGGCCCCGCGCCACGTCGGCGGCGGCCACGTCCCGGACCGCCTGGGCGGTCTCCCGGGCGAACCCGCCCGCGCCGACGATCAGCAGGTCCTCGGTGTGCCGCGGCCCGTTCATCCGCCGGCCTGTTCCCGCAGCACCGTCACCACCCGGTCCTGCTCGGCGTCGGTCATGGTGTGGAACAGCGGCAGGATCAGCGAATCGCGGCTGATCCGCTCGGTCACCGGCAGCGGCGCCGCCCCGTGCCCGGCGTACGCCGGCTCCAGGTGCGAGGCCATGATCCCGCGCCGGGCCGAGATCCCCGCCTCGGAGAGCGCCGCGAGCAGCTCGTCCCGGCCGACCGGGAAGTCCTCGGCCGGCAGCACCCAGTACGACTGGAAGTTGCCCTGGCCGTGAGCGGGGTCCCGGACCGGGGTGAGCCCCGGCACGTCGCGCAGCAGCTCTTCGTACCGGGCCGCCAGCGCCCGGCGCCGGGCGACGATCTCGTCCAGCTTGCCGAGCTGCACCAGGCCGACCGCGGCCTGGATGTCGGTCATCCGGTAGTTGTAGCCGACCTCCAGGTAGCTCTCGACGATCGGCTTGCTGCTCGCGTGCCGCTGCGCCGCCGACACGTTCATCCCGTGCTCGCGCAACCGGCGCAGCCGCTCCGCCCACTGCGCGTCGTCCGTGGTCAGCATGCCGCCCTCGCCGGTGGTGATCACCTTGCGGGGGTGGAAGGACCAGGCGGCGAGCAGGGCGCCGTGGCCCACCGACTTGCCGCCGACCGTCGCGCCGATGCCGCAGGCGGCGTCCTCCACCAGGGCGACGTCCCAGTCGGCGCACGCCGCGCGCAGCGCGTGCACGTCCGCGGGCACCCCGCCCTGGTGGACGGCGAGCACCGCCTTCGTACGGGGTGTGCGGACCGCGTCCACGGTGGCCGGGGTGAGGTTGCCGGTGGCCTCCTCGACGTCCGCGAACACCGGCCGCGCGCCCACGTAGCGGACCGCGTTGGCCGTGGCGATGAAGGACAGCGAGGGGACGATCACCTCGTCGCCCGGGCCCAGGTCCAGCGCGACGAGGGCCAGGTGCAGGGCGGTGGTGCAGGAACTCACCGCGATGCCGTGCTCGGCGCCCACCCGCTCCGCGAAGGCCCGCTCGAACTCGGCGACCCGCGGGCCCTGGGCCACCCAGCCCGAGAGCACGGCGTCGGCCGCGGCCTTCGCCTCGGCCTCGCCCAGCCACGGCACCATCACCGGGATGCGGGCGGGCGGTACGGGATCCTGCGCGCTCATCGGCCGGCCTCCCCGGCCGCGCTGTCGGCCGCCGCTGCCGCCGATGCCGCGGCGGCGTCGGCGGCGCGCTCGGCCCGCCACCAGTCGACCAGGTCCCGCAGCCCGCTGCGCAGGTCGATCCCGGCGGTGAAGCCGAGCCGCTCCGCGGCCTGTGCGGTGTCCGCGAGCCGGCGGGTCACGCCGTTCACCGCGCGGGCCGGACCGTGCTCCGGCACCAGGCCGTCCGCGCCCATCGCCTCCAGCAGGCCGTTCGCCAGCTCCAGCAGGCTGGTCTCGGTCCCGCTCGCGATGTTGAACACCTCGTCGGTCAGGTTCGATTCGGCGGCCAGCAGGTTGGCGCGCGCGATGTCCCGCACGTCGACGAAGTCCATGGTCTGGAGGCCGTCGCCGAGGATCAGCGGCGGCTCGCCCGAGGCGATGCGCTCCATCCAGCGGATCAGCACCTCGGTGTAGAGCCCGTGGATGTCCATCCGCGGCCCGTACACGTTGAAGTAGCGCAGGGCGACGTAGTCCAGCCCGTACATGGAGTGGAAGCTGCGCAGCATCCCCTCGTTGAAGGCCTTCGCGGCGCCGTAGAAGGTGTCGTTGTTGTACGGGTGGTGGCGCTCGGTGGTCGGGAACTGCTCGGCCAGCCCGTACACCGAGGCCGAGGACGAGGCGATCACCTTGCCGACCCCGGCGCCGGCCGCCGCCTCCAGCACGTTGAACGTGCCGTCCACCATCACCTCGTTCGCCAGCCGCGGCTCCTCCGCGCACTGGGTGATCCGGATGGCCGCCAGGTGGAACACCAGCTCGGCGCCCTCCGTCACCTTGCGCACCGCGGCCAGGTCGCGGATGTCCCCCTCGACGACCTCCACCACGCCGCTCGGCAGGGCGCGGGCCAGGTTGGCCGTCCGCCCCCGCACGAAGTTGTCGAGCACCACGACCTCGCGTGCCCCGTTGTCCACCAGCAGGTCCACCAGGTGCGAGCCGATGGTGCCCGCTCCGCCGGTGACCAGAATCCTCTTGCCTCGTACGCTGCTCAACGCCCTGCCCCCACTGAGTCGTTCATCGTCTTTCGTGTCACTGGCCGGCGAACGGTCAGCGGCCGGTGCGCAGTCCGACGACCGCGCCCTTGAACTCCAGGCTCCGGGAGGCCGCTTCCAGGATGTCCAGCACCTTCAGGCCCGCCCGCCCGTCGGTCAGCGCGGGCCGCCCCGAGCCGATCGCCGCGGCGAACTCCTCGACCATGCTGCGCAGCGCCTCCTTCTCACCGATCGCGGGCGCCACCATGTCGCCGGTCCGGTAGGAGACGAGCATGTCGCGGCGCTCGTCCGCGCCGATCTCCTGCGGGGTGCTCAGCTCCACGCCGCGGTCGAACACGGCCACGCGCTGGGAGGGGTTGAGGTCGTCCCACACCAGGGTGCGCTTGGAGCCGCCGACCATGGTGGTGCGCACCTTCGTCGGGGACAGCCAGTTGACGTGCACGTGCGCGATGGCACCGGTGCTCAGCTGGAGCGTCAGATAGGCCACGCAGGACTGTCCGGCCCCGATCGGGTCGGCTCCGTGCGCGGCGACGGCGACGGGCCGGACGTGGTCCGGGAGGATGAAGTCGAGGACCGACAGGTCGTGCGGGGCCAGGTCCCACAGGACGTCGATGTCCTTCTGGACGAGCCCCAGGTTGATCCGTACCGAGTCGACGAAGTGGATCTCGCCGAGTTCGCCGGAGCGGACCATCTCCCGGATGCGGCCCACCGCCGGGGTGTAGCAGTACGTGTGGTCGCACATCAGCGTGAGACCGCGTTCCTCGGCCTCGTTGACGAGCCGCAGCCCGTCCTCGTACGTGGCCGCGAGGGGCTTCTCCACCAGGACGTGCTTGCCGGCGCGCAGGGCGGCCAGCGCGACGTCCAGGTGCGTTCCGGCCGGGGTGGCCACGGCCACCGCGTCGACCGCCGGATCGGCGAGGACCGCCGCGTAGTCCGAGGTCGCCTGGACGGTGGAGTAACCGCCGAGCACCTGCCGGGCCCGGTCGACGTTCAGATCACAGAGCCAGCGCAGCCGGAACTGCGGACTGGACTGGAAGTTGCGCACGAGATTGGGGCCCCAGTAGCCCGCACCGACCACGGCGACGCCTAACGGCTCCGCCTGACCGGCGGCCTTCGCGCCGGTGTCCTTCACAGTGTTGGGCTTCACAGCGTTCCCCTTCCTTCCGCGCACGCCGACGGCGTGCCGACAACTCGTGGCCGGGGCGCGTGGGATGGAGGGAAGAGCCGTCGAGGGCACGCCGGACGCCTGCGCGACCCGTGCATGACCTGCTCAACGGTGATGGCCCCCCACAACCGATGCTTTGCGTGTTCCGCGTACTACCCCCCGGCCGGCTGCATGTTCCCCCAGGCAGCCGAACCCGTACCTCTCGCCGAAACCGCTCGGCGCCGCTCAATCTAGTCCACCGGGCCTACCCCCGGGCAGAGTTGACGGAATCGCCTGGCTCGGGTGTTCGACCGTGCATACTGCCCGGGTGACCAGCATCGTGATACCGGCCCACAACGAGGGCCGGGTCATCGGCCGGCTCCTGGACGCGCTCCTGGCCGACGCCGACTCCGACACCCCCACCGACACCCACGGCCCCGACATCGTCGTGGTGTGCAACGGCTGTACGGACGACACCGCACGGGTGGCGGCCGCGCGCGGCCCCCGGGTACGCGTCGTGGAGATCCCGACTCCCTCCAAACACAAGGCACTCCGGGTCGGGGACGAGCACGCGCGGGGCTTCCCCCGCCTCTACGTGGACGCCGACGTCGTCGTCGGTGCCGCCGACGTACGGGCCCTGACCGGCGCGCTCGCCGGGAGCCCCGACCTGCTCGCCGCCGCCCCCGGCCGCGACATCCCGCTGGCCGGCTGCGCCTGGCCGGTCCGGGCGTACTACCGGGTGTGGCAGCGGCTCCCGGCCGTCCGCGAGGGCCTGTTCGGGCGGGGGGTCATCGCGGTGACCGAGCCGGGGCACGCGCGGATCGCCGCGCTGCCCCCGCTGATGGCCGACGACCTGGCCGCGTCCCTCGCCTTCGGGCCGGGGGAGCGGCGCGTGGTCGAGGCGGCCCGGGTCGTCGTGCACCCGCCGCGCACCTGGTCCGACCTGGTCCGGCGGCGGATCCGCGCGGCGACCTCCTCCGCCGAGTTCGAGCGCTTCCAGGCCTCGCAACGCGCCGGTGCGGCCGCGCCGTCCGCCCGTACGGGCACGTCCGACCTGCGCGCCCTCCTCCGGGCGCAGCCGCGGCTGCTCCCCGGGGTGCTGGTCTTCGTCGTGGCCGCGCTCGCCGCCCGCAGGGGGTCCCGCAAGGCCATCCGGAACCAGGACTTCTCCACCTGGCTGCGGGACGAGAGCAGCCGGCAGGGCTGACCGGGCCGATCGGGGCGTCCGGCCGAATCGGGCCGTACGCCCCACCGTTGGCCCGTACAACGATTAGGGTTTCGCACGTTCGAGTGACTCAGACCGTCGGCACCGGGAGCTCCAGAGCATGTACCTCGCGGACCGCTCCGCGCCCTCGCCCGCGGACACGCGGACCGCGCCGGACGGCAGACGCTTACGGGCCCCCGCGGTCGGTTCGGCGGTGCTGGCCCTCGGCACGGTCAGCCTGATCACCGACGTCTCCTCCGAGATGGTCACCGCCGTCCTGCCCCTGTACCTGATCGCCGGGCTGGGCCTGAGCCCGCTCGGTTTCGGCGCGCTCGACGGCCTCTACAACGGGGTCAGCGCCCTGGTGCAGCTGACCGGCGGCCACCTCGCCGACCGGGTCCGCAACCACAAGCTGATCGCCGGCATCGGCTACGGCCTCTCCGCCCTGTGCAAGCCGCTGTTGCTCCTCGCCCACAGCCTCGGCCCGATCAGCGTGATCCTCGCGCTGGAACGCACCGGCAAGGGCCTGCGCACCGCACCGCGCGACGCCATGATCTCCCTCTCCTCCCCGGCGGACGCGCAAGGCCGCGCCTTCGGCGTGCACCGGGCCATGGACACCACCGGGGCGCTGCTCGGCCCGCTCGCCGCGTTCCTCGTGCTGAGCGTCGCGGTCGACGGCTACGACGCGGTCTTCGGCGTCAGCGCGTGCGTGGCGGTGCTCGGTGTCGTGGTGCTCATGCTGTTCGTCCCGTCGGGCGCCGGCGAGGCCCCGCCGCCCCGGCCGGCGGGCGGCCGCGGCGCCGAGGCCCGCCCGGACCCCGTACGGCTGCGCGACGCGGCGGCCCTGCTGCGGCTGCCCCGGCTGCGCGCCCTGGCGCTCTGCGCGGTCCTGCTGGGCCTCACCACCGTCAGCGACGCCTTCGTCTACCTGCTGTTGCAGCGCCGCACCGGCATCGGCGACCAGTGGTTCCCGCTGCTGCCGCTGGGCACTGCCGCGGTGTTCCTGCTGCTGGCCGTCCCCGCCGGGAGCCTCGCGGACCGGATCGGCCGGCGCACGGTGTTCCTGACCGGGCACGGCCTCCTGCTGGCCGGGTACGGGCTGCTGCTGTGGGCCCCCGACTGGCCGCCGCTTCCCTACCTCGTCCTCGCGCTGCACGGCATGTTCTACGCCGCCACCGACGGGGTGCTGCCCGCCGCCGTGGCCGCCACCGTCCCCGGGCGGCTGCGCGCCACCGGCCTGGCCCTGGTCGGCACCGGCCAGGCGCTGGCCCGCTTCGGCTGCTCGCTGGCCTTCGGCGGGGCGTGGAGCCTGTGGGGCACCGGCCCGGCGCTCGCCGCCGCGGCGGCCGGGCTGCTGTGCTGCGCGGCCGTCGCCGGATACGTCCTGCGCCCCGAGGCCCCCGGCGGGGCCCCCGCCGACCCGTCTGCCGACGCGCCCGCCCTTCCCGATCCGACCCGAAGCCCGTGAGGCCCCCCGTATGACGCTGTCGTTGTCACGCCGCCTGCTCGTCCTCGCGGTGGCGGTGCTGTCGCTCGGAGGCCTCGCCGCCGTGCTGGTGATGCGCGCCGCCGACCGCGCCGGACGGCCGGGGACCGGCGGCCCGGAGATCGCCGCGGGCGGCGTCACGCTCAGCCGGCCGGGCGAACTGGTCTTCCTCAACAGCGGACAGGGCCCCCACCGCGGAGCCCTCGCCTCGGTCCCGGCCGGTGCGCCGCAGTCCGCGCGCACCGCCTCCGACCTCAACTGCCAGCGCTTCTACGCCGCCGCGGGCACCGGCGTGTGCCTGCGCTCCTCGCCCGGCGCGCTCGCCCAGGACAACAAGGCCCTGATCGTCGACGCGGACCTGCGCACGGTGCGCAGCCTGCCGCTCGCGGGCACCCCGAGCCGCGCCCGCGTCTCGCCCAGCGGCCGGTTCGCCGCCTGGACCGTCTTCGTCTCGGGCGAGTCCTACGGCTCCGCGTTCTTCTCCACCCGGACCGCGATCCTGGACACGCGGACCGGGAAGCTCGAATCCAGTCTGGAGGAGTTCGCCATCTCCATGGACGGCCGGGACTACCGCGCCCAGGACGTGAACTTCTGGGGCGTCACCTTCTCCAAGGACGACGACACCTTCTACGCCACCCTCGCCACCGCCGGCCAGACCCATCTGGTCAGGGGGTCGATCTCCCGGCGTACCGTCACCACCCTGGCGCAGAACGTCGAATGCCCGTCCCTGTCGCCGGACGAGACCCGCATCGCGTACAAGAAGCGGGTGCGGCCCGGAGCCACGCTGTGGCGCGAACACGTCATGGACCTGGGCACGCTCCGCGAGCACGCGCTCGCCGAGAAGCGCAGTGTGGACGACCAGGCCGCCTGGCTCGACGACCGGACCCTGGCCTACGCCCTGCCCACCGACGGGGCGGCCGACAGCACGGACCTGTGGACCGTGCCCGCCGACGGCACCGGCGCCCCCCGGCTGCTGACCTCCGGCGCCTCCTCCCCGTCCCGCCCGGGCTGACCGGCCCGCGCACGGGCCCTCACCCCGGGCGGTCAGGCCCGGTCCGCGAAGGCCTTCACCCGTTCGACGAGCGAGGCGTGGTCCCGGATCCACCCGTAGTGCCGGCTGCCCCGCACCCCTTCGCCGAGGACCAGCTCCCAGTGCGTCACCCGCGCGCTCGTGAGCTTGTCGCTGAGCCCCCGCACCCCTGCGGGCGGGGCCATCCCGTCGCCCTTGACGGTCACCGCGAGCACCGGCAGGTCCAGCTTGGCCAGCCAGGGCTCGAAGTCCACCGGGGAGGACGGCACGTCGTAGCGGCCCGTCCGGACCTGGGTGGCCATGTCCCGCAGGATCTGCGCGGAGTCGTTGCCCAGCACTCCGATGCGCCGGCCGGGGAAGTACCCGTACGCCGAGGAGAACGCGGCCGCGAGCTGGAACCCCGCGAGCATCCCCAGGCTCCGCGGGAACGGCCAGCCGCGGTAGTGGCAGGACGGGGCGCCCACCAGGACCGCGCCCGCGGCCATGTGCGGCTCCTGGCTCAGGTAGAGCGTGCCGAGCTGCCCCCCGAGGCTGTGCCCCAGGAGGTGGCGCGGGGCTCCGGGGAAGGCGGCCGCGACCGTGCGGAACAGCGCGGGGAAGTCGTACGCCACGATCTCGTGATAGCCGTAGCGCACCCCGCGCCCCGCCCGTACCGAGCTCGTCCCCTGGCCCCGCAGCTCACCGACGGCCACCTGGAAGCCCGCCCCGGCGAGAGCCTCCGCCAACGGGGTGTAGGCGGCGGCCCTGGTGCCCATGGCGGGCATGCACACCAGGACGGGGGCCGCCGGATCGTCGGTGCTGCGGTACAGCCGGACGTCGGCCGTGGCGCCGTCGTCGGCGCGCACGGTCTCCGTGGTCATCTCTGTCGACGGAATTACAGGCCTCCCTCGCTCGTGGCCATCCTGCGCATCTCCCGGAACACGTTCAACAGCTGGATCTCGCTGGATCCTTCGAAGATCGTGAGGGCGCGCGCGTCGCGCCAGCGCTTCTCCACCCCGTAGTCGGCGGCGATGCCGCGCCAGCCGTACAGCTGGAGGATCTCGTTCGACGCGCGCACGGCCAGTTCCGTCGCGGCGTACTTCGCCATGGAGCTCTCCTTGCCGAACGGCAGCCCCTGATCGGCGAGGTCCGTGGCCTCCTCCAGGAGCTTCCGCGCCGCGCACAGCTCCACGTACAGCCGCCCCAGGGTCAGCTGTACGTGGCTCAGGGTGTCCATGCGGTCGTCCGGGTACACCCGGCGCTCGCCCACCCACGTCAGCGCGTCCTTGAGCATGGCGGCCACGAGCCCGGTGCCGCACGCGGCCCCGCCGATGCGGATGGTCGCCAGGAGCTCGTTCAGCAGGAACTCGCCGTCACCGGCCCGTCCGATCAGGCTGACCGGCTCCAGGACCACGTCCCGGAAGGTGACCGAGGGCGTGGGAAGGCAGCGGAAGGCCGCCTTCTCGATGTCCTCGCTCACGGTCACACCAGGAGCATCGCGCGGGACGGCGAAGAACGACAGACCGCGTTTGCGGTTGTCCATCACCGTGTTGGCCAGGACGAGGAACACGTCGGCGACGGTCCCGTTGCCGGACATGCACTTGCCGCCGTTGAGCAGCCAGCCCGCATCGGTCCGCACGGCGCGGGTGGTGGCCGCCAGCAGGTTCGAGCCGTTCTCGGGCTCGGTGAGCCCGAGCGCCGCGTACCCGTTGTCCTTCAGGAGCCGGGTGACGAAGAGCTCCTTCTGCTCCGGGGTGCCGGCGGCGACCACGGGGTGCAGGGCGCCGCGGTTGAACACCAGCGTCCAGGTCATCCCGGGGCAGACCGCCGACAGTTCGGCGATGCCCTCGGCGAACTCGGTGTACGAGAGCCCGGCGCCGCCCAGTTCCTCGGGGAAGGCCGCGTTGAGGATCCCCTGCGCCGCCGCCCGTTCGTGGATCGGGACGGGGTACGTCCGCGCCTCGTCGTAGTGGCGTACGTGCGGTGCCATCACCTCATCGGCAAACGTGCGGAATATCTGCTTCCACTCTGATCGACTGCGCGATTCTTCCACGACCATCCTAAGAAACGGTGATGACGAACTTGCCGATGTTGTCCCGGTTGCGGAGCCGGGTGATCGCCTGCGGGGCGTCCTCCAGAGCGAAGACCCCACCCACGGCGGGACGGAACACGCCCGCGTCGATCAGCTCGACGAGGCGGTCCATCAGGGGCCGGAGCCTGGACGGATCACGCGCCAGCGCCCCGACGTTCACCGTGCAGAAGGAGCGGCTGCTCATGAACAGGTCCCGGCCGTTCACGGCCAGGTCGAGCACCCCCGCCGCCCCGATCTCGATGAAGCGGCCCCCCGACCGCAGCAGGGCGAGGCCCTTGCCCACGGCGTCCCCGGAGAGGGAGTCGACGATCAGGTCGAGCCCCTGGTCGGGCGTGATCTCCCGGACCGCGTCGGCGAAGTCCGCCTCCGCGTAGTTGATCGGGTGCTGGACGCCCAGCGCCCGCAGGTGCTCCAGCTTGGCCTCCGTGCTCGCCGTACCGAACACGGTCGCGCCGTGGTGCAGCGCCAGCTGCACGCACGCCGTGCCCGTCGCCCCGGCCGCGGCCTGGACGAGCACCCGGTCGCCCGGGTCCACGCGGGCCTCGCGCTCCAGACAGGCGATGGCGGTGAGACCGCTGATCAGCATGGCCACCGCGTCGGTGGAGGAGACACCGGCGGGCAGCGGAGCCACCGTGTACGCCTCCGTCGTCACGCGGGCCGCGTAACCCCCCTGCGGGGTGAGCGCGATGACCGCGTCGCCGGGCCGGACGTGCTCGACCGCGTCACCCACCGCGTGCACCACACCGGCCACCTCGTGCCCGGGGACGAACGGCGGGCTGGAGAGGAACGGGTGGAAACCGGTGGAGGCCAGGACGTCGATGAAGTTGACGCCGACCGCGTGCACGTCGATGACGACCTCACCCGGCGCGGGCTTGCGCACGGGCACGTCCTGGAGCCGCATGTCGAGCCCGGACGGGGTCGCGACCACGGTGTACCCGCGGACGGTGCTGTGGCGCTCCGCCTCGTCCAGCGTGATCTCCTGCGCGCTCGGCGCCGACGCCCCGGAACCCGCCTCCTCCCGGGAGTCCTCCTGGGGATCCGCCGTCCCGAGCAGGCCTTCCAGATGGAGCCCGACGGCGTCCACCGTCCGGTGGTTGAACATGAACGTCGCCGGCAGTTCGAGCCCGAAGTGGGCCCCGATCCTGCGGGTGATGGAGACGGCGAGCAGCGAGTCGACCCCCAGCCGGTCGAAGCGGACCGAGGTGTCGATCTCGCCCGGCGAGCGGCGCAGCGCACGGGCCAGCTCCGCCCGGACGAAGTCGGCCGCGGAGCCCGCAGCGCCCTCCGGCCGTGCCGTGGCGCGGGCCCGCGGCGTCCCGGCGCCGCCGGAGCCGCGGTTGAAGCGGGCCACCAGCCCGTCCGCGACCTCGTCGCGCACGTCCAGGACCGCCAGTTGCGGGTGGGAGCCGGCCAGGGCGAGCAGGAACGCACGTGCCCCCTCGTCCGGGGACATCGGGTGCAGGCCCGATTCGAGCAGCTGACGCTGGTACTTGGGGTCCGCGACCATCCCCAGCTCCGCCCACGGGCCCCAGTTGAGCGTACGCACCGGTGTGCGCCGGCTGCGCCCGGTGCCGGTCAGCGCGTCGAGGGTGGCGTTGCCCGCCGCGTAGGCGCCCTGGCCCGGCGTCACGAACAGGCTGGCCATGGAGGAGAACAGGACGATGAAGTCCAGGTCCTCCGAGGCCACCGCGTCGATGAGGATCCGGGCGCCGAGCTCCTTCGGCCGCATGATTGCGTGCATCCGCTCGGGCGGCGTGGACTCGATCAGCGCGTCGTCCAGGATCCCCGCGGTGTGGATCACTCCGTGCAGGGCGCCGAACTGACGCAGCGTCCGGTCCAGGGCGCCCCGTACGGCGGCCGCGTCGGTCACGTCGGCCTGCAGGTAGAGCAGCCGTCCGCCGGCGGCGTCCACCGCCTCCTCCAGCCGCGGGTCGACCTCCTCCCGGCGGCCGGTGAGCACCACCCGGGCCCCCGCCTCGCGGGCGAGGGTGACCGCGAGCGTCGAACCCAGACCGCCCTGACCGCCCGTGATCCAGTACACGCCACCGGGCCTGAGGTCCGCCGGTACGGAGCCGGGCTCCACCGGGGTCAGGGACGGCAGCGTGCGCTCCCCGTGCCGGTACCGGACGAGGAACGCGTCCGCCGGTACGGCGAGTTCCGCCGCGATGTCACGGGCGAGTTCACGCGTCGCCAGCTCGTCGGCCTCGATCCGGACGGCCCGACCCGACCAGGTCACGCTCTCCTGTTCGAGGGCGCGCAGCAGCGGCGGCAGCGCCACGTCGCTGCTCACCAGCGCGAGCACGCGGCGGGGCGCCGGCCCGGTCCGCGCGGCGCAGCGCAGCAGCGCGAGGAAGGCCTCGCGCTCCGGCTCGACGACGAGCAGGCGCGCGGCGGCCGGCTGCGCCTCCAGGAACGCCACGCCGTCCTCGCCCTCGGGCAGCGGCAGGACGGTGCAGTCGGCGCCGCCCCCGCGCAGCTCCTCCACCAGCGGCGCGCACCGCTGCGCGTCCCCGGTCAGCAGGACGACCTGGCGGGGGCGGGCGGCCGGCTCGGCGGGCCGGGCCCGCGGCCGCTCGTCCACGGCGAAGAACCGCAGGGAGTGCCGGGTGCGGATCCGCTTCAGCGACACCCCCGTGAACTGCGCGAGGACCCGGCCCTCGGGGCCGAGGACCGCGACGTCGCAGTCGAAGGTGTCCGCGTCCTCGTCCTCGTCGAGTTCGCCCCGCAGCCGTACGTGGGCCAGGGCCGGACCGGACCACGGCGCGAAGACGTCGACGCGGCGGTAGCCGAACCCGACGAAGGTCCCCTTGGCGCCGGCGTCGAAGGAGAGCCCGGCGATCGACTGCATCGCCCCGTCCGCGACGTCCGCGGGAAGCGGGCGGCCCAGGGTCCGCGACGAGGGCGGTGCCAGCTCGGTGAGCAGCTCCTTCTCGCCCAGCCACATCCCGGTCACCATCCGCATGCTGTCCCCGTACGACAGACCGGAGGCCGCGAGGTGTTCGTACAGGGCCTGCGGCTCGACCGGCCGGGGGCAGCGCCGCCGGACCGCGGACAGATCGACCGCGGGCGGCACGGGTCCGGCGGCCGACCACGCGGCGGTGACGTGCTCCTCCCACGCCGAGCCCGGCTCGTCCGCCGCGCGGCTCTCCACGGACAGGTACGGCTCGTTCCCCGCGCGCATCCGCCGGGAGACCCGTACGTGCCGGGACTCGCCCTCGGCGACCGCCAGTGAGTTGGTCACCAGGACGTCGTCGAGCCCGTACCCGCCCGCCCGGCCGGAGCCCAGCTCCTTCAGGGCGGCGTCGAGCATCCACGCGGCGGGCGCGATCGCCCGCTCCTGCACGCGGTGGTCGCGGATCACCGGCAGCGAACCGGTGACCAGCGTCCCGTCCGCCTGCGGGCCGGGCGGCTCGATCCAGTGCTCCTGGCGCTGCCAGGGGTACGCGGGCAACCGCGTGCCGGGCCGGGGCGCGCCGCCGTGGAAGGCCCGCCAGTCGATCTCGCACCCGGCCTCGAACAGCGCGGCGACCGACTCGTAGGGGGCCCGGTCGTCCATGCGCCGCATCGCCGGCACGGCGGCCACGGGACGGTCCTCGTCCTCCAGGCACTCGGTCACCGAGACCGACAGCAGGGGGTGCGGGCTCAGTTCCAGGAACACCCGGTGGCCGGCCACCCCGGCGCCGCGGACGGCGTCGGCGAACAGCACCGGCTCGCGCAGATTGCGCCACCAGTACTCGGCGGTGAGCCCGTCCGTGTCGAAGCGCTCCCCGGTGAGGGAGGAGTGGAAGGCGATGCCCGCGGGGCGCGGCGACAGCCCGGAGAGCTCCGAGAGGAGGTCCTCCCGCAGGTCCTCCAGCAGGGCGCAGTGCGAGGCCACGTCCACCTTGACCCGGCGGCAGAAGACGCCCTTGGCGTCCATGGCATCGACGAACGCGTCGACGGCCGCGGTCTCCCCGGAGACGATCGTGGTGGCCGGACCGTTGTGCGCGGCGAGCGAGAGGCGCTCCCCGTACGGCTCCAGGGCCTTGCGCACGTCCGATACGGGCAGCGAGACCAGGGCCATGGCGCCCTGCCCCCGGTGGCGCATCATCAGGGCGCTGCGGCGGCAGATGATCCGCGCCGCGTCCTCCAGGCGCAGCGCCCCCGAGACGTGGGCCGCCGCGACCTCGCCCATGCTGTGGCCGATGACCGCGGCGGGCTGCACGCCCCAGGACCGGAAGACGGCCGCCAGACCCACCTGCATCGCGAAGACCGCCGGCTGGACGACGTCGATCCGCTCCAGCAGCGGGGCGGCGTCCTCCTGGGTCAGGACCTCGCGCAGCGACCACGTGACATGGGGTGCGAACGCCTGCTCGCAGCGCGAGACGGCCAGGTCGAAGGCGGGCTCGGCGGCGAGCAGCGCCCGGCCCATCCCGAGCCACTGGGCGCCCTGCCCCGGGAACACGAAGACGACGCCCGCGTCGTCCGGCACGTGGCGCGCGGCCGTGAACTCCTCCCGCAACCGGGCGAGGAGCTCGTCCTTGTCCGCGAAGGCGAACGCGGCGCGGACATCGCGCCCCCGCGGCCCGCCGCGGCCCCGCAGCAGCGTCGCCGCGGCCGTCTCCCGGCTCAGTTCGGCAGCGCTCAGCCCGCCGGCCCACTCCGCGAGGTCCGCGGCCTGCGCGCGCAGGGCCGCCTCGGTGCCCGCGGACAGCGCCAGCAGCCCGACGGGGTGCTCCGCGACGGCCACCGGCTCCGCCTCCGGGGCCGGGCCGAGGACCGCGTGCGCGTTGGTGCCGCCGAAGCCGAAGGAGCTCACCCCGACCACGCCGACCTCGTCGGGGGACTCCCAGCGCCGCAGCGAGGACTGCACGCGCAGCCCGAGCCCGTCGAAGTCGATGTCCGGGTTCGGCTCTTCGCAGTGCAGGGAGGCCGGCAGGGCCTTGTGCTCGAAGCTCAGGGCGAGCTTGATCAGGCCGGCGATGCCCGCCGCCGCCTCCAGGTGCCCGACGTTCGTCTTCACCGAACCGATCGCGCACGGCCGGTCCGCCGCGCGGCCCCGGCCCAGTACGCTCCCGAGCGCGGCGGCCTCGATCTGGTCGCCGATGGCCGTCCCCGTACCGTGGGCCTCGACGTAGCCGACCTCCGACGGTGCGACGCCCGCCTGGGCGAGCGCGAGGCGTACGACGTCCTCCTGCGCCTGACGGCTCGGCGCCAGCAGCCCGTTGGTCCGCCCGTCGGAGGTCACCGCCGACCCGCGGATCACCGCCGAGACGCGGTCGCCGTCGCGCAGCGCCTCGCTCAGCGGCTTCAGTACGACGACGCCCGCGCCCTCGCTGCGCACGTAGCCGTCGGCCTGCGCGGAGAAGGCCTTGCAGCGCCCGTCGGGCGCCATGACGCCCGAGGCGTCGAAGGCCTCGGTGATCGCCGGGCTCAGGATCACGTTGACCCCGCCGACGATGGCCGTGCCGCACTCACCGCGCCGGATCGCGTCGCAGGCGAGGTGGACGGCGACGAGGGACGAGGAGCAGGCCGTGTCGACCGTCAGGCTCGGTCCGCGCAGGTCCAGTACGTAGGAGAGCCGGTTGGCGGCGACGCTGGAGGCGCCGCCCAGCAGGGAGTAGGCGTCCGCCGACGGCGCGTTCGACAGCGCGTCGCGGTAGTCCGAGCTGGAGATGCCGACGAAGACGCCCGTGGGTGAACCGGCCAGGCCGTACGGGTCGATTCCCGCGTCCTCCACGGCCTCCCAGGCGACCTCCAGCACGAGCCGCTGCTGCGGGTCGATCTTGGCGGCCTCGTGTTCGCCGATGCCGAAGAAGTCGAGGTCCAGGCCGCCGACGCGGTCGAGGAAGCCGCCGAGGCCGGCGCGGTCCGTGCCGCTGTTCCCGCGGCCCCAGCGGGAGAACCGCTCGTCGGGGATCCGCCCGATGGCGTCCACGCCCTGTTCGAGGAGGTCCCAGAAGGCCTCCGGGCCGTCGGCCCCGGGGAACCTGCACCCCATGCCGATGATCGCGATCGGTTCGCCGGGCCGCGGTCCGGCGGCCGCGCGGCGCGGTGCGCTGCGGGCGGCCCGGTCGGGCCGCGTGCCCTGGAGGTGGTCCAGGATCTCCCTGAGCGTGGGATGTTCGTACGCGACCGTCGGCGAGACCTTCCGGCCGAGGCGGGCGCCGATCTCACCGGCGAGCGCGACCGCGTCGATCGAGGACAGGCCGTACGCGGCCAGCGGTTCGTGGGCCGAGATGTCGTCGCCCGAACCCATGTGGGCCAGCTCGGCGATGCGCCGGCGCAGCCAGGTTTCCAGCTCCGTGTCCGTCATGTGCTTCCCCCTGTGTTCTGCTGTCGTGCAAGTCAGCGCTTCGCGTTCCACGGATCGAGGCCGGCCAGGTACTCCTTCCGGGTTTCGCCGCGCTGCAACTTCCCGCTCGACGTCTTGGGAAGGGTTCCGGCGGGCAGGAGGACGACGTCGCGCGCGGTCAGCCGGTGCTCCTGCATCACGGCGCGCCGCACCGCGTTCGCCACGCCCTCGGGCTCCGCCGCGTCCGCGGCGCCGGCGGCCTCCCGGCGGAGCTCGGCCGCGACCACCACCGCCTCTTCGCCGTCGCGCTCCACGCCGAAGGCCGCCACGCATCCGGGGCGGATCGCGGGGTGCGCGCTCTCGGCGGTCCGCTCGATGTCGTGGGGGTAGTGGTTGCGCCCGCCCACGATGATGACGTCCTTGATGCGGCCGCAGACGAAGAGGCCGTCCTCCGTCTGGAAGCCCAGGTCCCCCGTGCGCATGTACGGGCCTTCGCCGCTGTCGCCCAGCGTGGCCTCGAAGGCCTCGCGGCTGAGGTCGGGGCGCTGCCAGTAGCCGACGGCGACGCTCTCGCCCGCGACCCAGATCTCACCGACCTGTCCCGGAAGGCAGCGGATGTGCTTCTCCGGGTCGACGACGGCCACGTCCAGGGTCCGGCTGACGCCGCAGCTGACGAGCACGCGCGCGTTCGGGTCGTCCTCCGGGACGAGCTCCGCGAAACCGCGCTCCAGCTCGTTCTCGTCGAAGGAGCGGAACGTCCACGGCCGCGCGAGCGGCGCACCGCTCACCAGCAGCGTGCTCTCGGCGAGCCCGTACACCGGAATGATGGTTTCCGGACGGAAGCCCGTGGAGGCGAAGGCCTCGGCGAACCGGATCATCGACTCCGCGCGAACCGGCTCGGCGCCGTTCGTCGCGACGGTCCAGGAGGAGAGGTCCAGCGACGCGCGGTCCTCATCGGTCACTTTTCGCGTACACAGGTCGAACGCGAAATTGGGGGCCGCCGAAAGCGTCCCCCGGTACGTCGATATCGCGCGCAGCCAGCGCACCGGGCTCTGCAGGAACGCCACGGTGGGCATCAGAACGGAATGGATCCCCAGCATCGCCGGCAGGATGATCATGGAGATGAGTCCCATGTCGTGATAGGGCGGCAGCCAGCCGACCACGACCGTGGACGCGTCCATCCCGAGCGACGTGCGGATGAGGTCGATGTTGTGGGCCAGGTTGCGGTGGGTGACCATCACCCCCTTCGGCTGCCCGGTGGAACCCGAGGTGTACTGCAGGAATGCGAGGGAATCCGGATCCGGGGCCGCGGCGGACCATTCCGCTCCGTTTTCCTCGGGAATCGTGTCGACCGCCAGCCACGCCGTTCCCCGGATTTCCGGAATGGTGCGGGCCGTCGTCTCGATGACCGCCTGGATGTCCGCGGTGGTCAGCACGGCGGCGGGCTGGGCGTCCTCGGCGATGCCGGCCAGCCGAAGCAGTCCACGGGCGCGCTGCGCGGGGTGCGGGAGGTAGGCGGGCACCGCGACCACGCCCGCGTACAGGCATCCGAAGAAGGCGACGACGAAGTCCTGGCCGGGAGTGAACAGCAGGAGCGCCCGGGAGCCCGGCTCCACCTGTGCGCGCAGGTCCGCGGCGACGGCGCGCGCCCGGGCGTCGAGCGTCGCGAAGGTGAGGGAGGGTTCCGCCTCCTCGCCGTCGGGAAGGAAGGTGAACAGGGCGTCCTGCGGAATGCGGGCGGCGTGGGCGTGCAGGGCGTCGACGACGGTGGCGTAGGGGATTTCGTCCGGGGCAGCGGGCAACGGCGATAATGATTCGTCAAGCATTCTCAGCCTCAATCAGTGCCGGAAGTCGATGCTCGCACCGGGTGCGGGCCGGCGGGCAAATGGCGAAAGCGACACGCGACTCCACGAGTGCGGTCGGCGCGAAATGCCCGTTCCTCGGTCCGCCCGGGCGGAGTGCAGCGGAGAAAATGTCAAGCCGGATATGGGGTACTGGGCAGTACTGGTCCAAACCTTAGGTCGGCCCGCGCTACCCGGTCAACTCGCATTGAATGGCCGGATGATGTCTGCTCATCGATAGTGGAACATTGTTTTCGGCCATCCTTGAAAGGCCTCGAAGGATCGGTTCCGCACGCTGTCGTGGCTCCGAGCGGGGAGGACGGCATCAATGCCCGGTGACCGTGGATGACACTTGCTGAGCGAAAATGACCGCTTGTGGGGAAGGTATCTCGCCAGTCTGGCGCGATATCTTCACAAAGAGTGGCCTCCGGGGGGTTCGAGGGGCCGCGCGTGGGCAGGCGCGGGGCATGACCTTGGAGCATCCGGCGAAGCAGGGCGGGAAGGGGGCTCAGCCGCTTCGCGAAGCTCGCGTCGAACTTCACCAGCTCCCCCTCTTCTCCTTCCTGTGCGTCCTGCTGTGGCCGCCTTCGTCGCGGTCCACCTGGCGGGCCTGGACTCGAGCTGGCAGCACCTGGTGGGCGACGCGATGGGCGCCGTCGCCCTGCTGCTCCTGGCCCTGCTCAAGAACTCCGAGCGCCGGGCCGAAGCCGCGATCCAGCACAAACTCGACGCCATCGCCGCCGCCCTCCTGGAGCAGCAGGAGGGCGAATGGGGCCAGGCGCACAGGGACTTGCGGGAGGCGATCGGCATCGAAGACCGCCGCTAGCCTCCGGCGGTTCGGCAGGGGTGGGTTTGGCTGCGCCGCGGGTTGCCTCCGGCGGTTCGGCAGGGGTGGGGCCGGTTGGGACGGGGCCGAGCGGCAGGGGGCTGGTTGTGTCGGGGCCGGGCGCCGGTTGGCTGCGCCGCTCGGGCGGGATATACCGGGGGGCCGGTTGTGCCGGGGTCGGGCGCGCGCCGGGGTGTCTCCTCGGACGTCGAACGTGTCGGGAGGTCGGAGAGCTCGGCGGCAGTGCGTTCGACGCCCTGCGGGGATCACCCC
>NZ_JBEZKE010000018.1:0-179197 GCF_040651555.1 Streptomyces sp. NPDC048424 | reverse complement strand
GATGACGTGCTCATCATGACTGTGGATGTGGACGGTCGGTTCCGCATCCGGATCCTCGTCAGGGACAAACGCCACCAAGAAGGCGGCTCCAGGCCAGTACCTCTCGCTGGGGTCCTCGGCCCACGCGGCTGGAGCCGGCACAGCCTCGCTCAGCTCCACAGCCCAGGCATCGTCGGGCAGGGCGTAGTGAAACTGGATGGCGTAGTGACGCCCTGCATGCTCTCGCAGATCGGCTGGCATGACGGCAGGCTGCCACAGGCGCAAGGTCCGAGTCGCGGCGACCCCGTCAGCTTTACGGGACAGCCCTTAGTTGCGGACGTTCAGATGTGGGCTCGGATCTGTTTCACCGGATGGCCCAGTCGGTCCCCCAGGGCCGTCAGTTCGTCCTCGCTGAACCAAAGGCGTTCGGGGTTCCAGACGGCGATCTCGAAACGGGCGAAACCGCATGGCCAGTCGTAGTCCAGCACGTCCAAAGTGGTCGATCCTCCACAGCAAGGGACCTCGACGGCGAGCGTGGTGAACCCGTCGTCGCAGTGAGCCTCAAGGAGGTCGCCCCACCACTCCGTGTCGATGGCCGCCTGACACAAGGGGCAACCGATCCTCTCCAGGTTCTCCCCGCGATCGACGGCGGTCACCCCGTCGTGCCACGTCACGTCGATCTCGACGTCCACGCCGTCGGCAACCCGGGGGTCAGGTCCTCGAGGAGGACGACCGCGGGTCGGTGGGTGCTCCCAGAGCTCGTCCGGCTTCTTTTCGTCCTCTTGACGATATGGGCGCGTCTCGTTATCGTCGCATTGACGAAATGAAGGGGGTTCGCCATGGCTGACATCACCCGGCGCTTCGGCTGGCGTCATCTGCGCTCCGCGCACACTGCCCACATCCGCCACCACAAGCGCGGCCGACTCGTGCACGACGGGCGGGGGCTCAGTTTCTGGTACCGCTCGCTGTCGGCGGCGCTTTCCGAAGTGCCGGTCGACGACCGGGAGCTGGCCATGGCGTTCCACGCCCGTACGTCCGACTTCCAGGACGTCGCCGTGCAGGCCACCGTCACCTACCGGATCAGCAACCCGGCCGAAGCCGCCGACCGCCTCGACTTCTCCGTCGACCCGGACACCGGGAGCTGGCGCGGCGCACCCTTGGAACAGATCGCCACCCTCCTCACCGAGACCGCGCAGCAGCACACGCTCGACGTACTGGCCCGAACACCGCTGGCCGTGGCCCTGGTGGACGGCGTCGCCTCCGTGCGGGGGAGCGTCGCCGCGGGTCTCGCCGCCGAGCCCAGGCTCCCGGCCACCGGCATCGATGTGGTGGCCGTGCGGGTCGTGGCGATCCGCCCCGAGGCCGAGGTGGAGCGCGCCCTGCGCACCCCGGCCCGCGAGCAGATCCAGCAGGAGGCGGACCGGGCCACCTACGAACGGCGGGCCGTCGCCGTCGAGCGTGAGCGTGCCATCGCCGAGAACGAGCTGGCCAGTCAGATCGAACTGGCGCGACGCGAAGAGCAGCTGATCGACCAGCGCGGCACCAACACCCGCCGCGAGGCCGAGGAGCAGGCGGCGGCGGACGGAATCCGGACCGAGACCGAGGCGGCCCGCAAGGTCCGCCTGGCCCGCGCGGACGCCGAGGCGGCACGCGAGACGGGCGCGGCGCGCGCCGAAGCTCAGGCTGCCTGGCTGCGCGTGCACGACGAAGCCCGCCCGGGCACGCTGCACGCCCTGGCGGCGACCCGGCTGGCGGAGAACCTGCCGCGGATCGAGAGCATCACGCTCTCTCCTGACGTCCTCACCGGGCTCCTCACCAGGCTCGGACGTCCGGAAGCCGGCACCAGCCTCGGACGTCCGGAAGGCGGCGCGGGCGCGTGAGCCTGGCCCCACGGGCGGTGATCGTGCACCGCAGGACCGAGTACGAGGAGCTCCTCGCGCGGCACGGGACGCACGGGCAGGCCGCGTTCTTCCTCTCCAGCCGGGGACGGTCGATCGACGAGGTGGTCCGCCGCCACGAGCGCACGCGGCAGGCGCTGCGGGAGGTGGCGGCGGCGGTGCCGCTCACCTGGCGCAGTTCCCGCGTGGAGCGGGCGGACCTGGACCGCTTCCTGTTCGCCCCGGAGGACGTGGTGGTCGTGGTCGGCCAGGACGGCCTGGTCGCCAACACCGCGAAGTACCTGCGCGGGCAGCCGGTGGTGGGCATCGACACCGACCCGGGGCGCAACCCGGGGGTCCTGGTACGTCACCGCTGCGCCGACGCGGCCGCCCTGCTGCGTGCGGCGACCGCCGCCGGGGGCCGGGCGGAGGAGCTGACCATGGTCGAGGCCGTTGCCGACGACACCCAGCGCCTTCTCGCGCTGAACGAGATCTACCTGGGCTCGCCCGGCCACCAGACGGCCCGCTACCGCCTGGGCTCCGACGGCGAGAAGGGCCCGGGCGAGGCCCAGGCATCCTCCGGGGTGCTGGTGGGCACCGGCACGGGCGCCACCGGCTGGCTGCGTTCCCTGTGGCTGGAGCGCGGCGGCCGCGCAGGGCTGCCCGCACCGTGCGATCGGCGGCTCCTGTGGTTCGTACGCGAGGCCTGGCCGTCCCCCACGACAGGAACGACGAAGGTCGCCGGTGAGCTGGGGCAGGGGCAGGGGTTGCAGCTGACCGTGGAGTCGGACCGGATCGTGGTCTTCGGCGATGGCATGGAGAGCGACGCCCTGGAGCTGACCTGGGGCCAGAGCGTACGGCTGGGCATCGCGGAAACGTCGCTGCACCTGGTGACGTGAGCGCCCTGCGCGACAGGCTGTCGCGCCTGCAGACCCGCAGGAGGACGCGGCCGTCGAACAGCGCCACGCGCCAGCTGGCGGGAACACGTACCGGTTCGATGACCAGCGCTTACAGTAAATCGACTGTCGACTTCGGGGATGCGCACGCGGGCGCGGCGGGTGGTGTCCTCGGCGGCCGTGAGCTGGGCCCTGTTACTTCGACGTCGGGAGCGGTTCGGACGTGCCGTCGACCACGCCCTGGTCGGCCTACGGCCGGCCCCCTAGCTCGCGCGCCGAGGCCTTCCGGGCGGTGTGCGCGTGTGGATGGCGCAGCCCGGTTCAGTCCCGCCGGGACGGGGGCACGATCGGCGACCAGCCCCTGTACGAAGCGGACGTCGACCTCACCGGGCCGCTCGCGGACTGGACCGCGTACCTGTCCGTCATCCGCGATGCCACCGTGGCCGCCACGGCTGAGGACGCGCCGTGGGCCGCCGGTGTGCTGGATGGATCGGATCGCCGCCCAAATCGCCCGGGAGACGGTCGGCCGCGCTGCGCGACTCCGACCTGTCCGCCAAAGCGGTGGCCACCGCGCTTAGGACCACCCGCTCCAAGGCCCTGGTCCCGCTCCTGACCGCGCAGGACGGGCAGCGGCACGCAGCACAGGTTCCGCCTTGTTGGTCGGAGTGGTGCGAGTGCTGCCTCCGCCGGTGTCGCGTGCGATGGGGTGAGGGCCGTAGGAGAGAAGGCGGGGTCTGCAGCGGGCGGAGCCGCCGACTGATCGTGCGACTCGTCGCCGTGTCCTGTCGGCCTGCCGCTTCGGCGGGCGTGTGAATGCGGAGCGTGTCGGCCGAGGGCCTTGATCACCCCGGTTTACGGTGGATCAGAGGTCGAGCGCCTCGTCATCCCGGGCGAGCGTGCCGGGCGCGGTCGTCGAGGCCGTCGGGGCAGCCGCCCCGTACGCCTTCATCTGCGAGGAGCGGACATGAAGCCGACATCAAGGGCGACTGACGCCACGCGCGACGCCCTACGCCGTACGACCTCGACGGCACATGCGATCTGAGCTGCCACCGGGCCCGGGAAGCAGTCGGCTGTGACTGGACAGAACCCCTCCGAAACGGACCGTACGAGCCCGCGCGAGCCGGGGCCGAGATCCGCTGTCCACACCGAGAGCCGCTGGCCGATGGCCGCAGCGGTCATCGCCTCTGCGGTCCTCACCCTGCTTCTGCCCGACGACCTGCGTCTTGGGCCCCGATGGGCGCTTCCCCTCGCCGAAGCCCTCCTGCTGGTGGCGCTGATCTCGGGAGACCCCGGCCGGATCAGCCGCCGCTCCACTGTCCTGCGCTCAGTGGCGATCGCCCTGGTCGGCGTGCTCGTGGTGAGCGCCATCTGGTCGACCGTCCAGCTGATCGACGATCTCATCCACGGCGGGCACGAGACCAACTCCGCCAACGCCCTCCTGCTGGCCGGCGGCAGCGTCTGGGCCTCCACCGTTCTCGCCTTCTCCCTCCTGTACTTCGAACTCGACAGCGGCGGGCCGGCCGCACGGGCCCACCACATGCCCCCCACTCCGGCGCTCGCCTTTCCCCAACAGCTCAGCCCCGAACTGAACGCCCCGCACTGGCGCCCCCACTACATCGACTACCTCTACCTCGGGTTCACCAATTCCACCGCGCTGAGCCCCACCGACGTCATGCCACTCGCGCCCTGGGCCAAGAGCGTCATGACCGTCCAGTCCATCCTTTCGCTCATGATCCTCGGACTCGTCGTCGCCAGGGCCGTGAACGTCCTGGCCTGAGACGGCCCGGCGGCGTGCGTCCGGCCACGGTCCGCCGGGTGATCCGGGGGCTGCGGCCGTCGCTCGCACTGGAGCCGGCGTCGCTCAGGCTCGTCGCCGATGCCGAGTGCTTGAGGGTCGTGGACGGCGCCTGGTCCCGGGACGTGACCGCGCGGCCATCGACACGGGCTCCCGCCTGGTCGTCGCAAGCGCCGGTCCGGCGCCCGGGAACGACCCAGACCCGCGTCGGCTACACCGCAGCCGTCGGCACCACCGACAACGGCCGCGTCCACCGTCTCACCGTCCACCTCCCCGCCGCTGTCTCATGGGGCTGTTTCGCTTGATGTTTCCGGTCATTCGTCTTCGACTCCGGGTGCCTCGGGTCGGGCATGCGCGATCATGACCGGAATGGAGACTCGATTCCTCGGCATAGCCGATCTGTTTGAAGCCCCGTCTGTGGCGGTCGTAGTCGACGTCATGCGTGCTTTCACCGTGGCCGCCTGGGCCTTTGCCCAGGGGGCAGAAAAGATCGTTCTTGCCGAGTCACTGGACGAAGCCCTGGCGCTCAAGGGCCGCCACCCGGATTGGGTGGCGCTCAAAGACGGTCCGCCCGCGCCCGGGTTCGACCTGGTCAACTCGCCGGGCCTGCTGCGGTCCGTTGACCTCGGCGGAAGGACCGTCGTGCAGAAGACCACGGCGGGAACGGTCGGCGCCCTTGCGGTCAAGGAGGCGTCGCTGGTGCTGTGCGCCGGCTTCGTGGTGGCGGAGGCAACGGCTCGGCTCTTGCGGGCGCGCAAGAGTGACAGCGTCACGTTCGTGGTCACTGGCGAAGACGGGCAGGCCGATGAAGATCTGGCGTGCGCTCAATACATCGCCCGGAGGGCCACCGAGGCTGCGACGGATGCAGCTGAGTTCCTGCGCCGCGCTGCCGAGTCGCGCGCCGCTGCCGAGCTGGCGGAGGGTGTGCGTCAAGGAGTCCATCCTGACGACGTTGCGCTCTGTCTTGAGGTCGACAGGTTCCCCTTTGCCATGGTGGCGACCTTGGAAGGCTCGCTCATGGTCCTACGTCCGCAGGTAGTCCCTCACCCTCTCGTCGTCGGATAAGCCTTCCCACACGGTCGGATCCGAGGAGGAGCCTGGCCACGGCTGCCGACGACCTTGGAGGGTGGCGGCCGGGGCTGAGCCTACGGGAGTTCCTTCCGCATCAACGTGCACATCGTTTCGTAGCGGCGCAACGATCCATCAGGGGCTTGTTCGTCCCACGAGTCCGGCCGGCGGTCGTACGCGACATAGCCCAGTCGCTGGTAGAGCGCACGCGCCCGGGGGTTGCTTTCCTCCACGGCCAGCTCGGCTTGCCGCAGACCGCGGTTCCTGATCCGCAGTTCTGCGGCTTCGACAAGGAACGTGCCGATCCCATACGACTGCAATGCGGGGTGGACCGCCAGCTGCCACAACGTGCCGACGCCCTCCTTGACCTGGTAGTCGACGCCGCCCTTCGCCACAGGGATGTCCGTCCCAGGGCAGACCGCCAGGTAGTCGACCTCACCAGCGCGCGCACGTTCCAACTGCCGGGCGACGCCGGCCAAGTGGTGGTCGGACCCCGCCCACCCGCACGACGCCAGGTCCGCATGCACCAAATCACGTGCTGACAGCTGCAGCACAACATTGACCATCTTCAGCACCTCCGAGTTGTAGGGGGTTTGGGAACGGCACGACCGCACGGCCAGGATGCCGGCAGTGGTCGCCACCAGTCAGTGGCTGTCGGGGCTCAGCAGCCCGTGGCGGCCGCGGCGATGAAGGCGACGAATGCCTCCTTGGTCTCATGCCGCAGGGTATCCAGCTCGGCCCTGTAGATGGCCTTGCGCAGCGCGTACGTTGCGTCTGCGGCCTCCTGGGGCCCGGCCAGCTGGGGCGGGCAGGACCTGAAGTCGTATGTGGGGCCCGGTGATTGCTGCCCGAGTGTCGTCGGACCTCGCCTGGGCCTCCAACTGGTGCTTGGCACCTGCCTCGATGATGGCCAGACGCTCCCGATGGCACATCGCCGAGCGGTGCTGGAGGGGCCCGGCGGGCAGCAGTGGCAGCGGGTCGGCGTCGATCCATGGCCCGGCTCGACGGCCGCGTACACCCGGCTGTTGGCCGGCCTGGCGCAGGAGTACGGCATCACATGGGACCCGGAGGGCGACGACGACGAGCCGCTGGCGAGCGCGCTGCTCCTGCCGGTCCTCGAGGACCCGCGTCCGACACGGCACCCGGTCTCCTTGGATGAGGACCCTCGTGGCGGAGGCCCGGGCGGCACGAGGACTGCTGGACGAGTACCGACACCGAGCAGATACCGCGCCGGTCACCGCGGCCGACCAGACCGCGTCGGCCGTTACGACAGGGGCCGCCGCGCACCGCCGCGCACCGCCCCGCACCGGCCCCGCGGCACATCGCGCTGCGCCCCGGCCTGAGGGTCAGAACTCGTGGTCCCATCGCCGTTTTCGGCGGCTTCCTCTGTCCCGTCGGCGCCCTCGAACGTCCAGGTCCGTCCTCCCCGGGCGCCCGTACCGCGGCCGTCCTGCCTGACCTGGGGAAACGGGCGTGACGTGGACGGGTCGGCTGACGTAGGTTCCTGCCTGGCCGCCCAAGTCCGGCGCGCCCTTTTCATGTCCTGTACCCGTGGGGGTTCTTCCGCATGTCCGCAGCTCCGGCCGGCCCACCGGCCCCGACCTCATCCCCGGCCCCGACCTCATCCCCGTCCCCGTCCGTCGCGGCCGGCGTGCAGGGCGAACGGCTCCGTGCGCCCGTGGGCCTGGCCATCGCCCTGGCTGTACTGTTTTCGCTGGTCATCGGGCTCGCCGCGTACGCCGTGTACGCCGACTGGAACATGCGCACGCTCATGGAGCGGCTTCTCGCGGATCCCGCCACGGTCAGCGATGCCGAGCTCGACCGAGGCCAGAGACTGACCGGTCTGGTCGGCACGGTCCAGGGCAACGCCATGATCGTGACGGGCATCGTCTTCATCGTGTGGTTCCACCGGGTGCGCACGAACGCCGAAGTCTTCGCGCCCGGCGCGGACAAGCTCGCGCCGGGCTGGGCGATCGGTGCCTGGTTCGTACCGTTCGGCAACCTCTGGCTGCCGTACCGGATCGCCGTGACCACGTGGGGGTCGAGTACGCCCCTCGGGGCCGACGGGGGATACCGGCGGTTCCCGTTGACCCTGGTCAACCTCTGGTGGGGCGTGTTCGTCCTGTCCAAGGTCCTGGGGTGGTACGGGGGCATGTCCTACGGCCGTGCCCAGAGCCCTGACGGTGTGCGCGACGCGGCCACGACGATGCTGGTCGGTGACGTTCTCGACATCGTGGCGGCCTTCCTCGCGGTGCTCTTCGTGCGCAGGCTCACGGCGATGCAGCACGCCAGGGCCGCGCAGGGGCCGGTCATCGCGGCGGTGTAGCCCCGTTCCGTGCCGACTGCCGGCCGGCACCGCAGGCACCGAGGCCTGGGCGTGGTACGCCGAGCCGGCCCGGCGGGGTGTCGCGGGGGAACGGGAGCACGGGCGGGGGGCGATCACCAGTCCGCCGGAGGCCGCCGTGAACAGCAGTGGCCGGGACGTGGACGTGCCGACGTGCCGACGGACCGACGGACCGACCCGGCGTTTGCCGGGCCCGTCCGAGAGGATCGAACGGTGGGGGCCCGATGACGCCGTACGGGGCACGGCCTAGGGTGTGCCGGTGATATTCAAGAGGAAGCGGAAGGCTGCGGGCCTCACCGCCGCTGTGTCCGAGCTGGAGGAGGCAGTCGCCACTCGTGATGGCGACCGCACCGAGCGTGCCTTCACCACCGTGATGAACAGTGTGCAGTCGGCGTCGGACCCCGAACGTGTTCTGGCAGGGCCCCGGTTGGCGGCCCTGCTCCCCGCCTTCCCGCCCACCGGCCCGCGGCCGATGCTGGCGATGGCGGCCGGATTCTGCGTCGAGCGCGGGGCGGATCCGGTGGCCTGCGCCGAGCCGATCCTCGGCGGCGTCCACCAGGACTTGCTCGACGCTCTCGAGTTCGCCCGCCGCTGGAACGCCACAGGGGCAGCCCAGGACGAACTGCCGGAGCCGGACGAGAACATCATCGACGACGCCCTGCTGGCACGCCTGGGCGGCGACGTGCACGAGGCCACGCGGCTGGCGCTGGCCTGGTGCGCGGCGGAAGAGTGGCAGCCGCCCGCGCTGGCCGTACTGTGCCGCAGCGCCGAGGTGCGCCGCCGGCACGCACCCGCCATCCTTCCCACCTGCCACGCCCTGGCGGCCCTGGAGCGGCACGACCTCAAATGCCTGGCCTACGCGCTGGCAGTTCTGGACGACGAACCCCTCGTGGTGCTCCACCGGCCCACCGGAACCGGGTTCGAGGTGCGCATCGGCGGCATCGGGGACAACTTCCAGTTGCACACACTGCTCGCCCACGTCCTCGTCGGCGGCGGATACGTCCCCGGCACCAGGCCTTCAGCGGAGAGCGTCCGCCTTGCCACGGACCCCGAGCCCGCCCAGGGACGTACCCAGGTCATCGCGACAGGGGCCTTCGAACTCCTCGCCCCGGACGGCGAGCGGATCTGGAACGAGGGGCTGCCCGACGACATCCCCGTGGTGGAGGGACGCCGCCTGCTCGTGCTCGACGATCCGGCATACCAGCGCAGCTGGAACGCTGACCGGTTCTTCCCTCACCTCCCGGGCTCAGCCGAGCTGGCCCGCGTCCTGACCGAAGAGGAGACACGGACCTGGTTCGCCCGCACGGCCTGACCGCCGGACTGGGCTGGGGCATCAGAAACGAGAATGAGGCCCGACCCGACCCGACCAGATCCGGCGAGGAGTTGGCTCGGCCCGTAGGGTCGTGGCCATGGCTCGCACTACACCGCCGCGTCCGTTCGACCCGGAAGTCCTCTTTCCCGCTCTGGCCGCTCACCGCGGCACGACCACCCGGCTCCATCCGCGGCCGGGCGAGCCGTCCGTGACGGACAGCCATGTGGGCGGCCCGCTGCTCTGGCCCGCGGACACACCGTGGCCGGTGTGTACACACCCGCACCCGCGTGACCGGGGGCGGCGTCCGCAGGACATCCGGCTCGAGCGCTTCCTCGGCGAGTTCTGGCTGCGTGGTGGCGGCAAACCGGCCGGCGAGGAGAAGCAGGAGCTGCTCGGCGCGCTCCAGGACGAGTACGAGGTGGCGGGACTGGAGGACACCGAGCCGATCCCCCTGCTCGGCGTGGCCCAGTTCCATCGCAGGGACATCCCCGATCTCCCGGCCGGCCCGGACGGCTGTGACCTCCTCCAGCTGTTCTGGTGCCCCTTCGACCGCCACGGTGAGACCGGCTACGGAATGCACGTGGACCTGCGGTGGCAGCGCTCGCACGAGGTGACGGATCCGATCACCCGGCAGCCCGAGCCCGAGGTGGTCGGGTACGACGAATACGTGCCCGAGCCCTGCGTACTCCACCCCGAGCAAGTGACCACGTACCAGTACGTGGGTCTGCTTCCGACAGAACTGAACACTGCCATCACGGACTGGGAGAGCCCGCCAGGGCTGCAGCGCGGTGCCCGCCCCTGCTACCAGTACGACCTCTCGATCCCTCCGGGCTGGAGGATCGGAGGCTTTGCGTCCTGGCACGTGACCGACCCGTACCCGATGGACTGCGCCTCCTGCGGACAGGCGATGGCGCTCGTCCTCACCGTCGACAGCTCTGAGTGGGACGGCGGCACGTACAGCTGGATCCCGGTTGAGGACGGGCCGTCGGCCAGGGAACGCAAGGAGGGCATGCCGACGAAGGTCATCGTCGGGCGCTGGGGCGAACTGAACGTCTTCGGCTGCCCGGCCGACCCTGCCCACCCGCCCCGGTGGAGCGTCCAATAGCCCGCCTTCCGCCCGAGACCCACGTTTGCCCCGACGTCCTCAGACGCTCGCGCCGGCCACGGCCCCGTACGTAGCGGTGTCCACACTCTTCCCTCCAAGACGGCAAGGCGCAGGGCAAGCAGGTTGTCACCGTCGCGGCATCCGGACCAGCCGGCGCGGACGCGCCTGCTATCGCTGTCCGCGCCGTTTTCCTCGCGCGCCCAGGTGCCGGCCGGTGCATCGCACCGGTGGGGTCCCGTTCTGCTGGTGACAGGCGGATCTCCGGCGGCCACGGGCCCATCTGCCGCCGGGTCAGGGATACTTCCGCCTGCCGCCCCGGTGGTCCCCGCCGCGAAGATCCTGGTGACCCGGGCCCGCGCCGCCGCCCTGCTGAGCGTGGGCGCGGTGCACCGTGATGCCGGGCGTGGCGATAGGCGCAGGTCTGGTGAGTGAGGGACCGCGGGATCCTCAAGGACGGCCGCGCCGATCCCCGCGGCCGGAGCGTGCGGGCCACCTCGGCCGGCCTGCCCACCCTCGATGGACAGCCGACGGCCTGCATCACGCGGACGTCGGAGGTGTCCAATCCGGATCGCGCCCGCTCAGCCCGACTGCCCGGGCCAGCAGCGGGGCGTCGTCCGGTACGGGCACGACGGCGCCGAAGATGCCGCCGCCGCGGCTCTCGTCCTCGGCGGCCGCCAGGAGGAACGCGTGCGAGGCGCCTAGCGCGGCTTGATCGGGTGTGTACTCCTGGCCGGTGGCCCGGGCCAGGTCCCAGCCGTGGATCACCAGTTCGTCGACAGCGACCGCACCAGCGATTTCGCCGGGCAGGTCCACGCCACCTGCGCGGGTCATGCCGGTCCAGGCGGCAGGATCCCTCCAGGCCTCGGCCAGCTCGCCGAGGACCCGGGGCAGTTCCTCGCGCCATCCGGAGGGCAGGGCGGACGCGGTGGGGTCGGGGGCCGTGTCGGTCGTGGGGCCGAGATCCTTGCGGGCGGCGTCGCGGAAAGCGACCGCGAGGCCTGTGAGGTGGTTCAGCATGTGGCTGACCGCGTACTCGGGGCAGGGCGTCGGATCGTCGAGCCGGGCGTCCGGGACGCCGGCCGCGAGACGAGCCACGATCCGGGTTTGTGGTCCGAGGTCGAGAGTCATCGCATGGGTCATCTGCCGCTCCTTCGGGGCGATGGGTCTGAAGGGTAGACCGGCGGCGGAGCCCGCACTCATCGCAACGCGGGCCGGACGTCAACCCGGCAGATTGGCTCGCACGTTTGCCGGACCGACGTCTCCCGTGTCGAGGGGATCGTGGTCAAGGCCCGGCTCGGCGAAGGCTCGCCGCTCCGGCCGGATGCCGGCCGGGGTGCGGGTAGCCCGCATCGAAATGGCCTGCACGGGTGAGGCCCGGTGCCCAGAGCGCTCTGGGCGCAGCAGTACCACCGGGCCGCCCCAAACCACCTTGGTGACCGCGCCCAGCGGAGACTTGGTGGCCTACTGCCAGGGTTGGTACGACGACGTCAACGCAGCCGGCGCGTCCGAAACGGTCGGCACCCATCCCGACCACCGCCATCAGCGCCTTGGACGACCAGACACCGTCTGCCCGTACCGTCGCGGCCGGTCCGGGACGCCCCTTGCACCCCGGACCGGCCGCTGGGACTTTGCAGGCGAGGCTCTGGCAGGGCGTGGACCGGCCCGAGGCGCACGAGCAGGGGCCTGAGTGGCGGCGCCCGGCCGAGCCGCCAGGAACCGGCGGCGAGCACGGCCAGAAGGCGGCAAGGGCGGGCAGCCGGCCCACTACATCCGCAGTGCGGTCACCGTGTCCTCGCCGTACAGGCGGTGGGCGGCGTTGCTACGTGCCGGCGCGGCCAGCAGGCCGCGCCGCTCGTAGTAGGGCAGCGTCTGCGCGTTCGCCCCGGCCGCCTCCGCGACCTGCCCGCTGCGCAGGCCCGTACTCACCGCGCCCTTCTGGCGGCAGCGGTGCGGGCGGCGAGAGCGTTCAGGACCGTCTCGTGCGCCTGGTCCACGGCGAGCTCCAGCCGGACCCGGCCCTCGGCCGGGGTGACGTCGAAGGTGACGCAGCAGCGTGCTGCGCGCGTGGCGCATGTGGGTGCGGAGCGTCTTTGCAGGTCCTCGTCGCACGGCCGACATGACCCTCAAATCGACCGGGTCGGGAGAACGCGTCGGGACCGGAACCACAAGGTAGGCAGGGCCTACCGGTTCCGGTCGGGGGTGGGGTATCCCTGAAAGGCGGCCCCGATCGGGGTCGTTGCCCCCTGGGAAGGACACTTGCCGTGGACGGCTGGTACGTGGATGAGCGCTGCTTCAACTGCGATGTCGCACGACAGCTCGCGCCCGACCTGATCGGCGAGGCTGAAGGCAGGTCCAAGATCCTGCGCCCGCCGCGCGATGAAAAGGAAACGCGGGACTTACACGCAGCCGTCTTCGCCTGCCCCACCCGCTCGATCCGCCCCTTCTCCGGTCAACCGGACCAGCGACTCGACCCCTTTCCGATGGCTTTGGACAGCGGCGTACTCCTGTGCGGGCACAACTCGAAGCACACTGCCGGGGCCAATTCCTACTTGCTTCTGCGGCCATCCCGCACGGTCATGATGATCGACACACCGCGCTGGAGTCGGGAACTCGCCGAACGCTACGCAGCAGTGGGCCCGATCACCGATGTGCTGCTCACCCACCGCGACCACGCTGCACACGGCCGCCGCTACGCGGACCATTTCGGCGCCCGGCTGTGGATCCACGAGGGCGACCTCGATGCGGCGCCAGACGCGGACCAGGTGATCCGGGGTCTCGAACCCCTGGAGATCAGTGAGGGGGTCACCGCACACCCGCTGCCCGGCCACACTCAGGGCAGCGTGCTCTACCTCGCAGATGACCGGTACTGCTTCAGCGGGGACAGCTTCTACTGGTCACGCACCACCGGCGATTTGGAAGTCGCGGACAGTGTGACCTGGTACTCCATTGAGGAACTGGCCAACTCACTGGCGAGGACGGCCGGACGGCTCCGGTTCGAATGGGTGCTGCCGGGCCACGGCGATCGCCGCTGCCTGCCCGCGGACGAGATGTCCCGGCGGGTGCGAGGACTGGCAGAGCGCACTCGGCAGCTGCAGCCTCGCCCGGTCGACTTCGCCGCCGTTCGCTGGTGAAGGGGCCGCCCGACACGGCCCTCTCCGGCACCGCCCGGGTGTAGTCGCCGCTGATGGCCGGCTCGGCGGCCGTTTCCAGCGGCAACGGCGGCGAGGTGAGGAACCAGCCCTGGAAGCCGGGACAGCTCGAGGCACCGCTCGGCCGACCCTTGTGGCACCCCCAGGAACACGCCGCTATTGAACACGTTCAATCGAACGTGTTCAATAGCGGCATGGAAAGAGCCCACTGGATTCAACGGGTCCTCGCTGCAGTGGCGTTGCTGGCCGCCGTACGCGTGCCGCTCGCCAACGACTTCCTCCGGCCGACCGTCATGGCCGCCGTGGCAACTGCCGTCCCCCTGCTCCTCCAGCACCATCAGCGGGCCTTCTCCCTTGCCTGCACGGTCATCGGTATCACCCTCCTCGCGTGGGGGTTCTGCGCCCTCTTCTCAGGGATGGCCGCGTTCTGGCCGTCGGCTCTGCTCCTCCTGGCCGCCGCTCTCGGGAACCCTGGCAGGGAGTCATACGGGTAGCGCCAGCCGGAACCTCTCCTCTGCTGGTTGCGTGCTTGCGAAGCAAGAAATGGCTCGCCGTCAGAGTGTGGTCAGCACCGTGAGGAAGACGCCGACCAGCCCGAGGCCCACCAGGAACAAGAGGGTGATCACCGTGCGCGCGGTGCCCCGGCCCGCTTCGACGAGGACTGCTCGTTCCGGGTTGGACGGGAGATAGCGGAGTCGCATCTGCGCGCCCAGTGGCCGTCGCCGGTCGGTGTCGATGTCGAGGCGGTACTCGCGCCCGTCGGCCGCACGGAAGCCCACGATGGCGTGCTGGAGGCCTGCCCGGCCCTGGTCTCCCGGTAGCACGTAGGCGTCCAACACCCTGCCCTCGGCAGGTAGCCCTTCGTTGAACGTCTTGCGGACGAACAGCCACCGCCTGTAAGTCCGCACCGCGAGCGCGACGGATAGCGCCATGGCGAGGAGCCCGACAGAACTCAGCAGCAGCCGGTGGCCGTTCTCGCGCAAGAATTCCATTGCGCCCTTCCACGTCGACCTACCGCCGGGCCACTGTCCGTGGCGCTGCCGGACGAAATCCTACTGGCTCTGTCTGCCGCAAACCCCGGGCAGCGCCACCGGCGACCGTACTGGTCGCGGCTGCCCCGGCCTGGCAGCTGATTTACCGGGGTGACCCGGACGACGTGGCCGCGGCAGTGGCTGGCGCCGACGGGTTCGACGTCTGCGGTCCACCAGGTGGCGGTGCCGGTGCCGTTGAGGATGTGTGGATCGGGGGTGGGGTGGCGTGCGGGGAACGACTGGCTCGGGGAGATGTGTCCGGGCTGCGGGGCGCCGATCTAGACTTCAGGTCAATGTTTAGTAAAGCCATGTGCGGCGCGGGGGAGCCCCGTACACGACGATTGGGTAGCCAGTGCTTCTGAAAACGTTCGGCTGGTCGTTCGCGGTCACCGCGCTCGGCCTGATAGCGGCGGTGTTATACGGGGGGTGGGCAGGCTTCGGGATCGTGGCGATCCTGTCCATCCTCGAAATCTCGGTGTCCTTCGACAACGCCGTGGTCAACGCCGGGATCCTGAAGAAGATGAATGCCTTCTGGCAGAAGATCTTCCTCACCGTCGGTGTCCTGATCGCGGTCTTCGGGATGCGCCTGGTCTTCCCCGTCGTGATCGTCGCCGTCAGTGCCAAGATCGGTCCGATCGAGGCGGTACAGCTCGCGCTGGACGACAAGGACAAGTACCAGCAACTGGTGACCGACGCCCACCCGTCGATCGCTGCCTTCGGAGGCATGTTCCTCCTGATGATCTTCCTTGACTTCGTCTTCGAGGACCGCGACTTCAAGTGGCTCGCGTGGCTGGAGCGCCCGCTCGCCAAGCTCGGCAAGATCGACATGCTCTCCGTCTGCATCGCGCTCATCGTGCTGCTCGTTTCCGCGATGACCTTCGCCACTCACGCTCACCAGTACGGCGGCGTCCACGCGGACAAGGCGCAGACCGTCCTGATCGCCGGCATCGCCGGCTTGATCACCTACCTGGTCGTCGGCGGTCTCTCCGGTTACTTCGAGAACAAGCTCGAGGAAGAGGAGGAGCGCGAGCACGAGGCCGAGGAAGCGGCCAGGACGAGCGGCACGAAGGTCCCGGCGATCGTGATGGCCGGCAAGGCCGCGTTCTTCCTGTTCCTCTACCTTGAGGTCCTGGACGCGTCCTTCTCCTTCGACGGCGTCATCGCCGCCTTCGCGATCACCAACGACATCGTCCTGATGTCGCTCGGCCTCGGCATCGGCGCGATGTACGTCCGTTCGCTGACGGTCTACCTGGTCCGCCAGGGCACCCTCGACGACTACGTCTACCTGGAGCACGGCGCGCACTACGCGATCGGCGCCCTCGCCGTGATCCTGCTCGTCACCATCCAGTACGAGATCCACGAGGTCATCACGGGCCTCGTCGGCGTCGTCCTGATCGCCTCGTCCTTCTTCTCCTCGGTCCGGCGCAACCGCAGGCTGGCGGCGGCCGAGGCGAAGGGCGCGGGGTCCGACGAGCGGGCCGAGGTCTCCTCCGGAGTCTGAGCCGGGCCGCTGGTGAACGGAACGCCCAGTGGGAGGACGTCCGCCGCAGGGGGGCCACCCGCCGGGTTCTGGCCACCCCGACAGCGGGTGCGTCAGAGCTGACGGGTCACCGGCAGCCGCAGCACCAGCCGTGCCCCCCGCGCGGAGTCCTCGGCCGTCAGGGTTCCGCCGTGGTGGGCACTCAGGTCACGCGCGATCGCCAGCCCCAGCCCCGCCCCGCCGTGGTCGCGGCTGCGCGAGTCGTCGAGCCGGGTGAAGCGCTCGAAGACCCGCTCCCGGTCCGCCGCGGGGATGCCGGGGCCGTCGTCGACGACCTCCAGCACCGCGCCGCGTGCGGTGGTGCGCAGGGTGACGTGCACGCTGCGGTCGGCGTAGCGCTGCGCGTTGTCGACGAGATTGGTGACCACCCGGCCGAGCCACAGCGCGCTCGCGGTGACCTCGACGTCAGCTTCGAGGTCCGTCCGTACGGGAACCCGGTCGCCGAGGCGGCCGTCCACCACCTCGCGCACCAAGGCGGTCAGGTCCAGCGGGACGGCCGCCACCGGCTGCGCCGCGTCGATGCGCGCGAGCAGCAGCAGATCGGCCGCGAGGTGCTGGAGCCGTTCGATGTCCTCCAGGGCGCCGCCGATCAGCTCGGGCCACAGCTCGGGGTCCCGGACGGCCAGGGCCACTTCCAGCTGCGTGCGCAGGACGGTGATGGGGCTGCGCAGTTCGTGGGAGGCGTCGGCGATGAACTGCCGCTGGCGGATGCCGGATGCCTCCAGCCGGTCCAGGGTGGCGTTCATGGTCTCCGCCAGCCGGGCGACCTCGTCGTGGGTGGCCGGGACCGGCACCCTGCGGTGCAGGTCGCGGTCGGAGATCGCGGCGACCTCGGCGCGGATCTCCTCCACCGGCCTCAGCGCATGACCGGTGACCCTCCACGTCACCAGGGCGACCATGGCCAGCAGCAGGGGCATGCCGATGACGAGGGCGGCGGTCGTGGTGTCGTCGGCCGCGTCCGCCTCCCGCAGCGAAGCGCCGGCGTAGACGGTGGCCGGCCCGTCCGGGGTGTCCGTGATGACCTGGACGACCCGCTGACGGTGTTCGCCGCCGAACGGTCGGACCTTCCAGGTGTGGACGCGGGCCCCCGGCAGCCCGGGGACGGCCGGCGGGAGCGGGGGCACGTCGAGCAGGTTCGGGCTGGCGAACAGCACCCGCCCGTCGGCGCTCACCACCTGGACGAACTCGACGCCTCGGGCGGGCGCGCGGACGCGCCCCAGCTTTCCGGCGGCGGCGAGCTGGGCCACCGTGTCCGCCTGCCGCCGGGCGTCGTTCTCCGCGTTGCGCAGCAGGTTGGTTTCGAGCAGCCCGAGCAGGGCGAACGAGGCGAGCGACAGCGCCGCGGCCACCACCACACTGGCGCCCACGGTGGCCCGGGCCCGTACGGTGGTGGGCCACAGCCGTCGCAGCGCCGGCCAACGCCTCAGGGCCGCGCCCGGCACCGCCCGCAGGGCGCCGCCCGCCCGGTGCCGGAGACGGGGAAGCGTACGGGGGCGGGGAAGCGGGCGAGCGCCCGCGCCGGGACGCTCAGCCACCGTCGACCGCCAGCCGGTACCCGGCTCCGCGTACGGTCTCCAGCGCGGCCCGCCCGAACGGGGCGTCGATCTTGCGGCGCACGGCGCTGACGTGGACCTCGACGACGTTGGGATCGCCGTCGAAGGCGCTGTCCCACACCTGCTCCAATATGTCCCGTTTGGGCACCACCTCGCCGGAGCGCCGGGCCAGGTACTCCAGCACCGCGAACTCCCGTGCGGTCAGCCGGATCTCCGTGGCGCCACGGGAACAGGAGTGCCGGGCCGGGTCGAGCGCCAGGTCGCCGAAGCGCATCACCTGCGGGCGCCGGCGGCCCGTACGCCGCCCGAGCGCGCGCAGCCGGGCGACCAGGACGAGGTAGGAGAACGGCTTGGACAGGAAGTCGTCGGCGCCGGTGTCCAGGGCCTCCGCCTCGTCGTACTCGCCGTCCTTCGCCGTGAGCATCAGGATCCCCGACTCGTTGCCGGCGGCGCGCAGCTTCGAGCAGACCCGGTAGCCGTTGAGCCCGGGCAGCATGATGTCGAGCACGATCAGGTCGTAATCGTGCTCGGTGGCCATCCACAGGCCCTGGGGCCCGTCGTGGGCCACGTCCACCGAGAACCCTTCCGACTGGAGCCCCCGCTGCAGGGCCACGGCCAGCCGTCGTTCGTCCTCCACCACCAGTACGCGCATGCCGGACAGGATCTCAGGCCCGGCCCACCGCACGCTGAAGAGGTCTTCAGGTGGCTTCAGCGGGGCTTCAGCATGCGCTCAGCATGCTCGGGAACGAGCCGGGCGCGGTGCCCGGTTGTTCTGAGGAGTGCCTGTATGTCTGATTCTGTCCCGCCGCCGTCCGAGCAGCCCGAGACCGCGCCGGAGGCCGGAGCCCGCAAGCGAGCGGCTCTGGGCCGCCTGGTGCCGCGTACCAAGACCGCCCGCTGGGTGGCGGCGGGCGCGGCCGTGGTGGTCGTCGGCGGGGGAGTGGCGGCGGTCGCCGTGGCCGAACGCCACGACGGGCCCGGAGACCGGGGGCCGCGACTCGTGTGGGCCGAGCCCGGCGGGAAGGGCGGGTTCAAGCACGGCCCGCAGGGCGTCGAACCGCCCCACGAGCGCAAGGGCGGCCGCGGCGGTCCGGAGGTGTCCGAGCGGCGCGCGGAGCCCTTCGGCCCCGGCGCACCGGACGCACCCGGAGTTCCCGGTGCCCCCGGTGGGAAGGGGGGACCGCACAAGGCCGCCCCGGCGCCCCTGCCCTCGCTGGCCATCGGCGATGCGGCCGACAAGGCCGCCGCGGCCGTGACGGGCGGGAAGGTGGAGAGCCTGCGCGTGATCGCGCAGGACGGCGGCGGCAGCGCCTGGCTGGCCGTGGTCCTCGGACCGGACGGCGTCCGCCACGCGGTCACCGTCGCCGGCGCGGACGGCACGATCACCAGTAACACCGTGATCAACGGCCGGTAGCCGGGTAGCGCCGACCGGCCGGTGGGTGGTGGCGGGCCGGGTCTACGGAGCCAGCGCCTGGCCCCCGATGCCCGGGGCCCCGGCCAGCTGGCCCTGCCACCACGCCGCCATCCCGCCGCCGTCCATGGCCGCCCAGGCCGGGGTCTCCTCGACCTGGGCCCGGCCCAGCCGGCGGGCCAGCGCGACCAGTTCCCGTCCGGCGGCGCCGCGGGACTCCTCGTAGCCGTGCAGCAGCTCCTCGAAGGACCCGGCGCGGCGCCACCCGTCGGCGAGGGCAGTGGCGTCCTGCAGGGCCTTGGCGGCGCCGCTCGTGTTGTGCGGGCGTACGACGGTGGCCGCGTCGCCCGCGAGCAGCAGCCGGCCCGCGGCGGTGGGGGAGGTCTCCAGGTCGTAGATGGGCTGCACGAAGGTGTCCGCCGGGGGAGTCAGCGCGAGCGCCCGACCCCAGTACGGCGGGAACTCCCGGTCGAGCAACGCGCCCAGGTGCTCCACGAGTTCGGGCGTCAGCGCGCCCGGCGGGAAGCTCGTCGGATCGTCGAAGCGCAGCCGGCCGTCCTGCGGCGGAGGGGCGTAGAGCACCCAGTTCACCCGCGGCCCGTCCGGTCCCGGGATGCGGTAGATCACGCAGGTGCCGCCCGCGAAACAGACCGTGGTCACCGCCTCCGGCAGCGAGTCGGCATCGCTGCCGAGGCCGGTCAGCCGCGCCGCGTCGACGTTCCCGCGCCAGCACACGTACCCGGCGTAGTGCGGCCGGGACCGCGGGCAGAGCGCCTCGCGCACCACCGACCGGTACCCGTCGGCGCCGACGACCAGGTCGTACCGCTCGACGGAGCCGCCCGCGAGCCGCACCTCGGCGCCTGCCGTCCCGGCCGCGCCGACGCCCGTCACCGCCACCCCCTGCCGGTAAACCACCGAGTCCGGGACCGACTCCCGGAGCCCGCGCCACAGCAGACCCCAGTGGTAGGAGTGGAAGGGGAACGGCTGCTCCCACACCACCCTCCCGCCCGGCCCCGAGGTGTCGTCCCGCACCACCCAGCGGCGCCGCTCCAGCCGGTGCGCCGCGATCCCCGCGGGCAGCGCCCCGCTCGCACCGAGCTCCACGGCCCGCTCGTTGTGGATGCACAGGCCCACGCCCCGGTCCTCGAGCCGCCCGCGCGTGCGCTCCAGCACCACGACCTCGCCGGCACCCGCCCGCGCCACCGCCGTGGCGACCGCGCAGCCTGCGATGCTCCCGCCGACCACCGCAACCGTTCCGCCCCGCATGTCCGCCTCCCGACGAAGCACCCTGCGCGTGAACCGCGTTCACAGGCGCATCACGTTACTGAATCCCCGGCCCCACCACCGGGTCCGCACGTCGGATTCCCGCCAAGTCAGCGGCCGCCCGTGACCGCCCGCGCCGCCGCGGCCGGCGGGGTCGGCTGCGGAGAACCCTGCAGCGCCAGCGCGGTGAGCACCACCAGCGAGTCCGTCCAGCCCAGCGGTGCGACCGAGGACGGCAGCCCGGCCCCGTTCACCGTTTCGGGGAGCTCGCCCAGCCCGTTGCGCTTGGACAGCACCCAGTCGAGCACCCGTCCGGCCCTCGCCTGCTCGCCCGTACCGGACCAGGCGAGGGCGAAGAAGGAGGTGCTGGCCGTCCACGCGTACGACCCCCAGCTGAAGGAGGGGTCGTTGCCGGGCGAGACGCCGCCGTTGGGCAGCAGCAGCGCCCGGTAGGTCGAGTCGAGGGCCGCGCCGAGACCGGGCGGGGCGGCGTTGAACGGGGGCGCCATGAAGGCCACCGCGCTGTCCCGGCCGTGCCTGCCGTCCACGGTCCGCTGGTACCCCAGCGGGGCGAAGCGCGCGGCGATCCCGGCGGAGAGCCGCCGCGCCGCGTCCCCCCAGCGCGCCGCGTCCTCGGCCGTGCCCAGCCGGGCGGCCAGGTCGGCCGCGGCGTTGAGACCGGCCAGCAGGGGCGCGGCCGTACCGATGTTGGCGGTCGTCGTGTCCAGCTCCCAGTAGTCCGGGGACGCCGGAGGCAGCCCGTCCGGCCCCAGGGACCCCGCCGCGTAGTCGGCCGCCTTGCGCACCATCGGGTAGAGCCGGCTCAGCCGTTCGTCCCTGCTGCCGGCCGGCGCCGCCTGGTACCACTGCCACGTCGCCCACGGCACCCAGCCGTTGCCGTCCAGCTGCCACTTCCGCGCGTCCGGCGGCCCGCTGCCGTCCAGCTTGGTACGGGCCTCCCAGGTACCGTCGGCCCGCTGGGTGAGCGCGTCGTAGTCCAGGATCCGGTACGCCTCCTCGTCGTGCCCGGTGGCGGCGAACGCGGCCGCGGCGAAGGCTCCGTCGCGCGGCCAGGAGTACTCCCACGGCGGCGACCAGCCCGCCGCGAACGCGCCGTTGGGCTTCAGCAGCGCCCGCATCGACAGCAAGGCGCGCTGCGCCGCGGCCCGTTGCGCGGCGGTGGTCCCCGGCACCCTGCCCGCGGCCAGCCACGCACGGCTCTCGTTGACCTGGGCGACGGCGCCCGGGTCGTCGGCCTCCACGACGGCCGACGCCGAGGCCCCGTCGGGCAGGTACCGCCACCGGCCGGAGGGCAGGCGCAGCACGTTGCTCCCGTCGACGTACGAGGCGCCCACGGCGAAGGAGGGGAGGACGGCCTCGGTGTCCACCCGGTTGGTCAGCAGGCCCGAGGTACGGGCCGCGAGCGCGGAGGTCGGTACGTAGCAGGGCTCGGTCTCCCCACAGCGCTCGCTGCCGGTGGGGTTGACGTGGAAGGCCAGCCGGGAGGCGTAGGCGTGCCAGCCGCCCCAGTACGCCCTGTCGTAGTTCCAGCTGGTCAGCGAGCCGGGCACGGAACGCGTGGTGCCGTACCAGGCGATCGGCTTGTTCTCCGCGGTGCTCGCCTGGAGGAACAGGTAGTACGTGGTGCCCGGGGTGACGGCCGCGTCGACCGGGAACTCGACCCAGCCGGCCCCGGCGCCGCCCAGGGCGGAGAGGTTCAGGGTCCGCGAGGCGATCACCGACCCCGCGTCCGAGCGCACCCGGCGGATCTGGGCGGTCACCGTGCCCGTCGCCGCCCCGCTGCCCAGCCACACGCTCACCCGGGAGAGCCGGGTGCCGGTCACCGTGAACTCCTGCGCGGCCGCGTTGTTCGTGGCCTTCACACTGAACAGCGCGGTCTCGTGGCGGACCTGGCCGTCGTACAGCGCGGCGGCCGCGGCTTTCGCGGTGTCCGGGAGCGCGGCCGGCAGACCGGTCAGCGCCAGGGAGAGCACGGTGGGCAGCAGACTCCTCGCGAACGCCATCGGATACAGGCCCTTCCTCTTCGACTGGCGCGCGCGGGGAGTACCGGCGCGCCGAGAGCCTCACCATGCAGGCATCCGGCCCCGGCGACGCGGGAGTCCGGTCGTGTCCCACCGGATTGGGCCGTAGCGACATCCGATCGTGTGAAAGAAACAGCGGTGGAGCCCGTGCGGGCGCACATCGGCGAAGGCGGCGCGGCCGGGTGTGCCGGGGGCGTGCGCGGGCGGACCGGGGCGTGCGCGAAGGCGGATGCGCTTCCTTCCGAAGATTTTCCGGGACCGGCTTGCACGATCCGGCTCGATTTCCGATGGGGTGGTGAGTGGGAGCGCGTTCGGCGCTCCGCGGCTGCTGGTCCGGGGGCAGGCACGCCGGTTAAGCATGGTCCATTTGGAAGGTTTCGCGCCGAAGTGAATGTTCCCGAGACGGTCGCCCTCGCGCAGTTAGCCGCCATCGCGGTCCGTTGTCGTGTGTTTCCCGTAGTCGATTTTCCCGTAGTCGCCGCGGCCGATGTGGCCGCCCCCGCCGCCCCGGCGGGGAGCGATGAACAGCCGTGGGGGAGCGTATGAGCGAAGGCGAATTCGATCCATCGGGGGACCAGGCGGTCTCCAGCGAGCTGGCCGGAGTGCTCCCGGTGGAGTTCACCGCGTTCCACTCCCAACAGCACCGCGCCTATCTGCGCTACGCCCACCTGCAGCTCGGGAACCCCAAGGACGCCGAAGAAGTCGTCGACGACGTGTTCACCTTCCTGCTGAAGGTGTGGCGCCAGGCGCTGAAGGAGGCGTCACTCCACGGCTTCGCGTGGGCCGTGCTGCGCGAGCACGTCGAACGGCGGCTCGCGGTCCTGGGCCGCCAGGTGGCCATGGTGGAGACGGCCTGGTTCGCCGCGCTGCGCCGGTCCTCGAGAGAGCGGCTGGAACTGCTGGAGTCGAAGCTCGGACTGTACGCGGCGATCGCGGGCCTGTCCGAACGACAGTACGACGTGGTGCTGTTGGCCTTCCTCCTCGGAAACGACTCCGACACCGTCGCCCGGATGATGGGGATCACCCCCGCGACGGTCCGCTCGCACATCCGCGGCGCACGCCGAACCCTGTCCCGCAAGCTCGGGGTGGACTGGATCCCCGGAGAGGAGAAGGACCAGTGAGCGACATGCCCTGCAACCGTGACATGCCGCTGTGCGACCTGGACGCGGCCCTGGAGGACGCGGCGGTACTCGCGGAGGAGTACGCCGGATACGACGAGGGGGCGGCCCGGCGCCGCATCGCCCGCCGGATCGTCGCCGACCGCGCCCGCTCGGCGAGCGGAACCGCCACCGGCGGAGCCCTGCCCGCCCGGGGGCAGCCGGCCTGGGCCGCCACCGACGACCTCGTCCTCGACGCCGCCTGCCACGTGCGGGCCGCCCGCGGCCTGGACGACCTCACGTGGTCCCTCGTGGAGAGCCGGGACTTCGCCGAACTCGCCCTGGACGCCGACTCCTGGCCGCACGGCCCGGACTCGGCCCTGCTCTTCGGCTGCCTGCTGCACCTGGCCGACCGGACGGACGCCGCGCAGTTCTGGTTCCAGTACGCGGCCGGGGCGGGCTCGCAGACCGCCGCCCGCTGCCTCTACCTCCACCACCTCGCCCGCGCCGAGGTCGCGACCGCCCGCTACTGGAACCACCAGGCCCAGACCCTGCCCCCCGACGAACACCTGCCGACCCTTCCGCCGGCCCCGGAACACCTCGAAGAAGCCCTCGAAGCCTCGGTCATCTGGACCTCTCCGCCCATCACCACCCAGGACCTCACCGCCCTCGCCGCCGGCCCGGGTCGGGCCGGGCGCCCTCCGCTGCGGCTGCCCGCGCGGCTGCGCCAAGCCCTCATGGCCCACCCGTACGAGGAACACCCCGACCTGGGGGAGGTCTTCACCCCCGGCCCGCAGGTCGCGGTCGCCGTCGCGCAGAACGCCCGGCTCAACCCCCTCCACCTGACGGAGGAGGCGAACGCATGGGCCCTCGAAGCACTCAAACAACCACACCTGACCCACGCGGCCCGTGGGACCCCCGAAGGGCGCCCGGCGCCCGCCGCACTGGAATCCGTCCACCAGGCGCTGCGCGTCCTGGAAGTCATCAACCGCTACTCGGGCGGGGTGAACCTGACCCAGATCGCCCGTGAGACGAAGCTGCCACAATTGGTCCTCGCCCGCGCCGTGGAACAGCTGATCCGAGCCAACCTGGCCACACCCATCGGACCGGACGCCTACCTCGCCGGCCACGCCCTCCTCCTGACCGACTCGGGGGGCGGAGAGGACCTCGGGCATCTGCGCGAGACCCTCGCATGGGTGCGGGACGCCGTCGGCGCCGCCGTCTACGTCGCCCGCTACACCGACGGGGAGGTCTCCATCACCCAGTACGCCGACGGCCCCGCCACCCCCGTGGTCGAGGAGTGGGTCGACTTCCGTGCCGCCGCCCACGCCTCCGCGGTGGGCAAGGCACTGCTGACCCAGCTCGACTACGACGACAGGAAGGACCACCTGGCCCGCCACCGGCTCACCCGGTTCACCGCCCACACCCTCACCTGCCAACAGGCCCTCTTCCACCAGCTCGACGCCCGCCCGCCCAACGCCCCCCTCCTCGACCTCCAGGAGTACGCGCTCGGCACGGTGTGCGCGGCCGTACCGATCACGGCGGGCCCGAACGCGGAGTGCGTGGCCCTGTCCATCCCGGTCCCCGACTCCGGCCGGCTGAAGCAGGCCGCCCGGATCCTGCAGAGCGAGGCGGCCGCGGTCTTACTCGCCCTCATCGTCGCCGGCAGCACCCAGCCCACGGCGCGCAAACCGGAGGACACCGTCCTCTCACCGACCGCCTAGCAGTACGGGGGCGGGCCCGCCGCCGGTGTCGGGCGGCGGGCCCCCTCATCCCGCCGGGCCCGGCCACCCTCCACGGCGGGCCGGACCCGGACCCGGACCCGGACCCGGACCCGGACCGGGGACCGGCTCCGGAGTGTTCTCGGCGTCGTGCGAGCCGACCGCGGCCTTCCGGTACCACCGCGCCACGGCGGGGTGCGTGAAGGACCAGCCGTTGCGCCCGGCCCGCAGGACGTCCGGGTCCGTCGCATCGGCGAGCAGGCCGAGCACGACCCCCGGGTACAGGCCCCACAGCGCGAAGCGCGACGTCAGCACCGCCCGCAGCCAGTGCCCGGTCACCGTGACGCCCAGCAGCACCGGCAGCAGCACCGGCAGGGCCCCGATGGTGAACCCCGGCAGCACCACGAACATCAGCAGGGGCACGCCGGCCAGCTCGGCCAGGAACCAGTGCGGCGCCGGCCGGCGCGAGCCTTCCTCGGCCAGCCACACCGCGATGGCCAGCAGCGCCGCGGCCGCGACCAGGGCGACCCGTTCGGCGTCCGCATCGGGACCGACCGCCGTCGCGAGGACCAGGGCCACCCCGGCGGGGACGGCCCGCAGCAGCCACGACCGCACCCGGCCGATGGGATCCGCCCGCGCGGCCCTGCGGTCCAGCCGGTGCCGCAGGTACACGTACCAGCCGACCCCGACGATCACCCCCGGGACGAGCGCCTCGACCGGCGAGGAGGAAGGGGACGCGGCGTACGCGTTCGAGTCGTCGCCCGCCTGCACGAGGCTGAGGAAGACCCACGACAGCAGACACAGCAGGACCGCCTGGACACCGGCCCGGAGGCGGGAGGGACGGCGCCCCCGGTAGAGCACCCGCAGGTCACCGACGGGCCCTTCCTCCTCCCGCTCCCGGCGGGCCAGCAGGTGCAGCGCCTGGTGGCGGTGCTGTTCCTGGAGCTGGTGCCCGCCGATGCCACCGTGCTGGCGGTACGGCGGGAACGAGCCGAAGAGGTGCTGGACCAGCCGGATTTCGAGGGCCTCGACGGTGGCGTCCTCGGCCACCAGCTCGGCCGGGACGGCCCGGCCGTCGGTGTACAGCAGCCTGGCCGCGCCCGCCAGCGTCGGGTCCGCGAGGACGGTGGCGGCCGGCAGGTCCGGGCGGGCGGCGAGCGCCGCCAGGACCGGCGCCCACTCCTGCTCCTTCGTACGGGAGCGCGAGCTGCGCTGGATCCAGCCGTCGAGGTCGTCGACGCCCACGGGGAGCAGCCGGACGCCGGCGCTCCCGGCGATGACGGTGTCGGTCTGCTCCACGGTCCGGGTGAACTCCGTCCACCCGCTGACGAGGACGAAAGGAGCCTGCTGCGGCAACTGGTTGAAGGCGTGCAGCGCCCGGCCGCGTTGACGCAGGGTCAGACTGTCGAAGTCGTCGAGGATGGGCAGCAGCCGGTGCCGCCCGAGGAGGGTCCGGACGTCCTCGGTGGTACAGCCGGTGAGCGCGTCGGCGATCCAGGCGAGCAGGCTGTCCGGGCCGCGCTCGGGTCGCCATCCGCGCAGGGACACCAGGACGGGCACCACGGGCACGGAGCCGCCCCCACCGCTGCTCCCGCTGCCGTCCGACGTCAGCAGCCGGGTGCCCAGATGGCGGGCGAGCTGGGTCTTGCCGCTGCCGCGGTCACCGAGGACCAGCAGGCGCCGCGTACCGGTGAGGGCGAAGACCTCCCCGATCTGGTCGTAGCGGCCGGTGAGATCGACGGCGTCGGATCCGGTGTCGGTGAAGTCGGGTCCGACGGTGGTGAAGCGCAGCGGGATCGGGGCCGGATGGGCGGCGACCCCCCAAGGCCGCCGGTCGGGGGCGAGGGTCCGCCAGGCGTCCCGTTCGAGCGAGCTGGGCCGCGGCCCGGCCGGGGTGTCCGGCGCGGGCCGCGCGGGCTCGGTACGGCCGGCCGGCGGGGCGCCCGCGGGCAGGACGAGGCGGGTCCGCTCGTACTGCGCGCGGGCACGACGGTGCCGGGCCTGCCACAGGTCCAGGTTGGCGTCCGGATCGCATGCGGTCACCCACGCCTTGACGAGTTCCCAGCGAGGCAGGTCCCGCCCGGTGGTGGCCGCGCTGAGCGCGCCCTTGCTCCAGTGGGTGAGGGTGTAGAGGTTGTCCAGGGTCAGCCCGGCCGCGGCACGGAGCTCGCGCAGTTCCTGCGCGAGCTCCGCCAGGGCCGGGACGGTGGTGTCGAGCGGCCGCTGTGGCCGCCCCCGCCGCCCCGTGCCCACGGCCCTACCGGCCGATCCGGTCGGGCCGGTCGCCGTTGTCGCCACCGTCGGCGGTGATCCGGCGGCCCAGCTCCAGGGCGGTGGTCGTCACCATGACGATCACGCCGAGCGCCGTGCCGGGGGAGTACCCGAGCCCGCCCATGACGGCCGTCACCACGGCCACCACCACAACCACGACGATCTTCACACCGAATACGGAGGGGCGCCCGCAGGGGCGCGGGAGGGAAACCGGTGAAATGACCACGAGGAGAACTCCTTCGAAAGCAACGGTCCGGAGGGAGTGCATCGCGCCTGCGCGGGCCCGCAGTTGGCGCTACGGGCTGTCCGCTCACGGCCCATGAGGCCGCGGGCGCTCCTCAACCATGCCCGAGCGCGGCATCCGGCAACACCACTTGTGGATAAGCGGACATGCCCGCCATTTCCGTGATGCCCGCCCTGCCGAACATTTCCCGGGCCCGGCCCCACGGCCGTGAACAATTCGCCGGCCCGCGGATCCTCCCAGCTCAAGGCCACCCCGGGCGGCCGGAGTCGTTCACGAAGAACCCGCCGCCCTGAACAACCACCGCGCGGCGCATACTGCTCCTGCGGCGGATCCCTGAAGATTCGCCACCGCTCGCGCGGGCGCCACGGTCCGGAAAACGCGCAGGCGGGGGCCGTTGGCGCGACCCCCGCCCCTGACACGAACGCAGGGGATCGACTTCGGCCGAGGTCAACCGTCCGCCGGCGAAGCGCGATGCGCGTGGAAGTCGTGGACGACGATCCAGTAGTCCTCGTCCTCCTCCGTGAGCGCGCACAGTCGCCGGCCGTCCGGGGACATCGCGATGATCATGCCGCCACCGTTCGGGGGCAGCGCGGCCGAGAGCGCGGTGCGCGCGGTGAGGCGCACGCGGACCCAGTCCTGATCGGCCCCGCGCACCAGGAAGCAGCCCTCCTCGTCGATGACGGCAGCGGCCCGCGCGTGCTCCAGCCACAGGCGGTCCGCCCGCGCGGATGCTTCCGGCGCCCTGCGCGGCACGGTGGCCCGCGGTTCGACCTCGACGTTCACGACGACCTGGAAGGCCCGCGCGTACGAGGGCGCGCCCTCGGCGGCGTACCCGGCCGCCGTCGCCAGCCCGGCCGGCGCCAGCTCTCGCGCCGGCGTGCCCGTGCTCGGTTCGCGCCTCGGCTCCATCCGTTGACCACCAGCCTCTACTTATCGGTAACTTCAGGGTGGCCCAGGAGAGTCGACCAAAGGAGCAGGCGCGTGTCAGACCACGACCTGACCGGTTTCACATCGTCCACGTTCACCCACGACGGCGCCACCCGCCGGGTGCTGCGCAGGGGCACGGGCCCTGCCGTGATCATCATGGCGGAGATCCCGGGCATCACCCCCAAGGTCATCGAGTTCGCCGAACGCGTGGCGGCGACCGGCTGCACGGCCGTACTCCCCGTCCTCTTCGGCGTGCCCGGCCGCGAGGCGAGCCCCGGCGCCGCCGGCTGGCCGACCGTGGGCCGCGCCATGGCATCGTCCCTGTGGCAGGTGTGCGTGAGCCGTGAGTTCACCGTGCTGGCCACGGGACGCAGTTCGCGCGTCGTGCGGTGGCTGCGCGCCCTTGCCGCCGCGGAGCACGAGCGCTGTGGCGGCCCGGGGGTCGGCGCCGTCGGCATGTGCCTGACCGGCGGATTCGCCCTGGCCATGGCCACGGACGAGCGACTGGTCGCCCCGGTGCTGTCCCAGCCGTCGCTCCCGCTGGCGTGTACCGCGAGCCGTGCGGGCGCCATCGACATCAGCCCCGAGGAGCTCGCGGTCGTCCGCGGACGCTGCGAGCGCGACGGGCTCCAGGTGCTCGGCCTGCGCTTCCGCGGGGACCGGCTGGTCCCCGGCGACCGCTTCGCGTACCTGCGGCGCGAGCTCGGCGACGCCTTCGTGGCCATCGAACTCGAAGACAGCGCCGCGAACCCCGCCAGTCCCCTGCCGCCGCACGCCGTCCTGACGGGGCATCTCGTCGACGAGCCGGGACAGCCCACGCGGCAGGCGCTCGACACGGTCCTCGACCTGTTCCGCACCCGGCTGCTCGGTGAGGAGCCCGCTGTCACGAAGTGACGCCCGCGGCCAGGCCCCCACGAGCGCTCGGGATCGATGAACCGGGTCGCCTCCGCGAAGGGTGGGGGCCTGCGGCCGGTGGGCGCGGCGCGTAGGCCGACGGAGCATCCAGTGGCAATCTGGGTGATATCGCCGAAATCCACACATTTTCGGACCCTCCGCACCCGGCCCTGCACGAGAGCGAGGAAGCTCATGCCGCACACGGATCTCTCCGCAGTCGAGGCGGACGTCAGGGCCTGGTTCGACCAGTACGTGAGCACCTTCATCGGCCTGGCCTCCGCCGGCCGTACCGACCCGGCGCCGCTGCTCGACTACTTCTCCGTACCGATCACCATGACCACCGACGCCGTCCACGTGGTGCTCGCCTCCGACGGCGCGCTCGCGGCCGCGCTCGCCAACGAGCTGCAGACCCTGCGGGACGCCGACTACGGCGGCAGTACGGCACTCGATCCCCAAGTCCGGGCCTTGAACGAGCGGTCGGCCCTCATCGAGGTGACCTGGGCGCGCAATGACAGCGGCGGGCGCGAGTTCCAGCGCGTGCGCGTGCTCTACCTCGTGGCCAGGACGGTCGCCGGGTGGCGGACCACGGCCTCGGCGATCCTCGCTCCCTGACCGCACACCACAGTCAGATGATTTATATATGTCGGTCACCGACGTATGGTGGAGACCTGAACCCGAAGATCCTTCCGGCGGCGGGGCGGCGCCTGCCCAACGCCGGAAGCTCGTCCCGCGACGGATACGGAGTACCCATGGCCACCAGGAAGAACCTCACAGCCAACCGGGAGTCCCTCGTCCACAAGGTCCGCTACGCCGCGAGCCGTCCGCACCGCATCGCGCCGTACCTGAAGCGGGCCGCCCGTGACCGCTGGCTGGCCTTCAAGCACCCCGACCACGTGAGCTACTACCGGGCCGTGATGGCCTCGGACACCCGCCGCAACCCGGAGGCGGCCGTCGGCAGCCAGACCCACGAACGCTGGCTCGCACTCGGGCAGATGCAGTTCGACTACCTGCTCGGGCACGGCCTGAAGCCCGGATCGCGCATGCTGGACATCGGCTGCGGAAACCTCCGCGCCGGCTGGCGCTTCATCGACTACCTCGACGAGGGCCACTACTACGGCATCGACATCTCGCCGGACACCCTCATCGCGGCGAAGCGCACTCTGACCGAACGCGGGCTCCAGGCCAAGGTCCCGCACCTGACGATCACCAAGAACCTGACGCTGGACTTCCTCCCCGAGGGGTACTTCGACGTCGTCCACGCCCACAGCGTGTTCTCGCACTCACCGATCGACGTCATCGACGAATGCCTCGCCCACGTGGGCCGCGTCCTGGCGCCCGGGGGTCACTTCGACTTCACCTTCGACCGCACCACCGGCGCCGAACACCAGGTGCTGCGCGAGGACTTCTACTACCGCACCCAGACCCTCGTCGACCTCGCCGCCCGGCACGGGCTGGCGGCACGCTTCATGGACGACTGGGAGGAACTCGGCCACGGCCAGTCCAAGATCCGCGTCAGCGTGAGCACGATCGACGCCTGACGGCCACCGACCCGGCACGGCTCAGGCGGGGCCGGCCGTGCCCGGCCCGCCACGACGCCACGGGTGCACGGCCAGGGCGGCCACGGAGAGCAGGGCGAGCCAGGACGCATCCAGCAGGGCGATGAGGCCCGCGGTGCTCCTGATGCGACGGGTCGGGCGCAGGTCCGGAGGGCGGTGGAGCGGGAGGGCGGCGACCGCCAAGGGCGGCGCCAGGTACGCCGCGTGCTCCAGCGGCATGTCCAGGGCGCCCGGCAGCACCGAGACCAGCAGGCAGCCCGCGGTTGCGGCCGCTCCGGCGAACATCCACCGCGTCCCGGCCGCGAACCGGCCGCTCAGCGCGACGACGGCGCCGACGAGGGTCAGCAGGTAACAGCCGTTGACCGCTTACCCGATCGGGTCCCGGAAGTCGGGGCGCCCGGTGACGTAGGCGCTGTTGAGGGTCGAGGCGAGCCGGAAGGCGGCGTGCGCGCCCGTCGCGGCCGGCGCGAAGGGCGCCGCGGCCGCGAAGGGGCGTCCGCCGCGGTGCGCTGACCCCACCCGCAGGCGCAGCAGGTGACGGCTCACGCCGTGGCCGTCTCGCCGGAGACGCCCAGGCGGCGGGCGGCCTCGCGCGCGGTGGCGGCGATCCGCTCCGCCTCGGCGGCCAGACTCTCCCGCCCCGTGGCGGTGAGGCCGTAGGTGCGGCGGAGCCGGCTGTCGACGATCTGCTCCTCGCGGACTTCGATCAGTCCCTGGCCGAGGAGCCGCTCCAGGGCCCCGTACAGCGTGCCCGTCCGCATCTTGACGCGGCCGCCCGAGATCAACTCCACCTCACGCGCGATCGCGTACCCGTGGCGGGGCTCGTCCGCGAGCGCGGTCAGGAGGAGGAGGGTCGGTTCCTGCATCGCGCGATCACTCATGCCAGCATCGTAGGTCAGCCACCGGCATATATCGCCCACAGCTGCACGGCCACCGTGATGGTCAGGCCGTCAGGCCGGCAGGCCGTCCTGCGCCGCGATGTCGAGTACGTCGAGGAAGGCGGTCGCCGCGGGCGTGCGGCTGGAGCCGCTCCAGATGACGTACTCGACGCGGGCCGGCGCGTCGGAGACCTCGATGGTGACGACCCCGGCGAGCTGGGGCGCGTAGGCGGCGGGGAGCATGGCCACGCAGAGGCCCTGCCCGACGAGTCGGGCGATGAAGTCCGCGGTGGTCACTTCGAAGGCGACGTCACGGCCGAGGCCGGCGGCCGAGAAGGCCAGGTCGGACTGGACCCTTCCGGCCGTCCCCGCCGGAAGGTCGACGAACACCTCGGCGGAGAGCCTGCGCAGGTCCACCACCGGTTCGTCGGCCAGCGGATGGTCCGGCGCGACCACGGCGACGAGCCGGTCGCGGGCGAGCTCGCGGGCGGCGACCCCCTGGGGTCGCGCCGTGGTCGGCAGCCCGAGGAAGGCCACGTCGACCGCTCCCTGCTTGACCTGCTCGACGAGGTCCTCGCTCGCGCCCACGCGCAGGCTGATGCGTACGTGCGGGTACTGCCGGCGGAACTCGCGCAGCGCGGCCGGGACGTCGACCGCGGCGACCGTGGGGATCAGGCCCACGGCGAGTCGTCCGCGTACCTCCCCGACAGCCGCGGCGACCTCGGCGGCCGCCCGCTCGGCGGCGTCCAGACACTGACGGGCGGCCGGGAGGAACGCTTCACCGGCCGGCGTCAGCCGCACCCGGCGGCTGGTGCGCTCGAAGAGCCGCGCGCCCAGTTCCCCCTCCAGGCGGGCGATTTGGTGACTGAGCGCGGACTGGACGACCAGACAGCGTTCGGCGGCCCGGGTGAAGCTGTTGGTCTCGGCGACCGCGACGACGTAACGCATCTGCTGGAGCTCCATGGATCCATCTTGTATCGAGATCGATGAGCTGACAAACATGTGTTGGACTCATTGATCGCGTCGACTGAGACTGCGTACATGACACGTCCCAGCGCATTGACCGGCAGCCGCGGAGCCGGCACGGCCGCTCCCCACGGAAACCTGTCCCGTACCGCCCTGACGGCGCTCGCACCTCTGGCCTGGGGCACGACGTACGTGGTCACCACCGAGCTTCTCCCGCAGGGACACCCGCTGTTCGCGGGCCTCTTGCGTGCGCTGCCCGCCGGCCTCGTCGCGCTCGCCCTCACCCGGACACTGCCGCGCGGCACGTGGTGGGGGAAGGCCGCCGTCCTCGGCGTGCTGAACATCGGGCTGCTCTTCCCGCTGCTGTTCATCGCGGCCGAACGCCTGCCGGGCGGCGTCGCCGCGACCGTCGCGGCGGCCCAGCCGCTCATGGTCGCCGTCCTGGCCGTGACCGTCCTCCACGAGAGCCCGTCCGCCTGGCGCCTCACCTGGGGCGTGGTGGGCGTCGGCGGCGTCGGCCTGGTGGTGATCGGGCCGCACGCGGCACTCGACGCCATCGGGATCGCGGCGGGCCTGGCAGGCGCGGCCTCGATGGCGCTCGGGCTGACCCTGACCAAACGCTGGGGACGGCCCGCCGAGGTCGGTCCCACCGCGTTCGCCGGGTGGCAACTCACGGCGGGAGGGGTGTTTCTGGTGCCCGTCACGCTCCTCGTCGAGGGGACGCCTCCCGCGATCGACGCGCCCGCCGCCCTCGGCTACCTCTGGCTGGGCCTGGCCGGCGGTCTGGTCGCCTACGGGCTCTGGTTCCGCGGTGTCGCCGCCCTGCCCGTCGGCTCCGTCGCCGTTCTCGTCCTGCTCTCGCCGCTGGTCGCCGCCGTCCTCGGCGTGGTCCTGCTCGGCCAGACGCTCGGCCCGATCCAGCTCGTCGGCTTCGGCCTCGCGCTCGCCGCGATCGCCGCGACGCAGCTTCCGCCGCGCCCGGCTCGCGGTCGGCCCCGCCTCACTACGCCGCGCTGAGGGTTCAGGAGATGGCGTACCACTGGCTGGCCCAGCCGGTGTTGATGGTGCTCGTGGACTGCTCGGCCAGGTTCACGGCGGCCGGCAGTGAGGTCTGACCGGTCAGGAGGGTGCTGTACCGGAGGCTGGGCGGCGTCAGACCGGCATTGACCGAGATGCCGGCGCCCGTGGACTTCAGGGTGAGGCCGTTGGTCGCCCAGTTCCCGTTGAGGAGCAGGGCGATGAAGTAGGTCCCGGGCGCGGCGGTGAACGGCTTGCCGAGGGCCAGCGGCTTGGCGATCGCGTCGGTCATCAGCTGGGGAGAGATGTTCGGGGTGGCCGCGACGAGCTTGCCGGTGGCGTCGTACACGCCGAGGTAGCAGTTGGACAGCTGGGCGTTCGGGTCGATGCCCGCCAGGCCGAGCCAGATGTTCGACCAGGTGATCTGCTCGCGCAGGACGATCCGTACCAGGGTGATCCGCCCGCCGACCCCGGCGGCCGACTGGGCGGTGACGTGCCCCGCGTCGTTGGGGTCGCCGGTCCACGCCAAGAGGTTCTGATCCTGCGGCCGGGGCCCCTCGAACCCGGCCCCCGACCCCGTGCCCGCACTGGTCGAGGACCCGGGCCCGCTGCTCTGGGCGGGGACGGGAGCCGCCGAGCTCGCCGCTGTGCCCCGGTTCTCCTTCGGCGCGGTGCAGCCGGCCAGGACGAGCAGCGCCGCGAGCGCGGCGACGAGGCCGGTCGTGGCCGTGGTGGTGCGGGTGCGCATGGTCCCCCCATGAGGTGCGTATGTGCGGACGGACATGATCACACGGCCGGGCGGCAGCGCTGTCGGCGGACCGGCGGCCCCGCGCCGGCACTCTGCGGCAGGATGACCGCCATGAACACCGAGATGCTCATAGACGTCTGGCGGCGGATCCTCATCGACCCCCGCAACTCGTGGGTGCTGTTCGAACAGGGCACTTGCGTCGTGCTGACCGCTCCGGAGGGAGAGCTTGCCGAGCAGGCCACCGGGATCCTGAGGGAATTCGGCCCCGTGGGCGTCGGCTCCGCGGCCGCGGACTTCGCGGTGCTCGACCTCAAGCACGCCGAAGGGTGGGTCGTCACCGGCCACCACCACGACGTACTCACCTACGTGGGCCCCGACGAACCGGACGACGGGTCCGACCTCGCCGTCGGTCTCCACGGACGTGCCAAGCGCCATCGGGACGGGACCGAACTCCACGTCGTCCACGTGGAGGACAAGCGCGACGGCGCGGCGCAGCCCGAGTAGGCACCCTGCGCGGGGACGGAAAAACACAAAGGCGAGGAGAAACCTCTCCTCGCCACTCTCAACTTATAGCGCACTGGGGGGCTTGCGGCAAGACCCGGGTCGTACCGCAAAATCAGCGGCTCACAGCCGGAACCTGCGGAAACGGGGAGTGCGAAGTGCGTGTGTTGTTGTCGACCTGGGGGTCGCGCGGGGATGTGGAACCGCTGGCGGGACTGGCGGTGGCAGTGCGGGAACTCGGCGCGGAGGCGGTGGTGTGCGCGCCGCCGGACGAGGAGTTCGCGACGCTGCTGGCGCGTGTCGGCGTACCGCTGGTGCCGCTCGGCCCGACGGTGCACTCGGTGGTCGCCGGTACGAAGCCGCCCACGGCGCAGGACGCGTTCCGGCTCGCCCCCGAGCTGGTCGCCGCCCGGTTCGAGACGCTCACCGCGGCGGCCGAGGGATGTGACGTGCTGCTGGCGACCGGTCTGATGCCGGCCGGTGCACGGGACGTGGCCGAGAAACTGGGCATCCCGTACGTCTTCGCGTGCTTCCACGTCTTCGGACTGCCGTCGCGGCACTTCCCGCCGGGGGCGCGGCCGGGCGAGCCGTCCCCGCAGGGCGAGACCGACAACCGGGTGCTGTGGGAGCAGGACGCCCGGAGGGTGGACGCGTTGTACGGGGAGGCGCTGGCCGACCACCGGGCGGCGATCGGACTGCCGCCGGTGGACGGAGTCCGCGACCACGTCTTCACCGACCAGCCGTGGCTGGCGGCCGACGAGACGCTGTGTCCCTCGCAGGGCATGACGGATCTCGACCTGGTGCAGACCGGGGCGTGGATCCTGCCCGACGACCGCCCGCTCCCGGACGCGTTGGAGGCGTTCCTGAACGCGGGCACACCACCGGTGTACGTGGGCTTCGGCAGCATGGCCGCACACGCCCCGAAGGACATCGCCAGGGTGGCCATCGAAGCGAGCCGCGCGCAAGGGCGCCGCGTACTCCTCGCACGCGGCTGGGCGGGCCTGTCCCCGATCGACGACGACGCCGACTGCTTCGTCGTCGGCGAGGTCAACCAGCAGGCACTGTTCCCCCGGGTGGCCGCCGTGGTGCACCACGGCGGCGCGGGCACCACGACGACGGCGGCCCGGGCCGGCGCGCCCCAGGTGGTGATCCCCCGGATCGCGGACCAGCCCTACTGGGCCGCCCGCGTGGCCGAACTGGGCATCGGCGCGGCGCACTACGGCCCGACGCCGACCTTCGACTCCGTGTCCGCGGCGCTCACCACGGCCCTGCGCCCGGAAACGGCGGCGCGCGCGAGCGCCGTGGCCGACACGATCCGTCCCGACGGGGCGAAGGCGGCCGCGGAACTGCTCCTCGACGCGGCCGGCCGGCGGAAGCCGCCCGCGGCCGGGTGAACGGGACCAGGGGCGACTAGGTCGGAGGCGCCTCCCGCAGCGACCAGAACGGGTGGAACTGGTCCGGTTCCGGAACCTCCTTGTGGCGGTAGTCGGGGCCGTGCGGCGGGGTCGTCGGCAGGGCCACCTCGGACGGTTCGGCGGGCGGGGTGGTGACCCGGAAATGGGGCTGGTCCTTCCACCCGACGACGACGCTCAGCTGGAATCCGTCCGGGGTCACGAAATAGGCGGCCCGCCCGTCACGGCTGGTCGCGCGCAGCGTGTAGCCCAGGCCCGTCCAGTGCCGCTCCACCAGGCCGAGGCGGCCGCCGAGCGTTCCTCGGCGGTGATCGTGGTGATCGCCCTGCGCCGGTCGGTGGTGTGCGTCCCCGCCTGACTGTCCCGGTGGGTCCAGCACACCGGGGGACGGACGGCGGCGAAGGTGGCGTCGAGGATCGCGTCGGCGCGCTCGGCGGCCTGTTGCACGGTCATCGGGAGATTCCGTCAGGTCGGCGCACTCCTGCCGGATGGTCTTCAGGAGCTCCTCCCAGGAGAACCGCACGCTGCTCAGGGCCGTCACGGCGGAGAGGCCGACCGTCCCCGCGGTCAGCCCCTCGTGGGTGGCCGTGAGGCAGGGCAGGTCGTCGGTGATGCCCCGCGCCAGCTGCCCGGACGTCCGGGACGCCGTGGTCCAGGGCCCCTGGGAGACCTCGAGGGTGGCCGGTGGTCCGATGACCGGTGAGAGACGGGTTACGGCGCGGCGAGCTGTTCCTCGCAGGCGGGGGTGTCGTGGATCGCGATGAGGGAGAGGACGGGCGTGCCGCTCGGGGGCTTGGAGGCGACGACCAGCTTCCAGGCGCCCTTGGACAGGGCCACCGCCGCCGGGGTGGCTCGGCGCTCGGTGACGCGCCAACCGCGGGCGGCCAGCCGGTCCACGATCACGGTCATCTGTGTGCCGGTCGTCTCGGCGGAGTGATTTCGGGCGGCGACGCACTCGGACGCGTTCACCACGCCGTCACCGGCCATGGCGGCACCCACGCCTGCCGACCCGGTCGCGGACCCGAGGTCCTGGAGCACCTCCTCCTGCACCGGTTCCGGCCCCGTGTACGGCGGCCCGCCCGAAGCCGGCTCCGCCTTCCAGCCCCGAGGTCGGCGGAGCCTTCGCCGTCCGGCGCCAGCAGGCCCCCGGCCACCAGTACGCCGAGCCCGGCGGTGACGACCGCCAACCCCTTGACCTTGTTGTTCACGTGCGCCCCACCCCTTGCCGAGCCGCCGGACGAGGTCCGTCCCGGCAGCGCTCGCAGGAGTCTCACACGTCCGGTTCATGCGTCCACGCCCGGCCCCGGAGTATTCGAAGGCGGGCCCGGCCTGCGGATGCGTAGGCTCCCCCCATGCCCGGACCAGAACTTCAGCAGATCAACGCCTTCGTGTCGGCCTTCACCCGCCGCCAGGCCGCGCGCTCCGTCGAGCTGCCCGGCGGGTTCGCCGTGTACGACGACGCCCTCGCACACTCCCGTGCGAACAACCAGGTCGTCATCGACGGGCCCGTCGACGAGATCGACCCCGAGGCGCTGCCCGCCCTCGCGGAGGAGGCACTGGGGCACCTGCCGCACCGGTTGGTCTCCGTACTGGACGACGAAGCCGGAAGGGCGTGTGCCGAGCCGCTGATCCGGGCCGGGTACACACACTCCACCTACCTGGTCATGCTGCACACCGGCCCGGTGCCGCCCGTCGGCGGGCCCGCGGAGGAGGTGGACCTCGACGCCCTGCGCATCCCCCTCACCCGGCGCTGGCGGGGTTTCCTCCCGACCGTCGAGGACGAGGTCCTGCTCCACCTCGTCGACCGACGCGAGGTCCGCCGCCGCGGTGCCGACGCGGTCCACTTCATCGGCGCCCGCGCAGCGGACGGCGAGGTCGCCTCATGGGCCGACCTCTACCTCGACCCGGCGACCGGCACGGCCCAGATCGAGGATCTGATGACCTCGGAGGACCACCTCAGGCACGGTTATGCCGACGCCGTCCTCGGCACCGCCCTGCGCCTCGCCGCCGACCGGGGCTGCGACACCCGCTTCCTGACCGCCGATGCGACGGACTGGCCGCGCCACTGGTACGAACGCCGGGGCTTCTCCGTGATCGGCCACTCGCACGGATTCGAACGCGACTGAGCGCGAAACGGCCCGGCCCCCGACGCATGGCCGGAAGGGTCGGGCCCCGTCCGGGAAGCGGCCATCCGGAATGCGCCATCGATTGCGCCGCTGATTCCGACTTCCCTTTTCCGGCAGGGTGGGGCCGGTGTCAACAAGGCGTGATCGGGCCATTGGTGAGGGAACCGCTTGGCGGTGCCACGCAGCACCTCGAGAATCCTTTGCATGACAATTCTGCGTAGCACTACACGTGTCGCCGCTGTTGCCGCAGCGGCCGCCGGCATGTTCGTCTTCGCGGCATCACCCGCGAGTGCCTTCTCGCAGTCGTGGGGCTCGGGCTCCTATCACGCCAGCGCGGATTTCGTGCCCTCCTCCGGCACCATCCGGATCGGTGGCAGCGGCTGCGCGGGCGGCGCCGCCCGCAGCTTCTACACCCAGCTCGTCAAGACCAACGGAAGCTCGAAGGTCTTCTCCAGCTACAGCTACGGGGCGGACGGGCAGTACCAGACCGACCCCCGCGGCATCGGAGTGAGCACCAGCACGGCCTACTACCTGCGCTGGTACGGGAAGAACAACAGCGGCGGCGACGCCTCGGCCCCCTGCGCATCGGCCCACACCGCCTAGACCAGGCACGTCGTCTGCAAACCGGCCGGCCGGCCCCGGTCATCACCCGGGCCGGCCGGGCTCCACGGATACGGGAGGGAATGCAGTGACTCCGCGGTGGCGCCGCCTCGCCGGTTCGCTCTGTCTCGTGACGGCTCTCGCGGGGTGCACGGACGCGGGTCCGGCCTCCGGGCGGCCCCCTTCCAGTACGGTCCTGGGCCAGAGGCACGTCGCCGTGATCGGCCAGGGCGCGATGGAGGGCATCAGCTGGCGGGTGGACCTCGTCTCCGCGGACGGGAAGCTCTGCACGCAGGCCACCGTCGGCGAAAACCCGGCCGGCAGCGGCTGCGAACCTCCGGTTTCCAAGGAGGTTCCGGTCAACATCGCCCTGGACGGGCTGGATTCCAGCATGCTCCTGGTTTATGGAGCGGCCGATCCCAGTGTCGCCCGCCTTGTGGCACGATCCACGTCCGGTGAATCTCAGGCCATCGATATCACCGCGCACGAGGGAAAGTACTTCTTCGCCTACGCGCTGAAGCCGGGGACCGCGGAAGACCTGACGGCTTTTGACGCCGGCGGGCAACAGGTATTCTCCGCCGCCGAAAAGATTCGGGAGTTCCAAACCCCGGCCGGGTGACCCCAATCCCCACTCCCGACTCGCAACGCGCAACTCCCGACTCGTAACTCCCGACTTCCGGCGCACCGGGGGTTAGCCCCACCAAGGTCTGGGCGGGTAGCGGGATCGTCGCGGTCGGCCGTACCCGGACAAGCTGGGACCGGTACACGTACCGCTGGTTTCCCAACGATTCCGTAGGAGTTGACTCGTGCGCGAGGCATCAGGGCGAAGGTTCGGTTCTTCCAACCGGCAGGGGAGCGGCCGGCGCAGAGCCGTCGCGGCCGCGATGGTCGTCGGTGTCATGACGATCGGTGTCCTGGCGCCGCCCGTGGCGTCCGCCGCCACCAGGCCGGACAACGTCCAGCAGGGTCTGAACGCGCTGGTGCACTCCGACGGCCTGCCCGCCGCCCTGGCGAGCGTCAGGGGCAGTGACGGCCGCACCCGTACCTACACGGCAGGGGTGGGCGATCTCGCCACCGGTGCGAACGTGCCCCGGGACGGTCAGGTGCGGATCGGCAGCAGCACGAAGACGTTCACCGCGGTGGTCGCCCTGCAACTGGTCGGCGAAGGGAAGATCGACCTCGATGCCAAGGTCGACACGTACCTGCCGGGGGTCGTCCGCGGAGAAGGCATCGACGGAGGCCGCATCAAGGTCCGCGAACTCCTCCAGCACACCAGTGGACTTCCCGACTACGAACACCTCGTCAACGAAGACATCCTCCGGCACCGGTACTTCGAACCCCGCGACCTCCTCGACATCGCCTTCCGGCAGAAGGCCGCCTTCGACCCCGGGACGAAGTGGGCGTACAGCAACACGAACTACGTGGTGGCCGGCCTGATCATCCAGAAGGTCACCGGCCGACCCCTCGCCGAGGTGATCGACCAGCGCGTCATCAAGCCCATCGGGCTGCGCCACACCTACTTCCCCGCCTCCGGTGACATGTCCATCCGAGAAGCCCATCCCAAGGGCTACCACCGGGATTCGGCAGGCGCCCCGCTGCGCGACGTCACGGAAATCGACCCCTCCGTGGCCTGGGCGGCAGGCCAGATGATCTCCACCAACTCCGACCTCAACCGGTTCTACGCCGCGCTCCTCGAAGGCCGCCTCCTTCCGGAGGCCCAGCTCGCCCAGATGCGTACCACCGTCCCCATCGGGGACACCGGCGCCGGCTACGGACTGGGGCTCATGAGCAGGCCGCTGTCATGCGGCGGTGTCTACTGGGGCCACGGCGGCGACATCCCCGGGTACGAGTCCCGGGGCGGAGTCACCGAGGACGGCCGCGCCGTCAGCATCGCGGTGACCGCGATCCCGACCGACGGGGCGGCCACCAAGCATCTCGAGAGCGTCGTGGACACGGCCCTCTGCCGCTGAACGGCTCATCGAGGCGGGTGGAGGACCAGGGTCCAGCTGTGGACGGTCTGCTTGCCGGGGCGGTCGGGGTGTCGTTCGGTGAGGGACACCGTGAGCTTGTCACCGGCCCGGTCGAGCCGGCCGTGGTAGCGCCACGTCTCTTCGGGGGCTACGGGGAGCAGCTCGGCGAGGACGGTGTCCTCCAGCCGGCGGCTGACGGCCCGTAGCACCCCGGAGTCGAGGATCAGGATGGTGCCGTCCGACAGGACGAGCGGCCGCGGGGTCAGCGGGTCTGAGAGCAGCGGTCCGCGTTCGACGGTGCCGCCCGGCAGGAGCCGGACCACCCGGCTGCGGGTGGGCAGGTGGCGGTCGGTCTCGACGACGCGGATGCCCGTACCGATGACGTAGTGGCCGTAGCTGCGCCAGGAGTCGACCAGGGTGCCGTCGCGGTCGTACTCCCAGGTGTCGAAGGCGTCGTAGCCCTCCAGGCCGAGGAGGAAACGGCCGCCGCCCAAGGCCGCGCCGCGTTCTCCGCGCAGTTCGGTGATGAGGGTGCCGTCCGCGAGGTCGAGCAGCAGGGCGGGGCCGAGGTTGCCCCAGGCGGTGTACGCGAGGGAGTCCGTGGTGACCAGGACACGGCCGCGGGATATGTGGGCGGCGTTGGGAATGCCGGAACAGGGCGTGGTCCAGCGGGTGCGGCCCGAGGCGTCGATGCAGCTGATCTTCCCGGCGGTGCCGTGGACGCGGAGGTCGTCCCGACGGGCGAGCGGTTGCCCCTGGCGGTGCGACGGCTCGTACGCCGGCGGGCCGGCCTTGCGCCGCTCCTGCTTCAGCACCGTGGCGCGCCAGGCGCCGGAAGCCGTCCCTGGGGTACGGCCGTTCTCCTCGGGTCTCACCATGGACGCAGATGCTAGCGCCGCAGCAGGCGACATTCGCCTGCCGATGACGGGGCGTGGGTGCCGGTCGTCGGCGTGGTCGCGACCCACAGGACGCTCTGGGCACGGGCCCCGGGGCAGGGTCTCGGTGGTACATCGGCGGAGTGACCGTGCGTCATGCGCAGAATGGGGGCATCCGCCAGCTGCTGCCGACCGAAAGCGACTGCCATGAACCGCCTTCCCGCGGACCCGACGGTGCTCCACCCGTTTCCCGACCAGCCACGGGTGGTCCTGCTGAAGCCGCTGGTGACCTCGCCGCTGATCGAGGTCGGGGAGTACTCCTACTACGACGACCCCGACGATCCGACCGCGTTCGAGACCCGCAACGTCCTCTACCACTACGGGCCCGAGAAGCTGGTCATCGGCAAGTTCTGCGCGCTGGGTACCGGAGTGCGGTTCATCATGAACGGCGCCAACCACCGCATGGACGGCCCCTCGACCTTTCCGTTCCCCATCATGGGCGGCTCCTGGGCCGAGCACGTCGACCTGATCACCGGCCTGCCGGGCAGGGGCGACACCGTCGTCGGAAACGACGTCTGGTTCGGCTACAACACGATGGTCATGCCCGGAGTACGCATCGGGCACGGCGCGGTCGTCGCCTCGGGGGCCGTCGTCGTGGACGACGTCCCCGATTACGGGATCGTCGGCGGCAACCCGGCCAGACTCATCCGCACCCGCTACGACGACGAGGACATCGCCCGTCTCCTCGACCTCGCCTGGTGGGACTGGCCCGCAGAGCACCTCACCGAACACGTCCGGGTCATCATGTCCGGCACCATCGACGACCTCGAAGAGATCGCCCCCCGAACCTGAGCCGACCCCTCACGAACATCACACGAGGACCGGGCCGAGCCGATCGTGGTGGACTCGGCAAGACACCGTCACCAAGCTGTGAAGGTTCTGCGGGACGCTGGGCTCAGTCAGTCCGGCTCAGTCCAGCCCAGTCCGGCGCACTTCGCGCTCCTCATCGGGGGGAACCACACCATGAGCACCGTACGCAGAACCGCAGTCGTCCTCGCCGCCGTATCCGCGCTGGCCGCCCTGACTGCCTGTGGGCCCACCGAGGACGGTGCGGGGGGCGGGGCCGGCGGGTCGACCGCGAGCCCGGCGAAGTCCGCGACGCCGGCCGCACCGTCGACGCCGTCCAAGCCGACCGCATCGGCCAAGCCGTCGACGACTTCGAAGCCGGCCAAGCTGCCGAAGCCGTCCACCGACCCCGACTTCGACGTCTTCCCGTGCAGCACGTTCGACGTGAAGTTCACCGCGACCCTGGCGGAGCCCACGACGAGCAGCTACCTGCTGAAGATCACCAACAAGGGCACCAAGGCGTGCAGGGCTCTGGGGCATCCGATCGTCACCTTCGGGGACCTGGACGGTCAGGCCACGGAGCGCGGCACGGCTCCCGGTATCGAGGACGCGATCAGGCTCGACCCGGGGGAGTCGGCGTACGCCGGACTGATGGGCGGCGCGAACGACGGCAAGGGGAAGACCGTCAACTCGATCGAGCTGACCATGAACACGGAGTCGGATCTGGAACAGACCCCGCTGAAGGCGTCGACTCCCGGCCTCTACGTCTCGCCCGACAAGAACTCCGTGACGGCCTGGATGGACAACGCGGAGGACGCCCTCAGCCTCTAGGCCCTGTCCCTGTCCGGGCGCACGCGCCCCGTTGCAGCCCGCCCGGCGACGCCGGACCTCAGGCGAAGCGCCAGCGGGTCTGGCTGTACGGGGCCTTGCCGAAGCCGAAGACCGTGCGCGGGGCGACCGCGAAGACCACCGCCTCCCCGGCTTCGGGGTTGACGAAGACGCCGTCGCCGACGTCGAAGTGCCATTCCGAGCCGTACTTCGCCTCCCACGCCTCGGCGAGCGCGCGCAACCGCCCCGAGTCGGTCACCCGGACCGCCTCGCCCTCGACGACCAGGTCGAGGCCCCCGTGGAGGGAGTTGCTGCCGGTGGTGAGCACGACGTTCGGATTGCCGCGGAGGTTCTCGGCCTTGCGTTCGTGCGGACCCGTGCAGAAGTGCAGCGCGCCGTCCGCCCAGACGCCGATGAGCGGCGTGACGTGCGGGCGCGCGTCGGGACGTACGGTCGTGAGCCAGTACAGCTCCGCCCCGGTCAGCTCCGCCACGGCCGTCGGCCACGGGACGGCGGCCGCCTCCTCGTCGCTGTAACGCTCGTCCAACTGGGTGTAGGGCATGGGTGACGTGTTCATGGGTCTCCAGCCTCGACCGTCGGCGCCGGGAGCGCACGGCCGACATGCCCGCGCCGCCGGACGTCACTCGATCGGTTGCCCGGGGTGCCGACAGGTGGTGGCCGCCGCGGAATCGGCTCGCAGGGATGGCCCCGAGGAGTCGCCCCGGACCATGATCGGCCTGTGAACGCATCCCACCACGCCGCTCCCGTCCCGCCCGCCCACGGCATGCTGCACCACGTCGAGCTGTGGGTCCCGGACCTCGACCGCGCGGTCGCCTCGTTCGGCTGGCTCCTTGAGGCGCTGGGGCACACGCCCTACCAGCACTGGAGCAACGGACGCAGCTGGCGGCTCGGGCCGACCTACCTGGTCATCGAGCAGTCTCCGGCCCTCACCGCCGCCGAGCACGACCGGTGCCGGCCGGGACTGAACCATCTGGCCTTTCACGTCGAGGACGACACGGAGGTCGAGCGGCTGGCCCGGGAAGCGACCCGGCACGGCTGGCGGCTGATGTTCCCCGACCGGCATCCGCACGCGGGCGGTGCGCAGCACCATGCCGCCTACCTGGAGAACGAGGACGGCTTCGAGGTCGAACTCGTCGCGATCGGGGCACCGGAACGCGGCTGAGGAGCGGCCGGCGTCGCGCCGCCCGCCTCATCCCGCTCGCCGGGGGTTTCTATCTCCAACATGCGTTGTTCCTAGAATGGGTGGATGGAGGACATCGACGCGATCGCGGTGCTGCAGGATCCGGTGCGCCGCCGCCTGTACGAGTACGTGGTGGCGCAGGGGCGTGAGGTCGGCCGCAACGAGGCCGCCGAGGCGGCCGGAGTGGCGCGCACGCTCGCCGCGCACCATCTGGACAAGCTCACCGAGGCCGGGCTGCTGGAGAGCGGGAGCCGGCGCCTGACGGGCCGCTCGGGGCCGGGGGCGGGCCGCCCCGCCAAGGTGTACACGCGGGCGCGGGCCGAGTGGTCGGTGTCGCTGCCCGCCCGTGACTACCGCACCGCCGCCGAGCTGCTCGCCGAGGCCGCCGAGCAGGCCGGGCTGGACGCCGGGCTCTGCGCGGCCGCGCGCCGCCGGGGCGAGGCCCTGCGCGGATCGGCGCCGCCGTGCGGCGGCCTGGAGGAGGCCATGGAGGTGCTGGCCGCCCGCGGCTACGAACCCCACCTGGAAGGCGTGGGGAGTGCGGGGGGCGAGGCCGCCGACGCGGCGGCCGGGGAGGCCGGAGAGGCCGCGCCTGTCGTCCGTATGCGCAACTGCCCCTTCCATGCCGTCGCCGAACGCTTCCCGCCGCTCGTCTGCGGCATGAACCTCGCTCTGCTGGAGGGGCTGCTCGGCGCGGACGGCCCCGTCCGCGCCCGTATGGACGCCCGGCCGGGGGAGTGCTGCGTGGTGGTCGAGGATTCTAAAAACAATGATGATTGACATAGAAAGAGCGGCCGTGCTGGGATGAGGTCATGACCGCATCCCGGCCTGCCGCCGCCCACCTCGCCCAGCTCAACGTCGCCACACTCCTCCATCCCTTCGACGACCCGCGCGTGGCGTCGTTCGTCGAGATGCTCGATCCGGTCAACGCCGCCGCCGACGGCGCGCCCGGCTTCGTGTGGCGGCTCGTGGAGGAGGGGGCGGCAGACGCCACCGGCCTGCGCCCCGCGGGCGAGGACGTCATCGTCAACCTGTCGGTGTGGGAGACCCAGGAGGCCCTGTGGGACTTCGCCTATCGCAGCGGGCACCTGGAGGTGATGCGGCGGCGCCGCGACTGGTTCGCACGGCACGTCGAGGCTCACCTGGTGCTCTGGTGGATCCCCGCCGGGCACCTCCCGACCGTCGGCGAGGCCCTGGATCGGCTGGCGGACCTGCGGACGCACGGGCCGTCCCCCCGAGCGTTCACCTTCGCCTCCTCCTACACAGCCGCCGAAGCCGGCCGGGCCGCCGAAGCCGGGCAGGACGCCGAGTCCGGCCGGGTCCGAACGGCCCAAGGCCGGGGGCTGTGACAGGCCCGCCCTCCCCGCTCGCACCTATCGTGGGAACAGGCCCATGCGGGTACGGACGCGCGCGGACAGGTGGATCGTGAACGGATCCGGGATCGATTACGAGGCGGTCTTCCAAGCCCTGCCGGGCGCGGTCGCACTGCTGACCCCCGATCTCGTGTACGTGGACGCCAACGACGCCTTCCTGGTCATGTCCGGCCGCACCCGCGAGCAGATGATCGGCCGCTACTTCTTCGACGTCTTCCCCGACAACCCCGGCGATCCGGACGCCACCGGCATGCGGAACCTGCGCGCCTCCCTGGAGCGGGTCGCGACCACCGGGGAGCGCGACACCATGGCCCTGCAGCGCTACGACGTGGAGCACCAGAGCCGGCCCGGGGTGTGGGAGGAGCGGTACTGGAGCCCCGTCAACGTCCCGGTCCTCGCCCCCGACGGCAGCGTGGCACTGCTCCTCCACCGGGTGGAGGAGGTCACCGAACTCATCCGGGCCCGCGTCGGAGCCGGCAGCGGTTCCGACCGCGCCCAGGAGCTGGCGTCCGACCTCTACACCCGCGGCCGGGAGCTGCAGGAGGTCAACGCGCGCCTGCGGCAGGCCCACGCCCGCGAGCGCGAGGTGGCCCTCCACCTCCAGGAGGCGATGCTGCCCGCCCCCCGGCCCCTCGGCCACCACGAGGCCGCCGTCCGCTACCGGCCCGCCACCGCGTCCTTGAACGTGTGCGGCGACTGGTACGACCTCGTCGACATGCCCGGCCGCACCGCGGTCGCCGTAGGGGACGTCGTCGGCCACGGGCTCGGGGCCGCCGGGGTCATGGGGCAGCTCCGCAGCGCCCTGTCCGCCGCCTCGCGCGTCGTCGGCGGTCCCGCCCAGGCCCTGGAAGTCCTCGGGCTGTACGCCCGCGCCATCGAAGGGGCCGAATCCACCACCGTGGTGTCGGTCTTCATCGATTGGAGCGACCGCGTCCTCACCTACAGCAGCGCCGGACACCCCCCGCCCGCGCTCTGCCGGCCCGACGGCACGGTCAGCTTCCTCGACCAGGCGACCGACCCCCCGCTCGGCGCCCGGCCCGAACACACACGCCGCCCCCAGGCCCAGACCGCCTTCGTCGAAGGCTCCGTCCTCGTCCTCTACACCGACGGCCTGATCGAACGCCGCCGCGAGGACATCGACATCGGCCTCCAACGGCTCGCCGACGCCCTCGCACGGCACCGCGCCGCCGACCCCGAGGCCCTCGCGGACGCCCTGCTGACCGATCTCATCCCGCCCGTCGGCGTCACCGACGACGCGGCCCTGGTCATCCTCCGCCTCTGACGGAGCCGGCCCCCGCCGCCCCAACCGCCCTCGCCGCCCCCGCCATCCCGGCCCTCCGCCCCTCGCCGTGGCGCGAGGCCCTCGCCCGTCAGTGCGGGAGCTCGACCGACACGTGCGGGGCCAACGCCCGGAGGAAGTCCGCCGCGTCGAACATCGCGCCCGCCGAGGCCACACCCGTCGTCCGCGCGCGCCCTGTCAGGATGCGCTCGACGGCCTCCACCGCCAGCGGTGCGGTGACCGCGTAGATGTCCCGGCCGCGAGCCGAGGCCCGGCGCTCGACACCACCCGCGCTCACCACGACCTCGACGACGAAGGTCTGGTCCGACCGCCCCAGGGCGTCGACCGCCTCCGGGGCCGGGGTGTCCTCCTCGGCGAGGTCCCGCGCGGCCTCGACCGTCATGTAGGTGCGGACCTCGGGCACCGCCACATGGCTGGGAACGGTGACCACATCGGCCATCGTGAACTCCGCGATCACCGCCCGCCGGCCCACGGGCTCCGGGAAGACCCAGTCCTGCTCCCACGGCTTGTCGTCGTGGTACTGCAACGCGCCCTCCGCGAACCGCACCCGACGGCCCGCGCGACGCTCGTGGGAAACCCGGCCCGCCACCCGGGTGCCCGGCGTGGGATGCCAGCCGTTGAGCCCGTACGCGACGTGCACCGTGTCCGCGGCGGTCCATTCGCCCATCGCCGCGGTCACCAACAGGTCGCCCAGCCCGCCGTAGAACGCCATCGCCGGCACCACGGGCGTGTCCGCCGCGCGCGCCGCCTGCGCACGGTCGGCGAACATCGAGGCGTTCGCCTCGATCTCCGCCGCGACGTCGACGTACGGGATCCCCGCGCGCAGGGCCGCTTCCACGACCGGGCCGGCCGTCACCGCGAACGGTCCCGCGCAGTTGATGACGGCCGCCGCGCCGGCGAGGGCCCGGTCCAGCGAGCCCGCGTCGTCCACGGTGGCCGGCCGCACCTCCACGTCCCCCCAATCGGCGGCCAGAACCTCCAACCGGGCCGCGTCACGGCCGGAGACGACGGTGGCGAAACCACGCCTCCGCAGTTCGGCGACGACGAACCGGCCCGTGTGCCCCGTCGCCCCGAAAACCACCACTGCTGCTGTCGCGCTCATCGTTCCCCGCTCTCGATGTCCTGGTGGATTCAGTCTCGGTGCGGGCACCCCCCGATCGTGATGGTCCGGAACGACATCATGCGTACACTTTCGGACATGCCCACTGTCGCGCTGCCGGCCGCCGGTCACCTGCTGCACTTCGAACTGGCCGTGGCCTACGAGATCTTCGGCAATCCCCCGCGCGAGGCCACGGACGGCTGGTACGACGTCCTGCTCTGCGGGCCCGGGCCGGTGCGGGTCGGCCCGTTCACGGTCGAGCCCGACCACGGGCTGGAGCGCCTGGCCGAAGCGGACACCGTGATCGTGCCCGCGTGCGCCGACATCGACGAACCGCCGCCGGCGGAGCTCGTCGAGGCCGTGCGCGCGGCCCACGCGGCGGGCGCCCGGGTCGCCTCCCTGTGCACCGGAGCCTTCGTACTCGGCGCCGCTGGCCTGCTGGACGGGCGGCGGGCCACCACCCACTGGGCGCACGCGGAGGAGTTGAGGGCACGTCATCCGCTGGCCGTCGTCGACCCGGACGTGCTGTACACGGACAACGGCAGCGTCCTCACGGCCGCGGGCAAGGCCGCCGCCGTGGACCTCTGCCTCCACCTGATCCACCTCGACCACGGCGCCACCATCGCCAACTCCGTCGCCCGCCGCCTCGTCATGGCGCCCCATCGGCCCGGCGGCCAGGCCCAGTTCGTGGCCACGCCGGTCCAGGCCGCGGGCGACCACGCACTCGCCCACCTGCTCGCCTGGGTCCGTCAGCGGCTGGACCAGCCGCTGACGGTGACCGACATGGCGCGGAAGGCGAACACGAGCCCGCGCCATCTCGGACGGCAGTTCCGGTCGGTGATCGGCCAGACGCCGCTCCAGTGGCTCCTGATCCAGCGCGTACGCCGCGCCCAGGAACTGCTGGAGGCCACCGACGAGACCATCGAGGCCGTGGCCCTCGCCACCGGCATGGGGACCGCCACGACACTTCGGCGCCAGTTCAAACGCATCGTCGGCGTGCCACCGGACAGCTACCGCCGCTCGTTCCGCAACGCGTCTCCCGGCCCGGCCCGGGCCTAGGGCCTGTTGTGAAAGTGCTGGTCACAGCCATTCGTTGATGGCTGCGACCAGCACTGTCGCTTCGTAGCGGACGGCGAGCTTGTCGTACCGGGTGGCGACGGCTCGGTGGCGCTTGAGTCGGTTGATCCCGCACTCGACCGCGTGCCGCTGCTTGTAGTCGTCCTTGTCGGACTTCGGCGGCCGTCCGCCGCGCGAGCCTCGCCCCAGCCGGTTGCGGACACGGTCCGCCGGGACTGGGATGGCGGCTTTGATGCCGCGTCTGCGCAGGTAGGAGCGGTTGCTGGGGGAGTCGTACGCCTGTCGGCCCGCACGCGGTCCGGCCGCTTGCGCGGTCTGCCCAGGTCGAGCCGGGGCACCCGGATCGCCTCCAGGACTGTCTCCCTCCGAGGACGAACTGCGGGGAGTCACCCCGCTGCCCGGCCGTGATCACCACGGACATCGGCTATCTGCCCTTGCTCGACGGCGAGGTGGATCTTGGTGGTCAGCCCGCCGCGGGAACGTCCGAGTCCGTGGTCGGCCGGCTCAACGAAGACTCCGCCGGGCGGCTCATTCTGGAGGTCCCGCTGCCAGCGTCGGAACAGGTCATGGACCCGGTCCCAAGGCCCGTAGCGTTCGGGCACGTCCCGCCACGGAGCACCGGTCCGGGTCCGCCACCGTATGCCGTCTATCAGCTGCCTTCGCGTCCACACCTGCGGCCGGCCCGGCTTGATACCCCTCGGCAGCAACGGCTCAAGCCAGGCCCACTGGCCATGCGTCAGATCGCCACGTCCCACAAGGCGTGATCATGAACGAACAAGATCCACTTTCGCGACAGACCCTAGCCGCGCGGCAGAACCGGGCGAAGGACGGATCGTTCACCCCTGCCTCGCGCTCCACACGCTGGTCCAGCCGCCACCGTCTCCTCACCGACGTGATCTTGTTTCGTGACGCGCACTTCCGACTCGGCCTGCGCGGCATTCGGACTGCCGAGCGGCATGCGGTCTATGGGTGCCCGCGGGGCAGGCGGGCGAGCTCGCGGCGGGTGGCGTCCTCGGTCAGCCCGAGCGCGGCCGCGGCCTGCGCCGGGGTCGAGTCCTGCTGGGCGTAGCGGGCCGCCCAGTACCCGACTCCGCCGATGGTCGTCTCCGTCCGGCGCACCGCGCGAATCGCGGCGAGCTTGTCGATCTCGGCTTCCAGCTGGCCCAGGAGGCGGGTGACCGCCTCGGGCAGCGGAATCGTGGCGGCTTCGACGGCGGAGGTGTGGTCGTCCCGGTCCTGGCAGCACGCATCAGCCTGCTCCTCAGCGGCTTCCTCCAGGTCCTGCGCGCCGATCGCCTCCCAGTCCGGGGGCGCTCCGGGCCGGTCCACCCGAAGGAGCACACCCCGCGCAGCGCGGCCGCGCGGCGGATGTGGGAGAGGCGGCCCGTCGTAGACGGACCAGTGGGAGCTCTGGTGCGCATCCGGGCCCGACCCGGTGTCGAAGAGAGCCGGCGGCGGGACGCTGACCATCGGTCAGGAGGGCCCCGACCGATCCCTCGTGGGAGCGGCCGAGCTCCTCCGTCGTCCAGGTCTCCCGGTCGTCTGCCATGGTGTCACCCTGCCTCTGCGAGGCGGGCCGCCACGACGGCGTGCCCCTGCCTTGACCATGGCGCACCGCGGCGGCGCGCTCAGGGGAACGAGGGAAGTTCCCCCTACCGTCCTGGGCGTCGCCGGGCGGATGTGTGCCTTCGCCGCTGTGACTTGGCGGCAGGTGGCGGGTCGATGCGTCAGCCGGTGCAGGTTCCGATCGGGGTCGGGGCGCAGTTGGTGAAGATGTTCTCGGTGACGGTGGTGGTGCCGGTGAGGTTGACGGTGCCGCCGTCGTTGAGGATGCCGCCGGGGGCGATGCGGGCGGAGTTGCGGGTGACGGGGCTGTCGCGGACGGTCAGGGTGGCGCCGCGGTTGGCGAGGCCGCCGCCTCCGTCGTTACCGAAGGAGCGGTTGGCGAAGACGGTGGTGCGCAGCAGGGTGAGGTTGGTGCTGCCCCGGGTCGTGGCGCCGCCGCCGGCGGCGTTGTCCTCGGCGGAGACGTTGCCCCGGATGAGGGAGTCGGTGACGGTTCCGGTGACGTTGAAGGCGTTGATGCCGCCGGCGTCCAGGCGGGCCGCGTTGTCGGTGATGTTGGTGTTGGTCACGGTCAGGGTTCCGCGGGCGTCGATGCCGCCGCCGTCCGAGCGGGCGGCGTTGCCGGCGATGGTGGAGCCAGAGATCGTGGCCGTGCCGAATGATGCGATGCCGCCGCCGTTTTCCAAGGAGAAGTTGTAGTTCACGGTGCTGTTGCGGACGGTGAGTGTGCCTGCGCTGGAGATTCCTCCGCCGTCGGTACCACTGCCGCTCCTGCTCTTGGTGACGGTGGTGGAGTTGAGGGTGAGGGTGGTGCCGATGCCCGCGTTGATACCCCCGCCGGCGTCGCTGACTGCTTGGCCCTCGCTGACAGTGAGATTGTTCAGTGTGAGTCGGCCGCCGGGACCTGCGACGTCGAGGATGCGGAAGGCCGTGGCGGACTGCCGGCGGATCGTGCTGCCGTTGCCGATGACGTTGATCTCGCTGGTGACCCTGGGGAGGCCGTTTCCGGGGTTGTCTGCGGCCGTGAGGGTGTAGGTGCAGCCCAGGGCGAGGAAGAGGGTGTCCGGGCCGGGGAGGGTGTTGGCCCGGTTGATGGCAGTGCGCAGGGCTGTCGCGCTGCAAGCGACGGGCAGCGGGATGTGAGCGTGGGCGGGGGTGGGCAAGGCGACCAGCGTCGCCAGGGACCCCGCGGCGCCCGCGAGGGCGGTGAGCTTGACCTTGAACATAGGTAGCAAAATATGCATATCGCCTGATCGGGGTCGGGGAGACACCGTCTGGGTCCCCTTCACGGGGCATTCCTACCGCCCAGTCAGCCCTGGCCCCGAGGCGTTCGGGTGTCCCTCACCCGAGGCGCGGCTACTCGCCCGACCTTCGCCCAGCGGCGGCTCGGCCCGCTCCGGCGGCATTCGCGCTTCGGCACGGCGGCTGAGCATGGCATTGGATAGCTACCTAGAGGCCATCTCATTTGGATGGTTGGGTAGGCTGTTGGTCGTGGCGGGGATTGTTGAGCGGCTGGTGCCGGATGAGTTGTGGGAGCTGTTCCAGCGGGTGGTGCCGGAGGCGCCGTCGAGGCCTCAGGGTGGTGGACGGCGTCGGCATGGTGACCGTGAAGTACTGGCCGCGATCGTCTTCGTTGCCGCCTCGGGTTGTACCTGGCAGCAGCTGCCCGCGTCATCGTTCGGGCCGTCGGGGGCGACAGCCCACCGACGCTTCTCCGAGTGGACGAAGGCCAGGGTGTGGGCCAAGCTCCACCGCCTGGTCCTCGACGAGCTCGGCGCCCGCGGCGAGCTGGACTGGTCCCGCTGCGCGATCGACTCGGTGAACATGCGAGCCCTGAAAAGGGGGACCTGACAGGTCCGAATCCTGTCGACAGGGGCAAGTTCGGATCGAAGATCCCTTGATCACGGAGCGAACAGGTCTGCCCCTGTCCGTCGGAATCTCGGGGGCAAATCTGCTCGACAGGCAGGCACTCGAACCCCTGGTACGTGGCATCCCGCCCGTCCGTTCACGCCGCGGACGCCGTCGGCGCAAGCCCGCCAAGCTTCATGCAGACAGGGGCTACGACTACGCCCACCTGCGGAAATGGTTACGTCAGCGCGGCATCAAGCACCGCATCGCCCGCAGAGGAATCGAGTCCTCGCAGCGGCTCGGACGCCACCGCTGGACCATAGAACGGACCATGGCCTGGCTCGCTGGCTGCCGCCGGCTCCACCGCGCTACGAACGCAAGGCCGAGCACTTCCTCGCCTTCACCAGCATCGCCTGCACCCTCATCTGCTACCGCAGAATCGCCAAATGAGATGACTTCTGAGGGCAGCAGCCTGTCCGGCCACACCCGGGACCACCTCGACGCAGTCGCTGCCGAACTCAACAGCCGCCCACGCAAGACGCTCGGCTGGGAAACCCCAGCCGAGCGCCTGCCTAAACTGCTCGCCACCACACGTCGGTGATCACGTGCGGCAACGACCCTTGGGATTCGCCTATGCGCCGGGCCTTCGCCGTGGAGCGGGTGACGGGAATCGAACCCGCGCTCTGAGCTTGGGAATCACCGGGCCGACACGGAGGGGGTTGACGCTGACCAGCGCAAACGGCCTCTGGTGATTAATCGCGAGGCGTCGGGCTTGACTGCTCTTGACCGCTGGGATCCGCTCTTCCTGGCACGGATGTGGCACGGGCTTCCATCCGCTCTGACGGGTCGCGTCACCGACCCCGCACCCGACAACACTGTCACCCGAATGGCCTAACACGACGTGCCACCCACACGGGTGAAGATCAAGCTGGCTAGTGCCCCAACCGAGGCAATCTGTGAAAGGCGAACCAAATGCGCTTTCGACGAATCCTCGCCGCAGTCTTCGCCACGGCAGCCCTAGCCGGACTCGGCCTCACAGGCGCCGCCACCGCCACCGCCGCCACCGCCACCGCCGGCAGCGTCACCCCGGCCAGCGTCACCCCGGGTGAGTGCACGGACAACGGCGGAACGATCGATCGGTCGACGCCCGTGCTCCCGACCTGCAGGGGCGGTATGTACGACGGACAGACGGTCGACTAAACCCCACTAAAGGTTGTTTCACAAGGCCTGACGGCGCTTAAGCGGGTCCGCTATGGACCGATTCAGGCAGGCTGTTCGGCGGTCAGGAAAGCGGACGAATGGGCCGCTTCCAGGCTGGCACGAGCTCTCGCAAGAAAGTGGATCGTCGCCCCGCAGCCACGCGTTGCGGGGCGACTCCCTCGCGAGCGTTCTCCCTCGACTGACGGCTCAACGTACCTGGGAGGCGTGACAATCGCACACGGGCCAGATGAGGTCGGCGGGAGCGGCTTCGGGCTGGCTGCCGCCGGCTCCACCGCCGCTACGAACGCAAGGCCGAGCACTTCCTCGCCTTCACCAGCATCGCCTGCACCCTCATCTGCTACCGCAGAATCGCCAAATGAGATGACTTCTTAACGGGGTCCTCGCCAGGGCTTATCAGGCGAGGACCCTAAGTGTTTGCGGCAGCAGGGCGTGAGCGCCGGTGACGCCCAGGCGGTGGCACAGGCCGCGTTCGACCCCGTATCGGCCGTTGAATCGGCAGTCGAGCTGAGCGGCAGCATGTACAACGGCGTCTACCGGCTCCGGCTAGCTTGATCCTTAACCTGTGCGGCGTGGTCGAGGGGTCGTCGACTTCTTGTTCCGGGACGTGACGGTGCCCGTCTTGCGGGGTGTGTGGACGTCGCGGCGCGGGGTGGGTCGGGTGTTTTTCCGCCGGGTGGTCGTCCGGGTCCGGGGCGGGTGGGTTTCGGTGCCCGAGCCGGGCAGGCGGCTGTCGGGCGGATGTGCCGAAAATCGCGGCGGACACGGGCGGGCGTCAGTCTGTCCGCGGGAACAAGCCTTTCCCAGGGACGGCGCCGGTCGGCCGCCAGTGGCCGGGCCAGTCGCAGTTGGGTGTAGGTGGCGAGGATCAGCCAGGTCCAGCTGTCGCCGCCTAGGGGGTGCGGATCTTCGGGCAGGTCCAGCCGAGGGTCTGCTTGAACAGGCGGAAGGTGTGCTCGATGTCGAAGCGACGCAGGTATGCCTGCCAGAGCCGGTTGGTGTCCGCTGCGTCTGCGTCGGTGCCCGACCACCACAGCCAGACCGGCTTCGGGGTGGCTCCGCCGGGCAGGTGATCGATGTCCAGGCGTATCACGGTCCCCTCGATGATGGGGAGGGTGCCGTCGGCTGCGGACCAGGATGAGCGGTGGGTGAGCTTGGGGTGGAGCCTGTCCCAGGACCGTGCGGTGGCGGTGCCATAGAGGCGTGTGTCGGTGACGGTTTCGGTGTCCGGGGTGCCCCAGGTATCGGGTTGCCCAAAGACGAACTCGCCGCCGTGCCGGGGCGGACGGCCCCTGGTGTGAGGCTCCCGCGGCGGCGCCGGCCGGCGCAGGACACGGTCCGAGCGCTTCCGGGCCGCGCTCGACCAGGTCACGCAGCTGCCGGGCGGTGACAGTGGCGGTGTCGTCCCCGGGTGCCATACGCCGGGCGTCCAGCGGCGCGGTCCACGAGCTGCGGCCGGGTGCCAGCGCGCAGATGATCGAGTAGGGCCAGCCGGGGACCGGGATGTGCTGGTCCTTGCCCCGGCCGTAGGTGTGACACAGGATCCGCTGCGGTGAAGTGTGGGCGTCCGGCCGCAGCCAGCAGGTGACGTCGACGGCCAGGACCAGCCGGCCGTCTGCGGCCGCGGCAGCGGCACCGCGGCCAGGGCTCGTCGCATCCGGTCCGTGTCGATCCGGCCTTGGGCGAGCGCGGCGTAGAGGCCTCCGTGACCGCGGAGGTGTTCGCCCACCAGCGACAGCTCGGCCGGCGACCTCACCGGCCCGTCACCGCACAGAACCGCGTCCGCCAGCTCGAAGGGGGCGTCCGAACGAGCTGTGAGACAGGAGTGGAACTCGCCCCGGAAGCGCGACAATTCGGCCAACGCCTCTCGGCGGGCATCGCGGTGCAGCAGACTCATCCTCACGGCCTTCGTGCTGAATGTGTGTGTTCCTTGGTCGGAGCACATGTTCAGACGAAGGCCGCTTCCGTGTACGGCGGTTACCGCACCGAGTGATCAAGTACGACGCACCGTTCGAGGAGCGGCTTCTACCGGCGGCGCAGAGATCCGGGCCCGCAACGAGTGGACCAGTCACCGGCCGGCGACAGCGGCACTCCACCGGTCCGCACGACGACAAGTCTGCCGTCTTCGAAAGCGATTCGATCACCAGCAGCCAGGAAGAGCGGGCTTGCCAGCTCGAAGGCATACCCGTCGTCGGTTTCGAGGTCCTTGACCAGTACCAACCGCGAGGTCGGCGTGGCTCCGTCAGCTACCAGGCGCATGCCGAGATGGTCCCACGCGGCCTGAGATCACCTCGACCCTATTCAGCGGCTGACCAACGGCCCAGACGTTAAAGATCGAGCTAGGCCCTGTGCGGGGCGCCGATGTGGTCCGCGATGTTGACGTCCGGACCGTGTTCCTCGCGCATCCGCTCGGCCCATGCGACCGTCCGCGTACCGGCATGGGTGGCCATCCCCGGCGAGACGCCCAGCCGGAAGGTCCCCGGGAGCGGCTTGCCCTCGGCCGTGTGGGGGAGGAGGTCCAGCGGTGACGGGCCGTCGGACGCGTACACGACGCGGTCGGCCGAGACCGCCACCGGGAACAGGCCCGTCTCCTGCGCGAGCCTGAGCATCTTGCGGTGCGTGTTGACCCGGGCGGCCGCGGCGACGGTGGCGCGGATGTCGGGTCGCCACGTCGCGCGCTGCGGGGCGGACCAGGGCCGTCCGGGCCTGCGGCCCGCCTCGGGCGGACCTTCACCGAGCTTGGCCACGCCGTCCTCGGCGGTGGCCGCGATCGCGTCGAGTACGCCGGCCCGCCCGGGATCGCCCTGCCGGTGGACGGCCAGGGCGTCCAGGAGCTCCCGGCCGCCGAGACCGGCGGTCACGCCGAGGTCGGCCATGGTGGCCAGGTAGCCGTCGCGAATCCGCTTGTACCAGGGCTCCAGGTAGGCGCCGCCCGCGGTACGGACGTACGCCTCGACGGGCTGCACGGGAAAGCCCAGTTCCACGGCGTAGGCGAGGGTCGGGGTCGTGTACCAGGCCGCGCCGGCCGGCGGCCGGCCGTCGGGTGTGAACGGGGAGGGCAGGCGCTCGTCGAGGGTGACGGGAGACAGGTCCACCAGCCAACTGCCGGGCACCGACTTGTCGAAGACGGGCCGCTCGACGTGCACGGGCGCGTCCAGGCCCACCCGAAGCCGGTTCCCCGCCGCGGCGAGCGGCATGGTCACCCTGATGCCGACCACGTACGCCTTGAGGCGTTCGGCACCGGTCAGCGGTCGCGACCAGCGGTGTGCCTCCTCCCGCAGGACCTGGTCAGGAGTGCGCCGGTGCGAAGGGGGGTACAGGTCGGCGAGCATCGGGTGCCCGTCCGGGGCCTCACAGGGCGCACAGTCCACCGCCCACGTGAGGGCGCCGGGATTCGGCTCGGACACCCAGGCTCCCGTCCGCTCGTCCCTGACGGCGCGGGTCGGCGGCCGCAGTGCGGTCATGAGCGACAGGCCCGTGGCGGCGGCGGACCCGTGCGGGGTGATGATGCGTTCCGCGTACGTGCCGAGCAGCCTGGCGAGCTCGGCCGGTGGCAACTGCGCGGTCGGGCCCCAGTGGTGGGGGTCCAGCGCACCCCAGGGCAGGAGGCACAACTGCACGCACTGGCGCCGGCCGTGGCGGACCGGGCGGTACAGCCTCGCCCAGGGGCCGAAGCCGTGCTCGGTCGGCTGCCAGTCCGCCTGCCGCAGCTGCTTGAGGACCTCGTGATCGTCCGGCAGGCGCGGGAGGCCGGAGGGCCACACGCTCTCCGGGCGCGCGGGGAGACCGAACCGAACCGCTGCGCCCGAGGTGAGGACGAGCAGCGGATCGGCTTCCTTGCCGTTGCGGTTCAGTCTCGGCGCGCCGAGCCGTGCCCGGGTGAGCGTCCACTCCAGGAGCGAGTCGAGCGTCCGGGCGGGACAGTCCAGCACCGCGCCGGTCGCGCAGTGGGCCCGCACCCGGCCGTCCTCGGCGGCGTCGATGACGGCCAGTGGCCCGTTCTCGAAGCTCTTCCCCGGCGGGACGTCGTCGGGGTGCCGGGCACTCGCGAGGGCTGCCGCCGGCATGGTGGCCACGGTCGGTGCGGCCGGTGTGAAGGCTGCGCTCCGTGTGGTCGCTGCTGCAGCCGGCCCGGTCGGCACCGCGGTATGGCCGGGCGCGGCAGCCCGGTTGCGCAGGCGGATCCGGGCGGCGACGGAGTTCTGGGCGAACTGCTGCGGCTCGGGACTGCCGCGCTCGCGCATGCGCCGCAGGATCCGGCGCCAGGCGTCCTCCAGGCTGAGCTCCGCGCCCGCGTCGGCGACGCCGTGTTCCAGCAAGGTGATCAGCAGGCCGGTGAATTCCGGGAACCGGGCGCCCCGGGGGACGAAGGAGCGTCGGGTCGGCGGAGCCGAGGTCAGCACGCAGTCCCCGTAGTCGTCGTGGTCGCCCCCGTCCCAGGCGGCGTCGCCGTGCCCGTCCCCGTACCCGTTCGGGTTCCGGCCCGCGTGCGCGCCCGTCGTCAGCCCCGGGGCCGGCCCGCTCCCACCGGAGTGCGCGGGCTCGTCCAGCGCGTGGGCGAGGTCGGTGCGCGTGGGGACACCGCCGGCGGACATGGCACCGGCCAGGCCGCTGTAGCAGCAGTCCAGCACCGTCACCCGGTGGCGCGCCCGGTACCCGGCCTGCCGCACCACATCGCGTAACGCCCGGTACGGAACCGTCCCGATCTGCGGATGATCCGCGTCCGCCTCGGCCAGCGCCAGGTACAGCCGCTCGTCGCGGTCGCGCAGCCCGTGCCCGGCGAAGTACACGAAGAGGGTGTCCGTGGCCTCCAGGGCCGCGTCACGCACCGCGCCCAGGACGCGGGCCATGGAGGCGTCCGCGCCCAGGACCGTGACGTGGGCGGCGGGCAGGCCCCAGACCGACGGATCGCGCAGCAATTCGGCGAGCCGGTGTGCCCCGGCGGCCGCCGCGGGCAGCGGCGCCAGGTCCTGGTGGGCGTAGCCGTCGATCCCGACCAGCACCGCCCGGCTCGCGAACGGGTCAGGAACCGGCACCGCTGGCATCCTCCGGCGCCGCGCCCCGGGACAGGCCGGGGGCGGATCCCGTACCGCCCTCGGGGCTCCCGGCCGCCTCCGCCCCGGCCAGGGCGCGTACGACGCGGGCCACGTCCTCCTCCGTGCCGTCCTCGATGACCACGCGGACGCCGTCGTGCTCGACCACCAGCCGCGCGCCGGAGCGCAGACGGGGCGGGAGGGAGGCGCGGAAGGTCCGGTGCGCGTACACGAGCGCGGCGGTCGAGAACCCGGAGGAGACGGCGAGAGCGATCCACTCGACCAGATCACCCGACATCGCACCCTCAGGGGCCTGCGCGCGGACGCGGCGGACCACCGCGTGCCGGGAGACCTCCCGGTCCTGGGTCAGCCAGTCGGCGAACTCCCCGGTCAGCCCGGCGGTCTCCGCCGCATCCCGGCCGTTCCCGGGGGACCCGCCGGCCTTGCCGCCCCCGTCACCACTGTCGATCCGCACGCGCATCCCAGCCGCCCCCTCTTCCCCGTGCCGAGCAATCACCCCACGAACGCCGGCGCAGGCCGGCCGCCCTCACATTATCGAGGAGCCGGCCGGCTCACCCGTGCGACCCCATCCGCCCAGGGGCCGAGTTCACTTGACCCGCCGGAGGTTCAACTCCCGTCCCTGCGGGGTGCGGTGATCCGGCGTACGGTCTCGACGACCGCCGCCCGGTGGCGGGCGAGCTGGGCGGGTGCCCAGTCGGAACCGGCCCCGCCGACCGCCGTGTTCCCGGGAGCCGGGCTCCCGGGGGCCGTGCCGACCGCGGCCGTACCGCCCGCCGCCGGACCGCCCATCGCGCCGAACCACGCCTGCGACAGGGCCACCACCAGCGTCAGTACGTCGGCGGCGTCCATCCCGGCGTCGATCCGGCCCGCCTCCTGCGCCTGCCGCACGGCCGCGATCTTGCCCTGGTAGGACGCCGCCTCGGTGTCCGTGCTCCCCGGACGTTCCAGCTGCTTCCACAGCACCAGGCGCATCAGCGACGGCCGCTCGACGAGGTGGTCGAAGACGGCGCCCGCGTAGCCGGGCAGGTCGTCGACGTCGAAGGGGACGGACTCCGAACCCGTCTCCAGCGCCCGCTGGAGCACGGCGTCGAAGAGCTGCTCCTTGTTGCCGTAGTAGACGTAGATGAGCCGTTTGTTCGCCTGTGCGCTCTCGGCGATGCGGTCGATCCGCGCGCCGGCGATGCCGTGCGTCGCGAACTCGGAGAAGGCCGCGTCGAGCAGGCGTGCCTTGGTCGCGCTGGAATCCCGTGCCATGCCCCGCAGCGTAGCAAGTAACTATCTGGTTATTGACATCTGGCGCGCGTGTGGTGCACGCTCTATCTATCCAGTTAGTTACTTACCGAGGAGAGCACGATGGAGACCGTGATGGAGATGCGCGCGCTGGGCGGCCAGGGGCTGGAGGTCGGCGCCGAGGGGCTCGGCCTGATGGGTATGAGCGCCCACTACGGAGCCACGGACGAGACCGAGTCGCTGGCCACGATCGACCGCGCCCTCGAGCTCGGCGTCACCCTGCTCGACACCGCGGAAGGCTACGGCCCCTTCCTCAACGAGCAGCTCCTCGGCAAGGCCCTCGCCGGCCGCCGCGAAGCCGCCGTGATCGCCACGAAGACCGGCGTCGAGTTCACCGACGAGGGCGCCTTCGTCGGCCACAACGCGACCCCCGAGTACATCCGCCGCTCGGCCGACCGCTCCCTGCGCCATCTTGGAACCGACCACATCGACCTCTACTACCTGCACCGCATCGACCCGAACGTGCCGGTCGAGGAGAGCGTGGGCGCCCTGGCCGAGCTCGTCGCCGCCGGCAAGGTCCGTCACATCGGCCTGTGCGAGGCCGCGCCCTCCACCATCGCCCGCGCGCACGCCGTCCACCCGCTGGCCGCCGTGCAGACCGAGTACAGCCTCTTCGAGCGCGGCATCGAGCACGACGGAGTCCTCGACACCATGCGCGAGCTCGGCATCGGACTCGTCGCGTACTCCCCGCTCGGCCGGGGATTCCTCTCCGGCGCGATCACCAGCCCGGACGACTTCGCCGCCGACGACTTCCGCCGCACCGACCCCCGCTTCCAGGGCGAGAACTTCGCCCGCAACCTGGCCGTCGTCGACCAGGTGCGCCGTCTCGCCGCCGAGAAGGGCGTCACGCCCTCGCAGCTCGCGCTGGCCTGGACCCTGCGCCAGGGCGCGGTACCCATCCCGGGCACCAAGCGCCGCCGCTACCTGGAGGAGAACATCGCCGCCACCGCCGTGACGATCACCGACGCGGACCTGGCGGCCATCGACGCCGTGGCCCCCCACGGCGTGGCCTCGGGCGACCGCTACGCCCCGGAGCTGATGGGGTCGCTGAACGGCTGACGGGCGGGATGTGACCCGCCGTACTGATCGGCTCCGACGGCGACGGCCGGCCCGGCTTCGTACAACCGGCCCCGGCGGTGGCCGGGCCGTGGGGCCAGGGAGGATGGGGGTGTGCTCCCCTACGTTTACCGCGTCACCAAGTACGACCCCGCCGACCGTGACGAACGCGGCTCCTACGTCGGCGCCGAGGACAGCGTCAGCGATCACGGTGTGGTCGAGGAGGCTTACCTCCGGGCGGTCGAGGCGTTCGCCGTCGAGTCCGGGGTCGACCGCCTCTGTGTACGCGAGCCGGCGATCGCGTCCTTCGTGCACTTCGGCGCCGAGCCGCCCATGGACGGTTTCGGGCTGGACGGGCTCTTCCCGCGCGACAGCGACGTCCCGACGGGCTTTCACGACGGTGCGGAGGTTCCGCTCGACACCGCGCTCGCACTGGTGCGGGTCATGCTGCGCGACGGCGGCGCCTGGTGCCGGCTGGAGGCGGAGGGTGCGTTCGCCGTGCACGTGGGCTGGGACCAGTACCTCTTCGTCGGCAGCAGCTCTCCCTGCGAGGAGGCGCAGGCCCGGGCCCGCGCGCTCGGGCTGTTCCCGGAACGCGTGGACGCGTCCCCGTACGACATGGAGACCGACGAGGATCAGGTCCAGCGGCCGGGCGACGACGCGTTCTGGGCCCGCCTGGGGTATGGCGTCGCCCATGGCCTGGCGGGGCTCCTGGAGGAGACGCCCATCGAAGGCGCCTCCCGTTGGTACCGCCTCACCGCCGAGACCCTCGACACGGTTCGCGCCGGCTTGGCTCCCCGTGCCCGGTTGGCCGTGTGGCCGGACCTGTCCTCGGACGTCGACGCCGTCCTCGGCTCGTTCCCCGCCGACGGCCTCGTCGAGGGCGTCTGGCAGGACGAGGACGGCCGCATCCACAGCGCCATCGTCGACGAGGACGACTACGCGGAGCTGGCCGCCCGGATGTCCCGTGCCGGTGCGGCGGCGCTCCTGCCCATGTACGCCGACGAACGCGTGCCCTTCATCACCGCCGTCATGCCGGACGCCGACGGAGTGGTACGGGCCCGCTGGGGGACCGACCCCACCCCGAGCGACCGGAACTGGGCCTTCCTCACGACCCGAGCCCTCCAGCGGGGCCAGGTCGTCACCGGCACCGTGACCCACATCGCCGACTTCGGCGTCACGTTCGTGGACATCGGCGGCTTCATCGCGATGATCAACATCCCCGAGCTGTCTTGGGCCCCCTTCGACTACCCCTCCGAGGTCGTCTCCGTCGGCCAGGAGATCACCGCGAAGATCCTCGACGTCGACCCGGTCCGAGAACGCGTGTCCCTCTCCCTCAAGGCCCTCCAGGCGGATCCGAAAGAGACGGCCTAGCCGGGAGGGTCGGCCGTGTGGCCCGTGGCCCGGTCGAGTTCCGTGTCGAGGGCGAGAGCCGCTGCGACGAGGGCCAGGTGCGTGAAGGCCTGGGGGAAGTTGGCCAGTTGCTCGCCCGTCGGTCCGATCTCCTCCGCGAACAGCCCGACGTGGTTCGCGTACGTGAGCATCTTGTCGAAGGCGTAACGGGCTTGCCCGACCCGGCCGGCACGCGCGAGGGCGTACACGTAGAGGAAGGAGCACAGCGAGAACGTGCCCTCGGAGCCCCGCAGGCCGTCGGGAGAGGCGGCGGGGTCGTATCGGTAGACGAGGCTGTCCGAGACGAGTTCGGTGTCCATCGCCTCCAGGGTGGACAGCCAGCGCGGATCCTGCGGCGTGATGAAGTCGACCAGCGGCATGAGCAGCAGGGAGGCGTCCAGTACGTTGCTGCCGTAGTGCTGGACGAACGCCCGGCGCTCTTCGCTCCACCCGCGCGTCATGATCTGTTCCAGGATGGCGTCGCGCGCGGCGGTCCACCGGGGTACGCCGGCCGCGCGGGCCATGGCGGTGGCCTGGCGGATGCCGTGGTCGAGGGCGACCCAGCACATGAGGCGGCTGTAGGTGAAGTCCTTCTGGCCGCCCCGGGTTTCCCAGATGCCCTCGTCGGGGCGGTCCCAGTTGTCGCACAGCCAGTCCAGCAGGGCGGCGGAACGCTGCCAGCCGTCGTAGCCCATGAAGTTGCCGACCTGGCCGGTCTGGGCGAGGGCGTAGACGGCTTCCCCGTAGATGTCCAACTGCAGTTGTCCGGCGGCGCCGTTGCCCGCGCGCACCGGGGCGGAGCCCCGCCAGCCCGTCAGGTGGCCGAGCACCTCCTCGGTCAGGTACGGGTCCCCGTCGACGCGGTACATGATCTGCAGCGGCTCGCCGTTGGGGGCTCCGCCGTCCTGCAGCCGCTGCTGGAGCCAGTTGCGGAAGGCGTTGGCTTCTTCGGTGAATCCGAGGTCGCGCATGGCGCGGACCGAGAGGGAGGCGTCGCGGATCCAGGTGTAGCGGTAGTCCCAGTTGCGCTCGCCGCCCTCCTGCTCGGGCAGGCCCATGGTGGCGGCGGCGATCGGTGCGCCGGTCGGCGCGTACGTCATGAGCTTGATGGTGATGGCGGAGCGGTTGACCATCTGCTGCCAGCGGCCGCGGTAGGTGCAGCGCGAGGTCCAGCCGTGCCAGAAGTGGTGTACGGCGCTGAAGGCCTCGGCCAGGTCGTCCGCGTTCAGGAGCGGTGGGGGAGCGCTCCGGGCGTCGCACACGGTCAGGACGACGGCCGCGCGCTCACCAGCCGTCAAGGTCGCCGTGGCGCGTACGTCGTCCCCGTCGGCCTCCAGCGGAAGGGGGCCGAGGGCCTGTAGATGTGCGGTGATGCCCGGCCCCTCGAAGCGCGCGATGGCGCCGCCCAGGTGGAGTTCGTGGGGCGCGCGGCCGTAGTCGAAGCGCGGCCGGCACTCCAGGGCGAAGCGCACGGAGCCCCGTACCGCCCGCAGCACCCGTACCACCTGGTGGCGGTCGGTGACGGTGTGCGGATCGTGGACGGGCATGAAGTCGACCACCTCGCCGACGCCCTCGCGCGTGAGGAAGCGGGTGACGAGTACGGCCGTGTCGGCGAGGTAGAGCTGCCGGGTGACGACGCCCGTCCCGTCCGCGGGCTCGCCGCCCGCGACACCGGAAGCAGCCTCGGCGGTAATGGCGAAGTAGCCGCCGTGCTCGTGGTCGAGCAGTCCCGCGAAGACGCTCGGCGAATCGAAGCGGGGCGAACAGAACCAGTCCAGCACGCCTTCGGAGGAGACGAGCGCACACGTCTGGAGGTCTCCGATGAGCCCGTGCTCGGCGATCGGCGGATAGGGACGCATCAGCCCTCCACGTCGTGCGGCAGCTGCCCGGCGGGCAGCGGCGGGTGCGCGGCCGACGACGATCGGCCGATGCGTCGGGCCCTCACGGGACCACGGGACGCTCGTCCGGGGACGTCTCATTCTCGTGTCCTGCCCTGGTGATCGCCATGCGGGCAGGGGCGGGCGGTCACGGGGCCCGGTCCGGGCGCTCTTCGTTCAGATGTCGACGCCGGGGTAGGACTCGCTGTAGTCGTTGCCGTCGGTTCCGTAGTAGGTGCAGGTCCGCGCGTGGAGATCCACGTCGTACCAGTCGACGCCCGCCTTCCAGCAGCCCCCGACGGACTCCGGGAACGAGGTCTCCCCGGCCTGGTCGTCGGCAGTTGCTCAGCGTGGTCTCCGAGGAGCCGCTGACCGTGGCACGGGCCGCCCGCCGCCTCGGGGTCGCCCGCCAGGGGGTGCAGCGGGTCGCCAACGACCTCGCGATCCATCAGGCCCTGACCGCGGACATCGCCACGCCCGACATCGCCGTCGCCCGCAGCCTGCTGCACCGTCTGATCGACGAGGTCCGCCGCCACGAGGACGGCGACTGACGAGGGCGCGCCCCGGGGCGGGGCTTCAGGCGGCCGACCAGGGGACGCGGCAGGTGTGGGGGGCCGGCCCCTCCGGGCACAAGGTCTCGATCACCGTCTTGCGGGTCGCCCGCCAGGCCCGCAGGGAACACGCCAAGTGGACGCGCAGCTCCATCGGTTGCCGTGCACCGCTGGACTGCGCGGGATGTTCCACGGCCCACTGTTCGGCCAGGAAGTCGTACCCGTCCGCGGTGGTGACGGTCTCGCTGACGATCCGGGCGCTCCGTGAGCCCGCAGCGTCCTCGACGAGTGTCCTGACCCAAGCCAGCCCCTGTTCGTCCGCGTACAGGCCGAACGTCAGTGTGCGCGTCCTCATTGCATAAGGCCCTTGTGATCGTCGTCCTCGCTCGTGGCGAAGGCGGTGGCGAAGGCGGTTGTGAACCAGGAGTGGACGGGAGCGAGCGTAGGCGATGCGGGCCATCCGTTGACCGTCGCCAGGAGCTGCCAGTAGCGCTCGGCGTGTGGGTCGGCGGTCATCCGCAGGCGGGCGAGGAGCCAGCGGCGCAGGTCGCTGTCGCCGGCGCGCTCGAACGCGTGGGCGTAGAGGCTGCCCAGCGGATCCGCAGGGGATGCGCTCGAGGCGGCCGAGGAGGGCAGGAGCCCGGCGGACACGGCTTCGTCGACGCGTTCGCGCATCGCCTGGTCGAGCGCGTCGTGCAGAGCGCCGACGTCCTGCTGCGCGGGCGCCTGCGCCTGGTCCTCGGCCGCGTGGCGTATCGCGGCACGGAAGTCCGGGTTCTGGCAGAGCCCGGCGAGTTCCACCCAGGCCTCGACCTGTTCGGGCGTGGGATCGTCGGGGAGCTCGGGCAGGGCGGACCGCATCAGGGCCACGAACTCGGGGTTGCCGTGCAGTCCTTCGAAGGTGTCGTCGATGAAGCCGGATACCAGTCGGCGCAGTTCGGCCTGGGAGAGCGTGGCGAGTCGGTGCATCAGGTCCATCTCCATGGTGGTGGGGCCGCGCCGGGCGACGGAGCGGAGAACGGCCCGCCGCAGGCGCAGAGTTCGGATCTGCACGTCCAGGGCGTTGGCGTGGGCTTCCGCGACTTCCGGCACGGACGCCTCCCGGTCCAGCACCTTGCGTACGGTCGCCAGATCGAGCCCGAGATCGCGCAGCGTGCGGGCCAGGTCCAGGCGGGCGAGTGCGTCGAGGCCGTAGAGCCGGTAGCCGGCCGCGCTCCGGCCGGTGGGCGGGACGATGCCCTTGTCGGAATAGAACCGGATGGTCTTCACCGTCAGGCCGGTCCGACGGGAGAGCTCTCCGATGGAATAGAGCGTGTCGCTGTCCATGCCCCCAGCTTGGGGTCTCCCCCCGCGGGAGACTCAACCGGGGCGGTGGGGGTTCGTGCCGATGCGGGCGGCCAGGAGGGCGATGTCGTCGTCCGCGGATGCCGGTACCAGGTGAGCGATCAGGGTGTCGCAGAGGTGGTCCAGGGGCTGGTCCGGTTCGGTGAGCAGACTGGTGAGTTCGCCCAGGCGTTCGTCGATGTCGCGGGTGCGGGCCTCGATCAGGCCGTCGGTGTAGAGGACGAGCAGGCTGCCCGGGGGCAGGGTGATGTCGGTGGTGGTGAAGGTGATGCCGCCGACGCCCAACGGGACGCCGGGCGGGGTCTTGACGAGGTACACGGTGCCGTCGGGTTCGGCCACGGCCGGTGGCGGGTGTCCGGCGCGGGTGACGGTGCAGTGGCCGGTGGCGGGGTCGCAGACCACGTAGAGGAAGGTGGCGAGCATCGGTTCGGCGAGGTCGGCGAGGGTGGCCTCCAACTGGTGCAGCAGCGCCGTCGGGGACATGTCCAGGCGCGCGAGGGCGCGTACGGTCGCGGAGAGGCGCCCCATGACCGCGGCGGCCGCGATGCCGTGGCCCATCACGTCCCCGATGAGCAGGGCGGCCCGGCCTCCGGTGAGGGGGAGGACGTCGTACCAGTCGCCGCCGACCTCGTTGACGTCGCTGGCCGCCAGGTAGCGGTGGGCGATCTCGATGCCCGGGGGAGGCGTGACGTGCTGGGGGAGCATGCTGCGCTGGAGGACGACGGCGGTCTCGTGCTCGTGGTGGTACAGGCGCGCGTTGTCGATGCTGATGGCGGCCCGGGCGGCGAGTTCGGCGGCGAGCGTGACGTCGTCGGAGCCGAAGGAGGCCCCGCCGGGCCGGGCGCGGTAGAAGGTCGCGACGCCCAGGACCACGTCCCGCGCGACGAGCGGGATCATCATGAACGAGTGCACGCCCGTCTCGAGCAGTTGGGCCGGCTTGGTGGTGTGGCGGGCGGCCGAGGCGACGGCCCGTTCGTCGAGGTGGGAGATCAGGAAGGGCTGCCGGGCCGCGAGGGCCTGGGTGTACGGGGCGGCCGCGGGGAAGGTGAGGGTGCGGCCGAGCGGCGCCAGGATCTGGGTGACGGCGGAGCCGGTCAGCGGCGCCTTGCCCAGGCGTCGCAGGGCGACGCCCGCCGCCAGCCCCGGGCCCGGCTCGTTGCCGCTCGCGAGGGAGTCGAGGACGTCGACGGTGACGGCGTTGGCGAGGTGCGGGACGGCGAGGTCGGCCAGTTCCTGCGCCGTGCGCTCCAGGTCGAGGCTGGCACCGATACGGGCGCTGGCCTCGCTCAGCAGCGCGAGCCTGCGGCGGCCCGCCTCGACCTCGGTCTGATCGCGCTGCTGCCGGGTGATGTCGAGCAGGGAGGCGATGACACCGATCGGCCGGCCGCCCGGGTCCTCCACGCGCACGTACGAGCACGACCACACGCGGTCGTGCTCCGGGTCGGCCGGGGTCCGGCCGGTGCGGCGCCGGTCGAGGACCGGTTCGCCCGTGTCCAGGACCTGGCGCATCGCCTGTTCCATCTCGTCGGCGTTCACCTCGGGCAGGATCTCGGCCAGGCGCCGGCCCACGTGGGCGGATTCCGCGAGACCGTTCATCTCCTCGAGCGCCGGGTTGACCTGCAGGAACCGCAGCTGTGTGTCGAGTATGGCGATGCCGACGGGGGAGCGGGCGAACAACCCGTCCCACACCGCCGAGGAACCCCGGATGCGGCGGGCGGCGTGGGCGTCCGCGGCGAAGACCAGAACGGCCGAGGCGCCGTGCCGCCGGTCGGGGACGGGGCAGGCCCAGATCTCCAGCTCCAGCGGGTGCCCACTGCGGTGCCAGGCGGTGACCGTACCCATCACCCCGCGCCCGGTGGCGGCCGTCTCCCACAGGGAGCGGCCCAGGCTGCGGTCGGCCCCCGGATGGAGCAGATCGGCGATGTGCCGCCCGAGCACCTGGGGCGGGGTGTAGCCGAGGAGCTCCTGCGCCCCGTGGTTCCAGCGCACGACGACCCCGTCGCTGCTGGTGGCCACCAGCGCCACCGGCAGCGCGCCCAGCCATCCGCCGGCGTCCTGGGCGGCGCCGCTGATCAGGTCCTCGAACGGCATCTCCTCATGCATCGCGTACTCGTTCCTCCTGCGAGGCCCCGGCCCCCAAGGGGTGCCTCGGACAGCGGCGGGCGCCACCGCTGCCCACGGACGCGAAGGGCGCCACGATCAGCTCCCGCGGCCACTCGCCCGGTGCGTGCCGCGGCTGCGCTTCGTCCACACTTCTCATCGTCGCCCTGGCAGCTCGCCGCCGCCCCCCGGCCGCCCCGTCCTACGGCCGACCGGACGTCGCGCCGGCCGCCGCGGGCGCGGGTCCTTCGGCGCAGCGGATGCGATCGGCGGTCACGGGGGCGCCATCGGCGATGTTGCGGTCGTAGGTGACGGTCTTGACCAGGACCGGCCGTGTGCCGACGGCGACGTCGAAGAACGGGCCGTGATCCGGCCCGGGCTCCAGGCGGGAGCCGGGCAGCGCGGCAGCCAGGGTGGCCGCCTTCTCCTCCTGGCCGGCGGCGAACCGGATGACCGGAGGGCCGGCGGGCCGTTCGGGCGGTGCGGACTGCGAGGTGTCGAGGACGACGAACCCGTTGCGGCGCAGGGCCGCGGCGACGACGGCGTCGTCCACGCGGACCGCGATCCCGGCGGGATCGGTCGGCGCCGGGGTCTCCGCGACGGGCTGGATGCGGGTGTCGCCCGTGATGGGGCGGTCGGCGCCCAGGGCCGCCCACAGCGCGGCGGAGCGGGCCTCGTCCCACACCAGGCTGGAACCCACTCCGGGTACGCGGTGGTCGAACAGCCGGATGGGGACGGTCGCGAACTCGGTCCGGTCCGCACGGAGGCGGCCGAGCGCCCAGCCGATGCGGACGAGGTCGCCCGGCCCGGTCCGCGCGTCGGTGCGTACGGTCTTCAGCAGGGTGTGCACGGTCCGCGCCGTGCGCAGGGGACTGGACAGGGCGCCCTCGAACGTGAGGCGGGCCAGCAGGTCGTTGACCACGCGCTGCTGGCGTCGGACGCGTCCGAGGTCGCCGGGCCGGAGGTTGACGTGCCGGGCCCGTACGTAGCGCAGGGTTTCGTTTCCGGTGGTGTGGTGGCGGCCCGCGCCGATGTCGAGCCCGGAGTTCTCGTCCTTGATCGGCCGGTCCGTGCAGACGGTCGCGCCGCCGAGGTTGTCGATCGTCCGCTCGAAGCCCCGGAAATCGGTCTCCAGGTAGTGGTCGACGTGCAGACCGGTGGCCTTCTCCACGGTGGCCACCGTGAGGGCGCCGCCGCCGAGCTTGTACGCGCCGTTGATCTTGCCGCTGCGTGCGGTGGTGGTGTCGCCGGCGTACTCGACGTAGGAGTCGCGCGGGATGGAGACCACGCTCGCCCGCTGCCGGTTCCCGGAGAGGTGCACGAGCATCATGACGTCCGTGCAGTTGCACCCCTCGCCGCCCACGTGGAGCCGGTTCTTCTCGGCGGCGGACAGACCGGCGCGGCTGTCGATGCCGACGATCAGGATGTTCGTGCCCCGGCTCCCACCGCCCGCCGCACCGCTCTCGGCCGACACCGCCGCCGAGACGGCCTGCGGGCCCAGCAGGGAGCCGCAGGAAAGGGCGGTCAGGAGCGCGAGGGCAACAGTGAGACGACGCATGCACATCCCCGAAGTAGGACGAACCGGCTCAATTCGCGACTCTACGTGGCCTGTGCGCGAGACGGGGCTGTACGCGCCGGTTTCACCCGTGCAACGGGCCGTCGGCGGTAGCCGACGGCCCGGGACGGGCGAAGCCCTAGTAGTAGTGGCGCCGTCCGCCGACCTCGTGTCCGACGGCCCCGAGGATCCACAGCACGGCTCCGATGACGAGCAGGATGATGCCCAGCGTCCAGAGGATCGAGATGCCGAGCAGCCACCCGACAATCAGTAGGATGATTCCGAGCACGATCATGAGGGTCTCCCATTCTCCCTGGCCGCCTCTAGCCCGATGCCGGACGCACGGTGCGTGCTCGACGGCGGGTCCCACGGAACGCGGCGCACAGGGCGTCTCACCGTTTTCCATCAGCGCAAACACCCGAACGGCCACGGGTCCCGGTGCCGGGTTCCGGCGGCCCGCGAATCCGGTTGTGACGGCGGCCCGCGCCGCCTATGTTCCCGGTCATGCTGCCTTTGGTGGAAACGGACGAGGACTGGGACGCGGTCGTCCCCGACGAAAAGATCATGCGGCCGGGCGCGGAGGACCTCTGCACCCGCCTGGGGCTGGGCGGAGCGCCCCTCGTCCGCTTCCCGGACGGTTCCCAACCGGTCTACGCGGTCGGTGACGAGCACGTCCTGAAGCTCTTCCCGGCCGCCGCGGCCCGGGACGGCGTCGCCGAAGGGCGGGTGCTCGCCCACGTGCAGGGACGGCTGCCGGTGGCGACACCGCACCTCCGGGAGTCCGGCACCTACGAGAACGGCTGGCGCTACGTCCTGATGTCCAGGCTCGGCGGCGAGAGCCTGGCGCACGCCTGGCCGCGGATACCGCAGGCCGACAGGGAACGGCTGGTGGCCGAGGTCGGCGAGGCGCTGGCGGTCCTGCACGCACTGGACCCCGAACCGCTCGCGGACGTCCTCGGCCCCGGAGACTGGGGCGCCTTCCTCGACCGTCAGCGGGACGGGGCCGTGGAACAGCAGCGCGGCCACGGGCTGGCCGACGCGTGGTTGGAACAGATCCCCGACTTCCTCGCCTCCGTCCCGCTCCCGCGTGAACCCCGGCGCGCCCTGCTGCACACCGAGGTGATGCGGCAGCACCTCCTGGTGGACCCCGACGGCTGGCGGCTGACCGGAATCTTCGACTTCGAGCCGGCCATGATCGGTCACCGGGCGTACGACTTCGTCGGCGTCGGACTGTTCGTCACCCGCGCCGACCGCCACCTGCTGCGCACGCTCCTGGCGTCGTACGGCACCGGTACGGGCATCGGCGCCGGGTTCGAGCCGGCCGAACTGCTCGCCTGCACACTGCTGCACGTGTACAGCAACCTGTCCTGGTACATGCGGGAGCTGGGCGCGCCGTCGGACGCGAAGCTGACCTCGCTCGCCGACTTCTGGTTCGGCCGGGACTGACGGCGCACCGGCGCACCCCGCTCACTCGCCGTTGGCGGAGAAGTGCTGGTAGTCCCGGTTGGCCCAGCGGCCGCCCCAGCGCCAGCCGACCTCGCGGAACGCCGCCGTGACGGCATCGCCCGGGTGGATCTCGCCCGGGCGGGTCAGGGACCGTCGCAGATGGGGGCGTGCCTGCGGCGGGTGGACGACGCCGTGGATGTCGACGTACGGGTTCTCGACGGGGTTGATGTCCACCGCGTCGCCCCAGGCGTGCTGCGACAGGCGCCGGGGATCGCCGGTGACCGGGCGGCAGTTGAAGGCGGAGGTGTTGTCGTCGGCCATGGCCTCGGAGTCGTCGCGGTACTCGGCCATCACCCGCATCCGGCGGATCGGGAAGTGTGCATGGAAGGCCCGCTGGAACACGTGGAGGAGCGGGCGGACGGCGTCCTCGTGGACGACCATCTCGCCCGCGTGGGTCCGGCCGTCGAAACCCCAGTGGTTCATCCGGATCAGTCTCAGCTGCTCGGGCGGGACCGGGCAGCCCTTCCGGTAGGAGGCGCCCAGCTTCTCCACCGGTACGGGCGTGACCCGCGCCGAGAGCCGGGCCGGCGGCTCGGCCGGCCGGGCCTGGACGCGCGGCGGACCGGCCTGGGTGGAGCAGGCCAGCGCGGCCACGCACAGGGTGGCCGTCACGGCCGCGGCCGCGGTGGTGTGGCGCACGGGACACACGTTACGGCGATCGCCGCAGGCGGGCATGCCGGGCGTGGCCGGTCGGGCGGCGCCGGATCCCGGCCCGTCCGGCCGCCACCCAGGCTCTCCGGCCACCCCCCGGTTCCGCCGGCCACCCCCAGCTCCTCCGGCCGTCCCCCGGCCGCCCGGGCCGTGGTCAGGGGAGGGTGGTGACCGGCAGGTCGTGCAGGGCGCGGAATCGGAAGGTGCTGCTCCAGCGGAGCGGGTCCGCAGGGCGGGCGAGTCTGAGGCCGGGGAGCCGCTCGACGAGCGCGCCGAGGGCCAGAGTGAGCTGGAGCCGGGCCAGAGGGGCTCCGAGGCAGTAGTGCATCCCGTGGCCGAGGGCGAGGTGGGCCTTGTCGGCACGGTCGATGTCGAACCGGTCGGGGTCCGGGTAGCGGGCCGGGTCCCGGTGCGCGGAGGCCAGGCAGAACAGGACGGTGTCCCCGGCCGGTATCCGTACGCCGCCGATCTCGACGGCCTCGGTGGGGAAGCGGCGGATCGCGGTCTGGTTGGGGCTGGTGTGCCGCAGGAGTTCCTCGACCGCGTCCGCCACGCGCGCGGGCCGTGCCCGCAGCTCGGCCAGCTGCTCCGGGTGCTCGATGAGCGTGAGCACGCCGGCGCTGATGACGTGCTGGACGTTCTCGCCGGCGGCCCCGAGGATCAGGAAGGCGAGCGAGACGAGCTCGTCTTCGGTGAGCCGGTCCTCCTCGTCGCGCGCGGCGATCAGGCTCGACAGCATGTCGTCGCCCGGGGCGGCGCGCCGCAGGGCCACGAGGTCGACGAGGAACCGGTGGATGTCGCCGATGGCCTGGACGAGGCCCTCGCGGGAGCGCGGGCTGAGCATGGTCGCGACCCAGCCGGAGAAGCGCTCCTGGTCGGCGGCCGGGATGTCGAGCAGGGCGGCGATGACCCGTACCGGCAGCGGCTTGGCGAACCCGGCCACCAGATCGGCCTCCCCGCTGCTCGCGGTCTCCGCCGTGAGCTGCGCGACCAGGTCGTCGACGGCTGCCCCGACGCCGGCGCGAAGTGATTCGACGTGCCGGGGGGTGAAGCCCTGCGCGACCAGTCGGCGAAGGCGCAGGTGGTCGTCCGGGTCGATGTTCAGCAGATTGCGGTCGAGCGCGGGCGGGAGCGAGAAGCCGCTGAAACCCGTCGCCGCATGCCGCTTGTTGACCGACAGGCGCTGGTCGGACAATCCCGCGCGCACGTCCGCCTCGTGGGTCACCAGCCACACCGGCGAACCGTCGGGCAGCGCCACCCGGTGCACCGACCCTTCGGCGCGCAGGCCCGCGTAGACGGCGTGGGGGTCGCGCGAGAACGACTCTCCGAACGGCTGGGGCAGGGTGTCGTCTTGTGCGGTCAGGGTCAGGGTCATGCGCATTCCCTCAAGGCTGAGTGGTTGGTCGTCGTCGGGCAGGTGATCGAGGACGAGAGCGATGGTTTCCGCCGTGCCGGTGGTGTCGTGCACCAGCCCCTCGTGCGTCCGTACGCGATAGCGGCCGTTTCCGATCGCCCGGACCATCGGCAGGTCGGTGCACAGGGGAGCGGTGGCGCGGCGGCTGAAGCGGAGCCAGTCGTGGCTGGTGCGCGGGTACAGGGCCCGCAGGCGCGGCTCGGTGAAGGCGGCCTCGACGAGCTCGTACAGCGAGGCGTACGGCGGGGAGGCAGCCGACGTGCGCAGCTCTCGCCACCTGACGGACACCGCGTCGACGGGCCCGTCGGCCTCGGACGGCTCCCCGGATCCGAGGAAGGGCCAGCGCTCGACGAGGTCGGGCACTCGCGGCCCCAGCAGCCAGGCATGCGTCGCGCCGGCGGCCTCGGACAGGTCCGTGGTGCTGCCGGCGGCCATGCGGGCCCCGGCTGTGCGGCAGTTGACGGAGAAACCGCGTCGGCCGAGGGTCATCGAGACGATCACGGACCGGTCGCCGCTTCGGGCACGGGCGACGACGTGCCGCCAGCGCGGCGGTGGCATCAGGCCGATCGTGAGTGCGTGCCCCGCACGGTCCGCTGCCGCCTGCAGTGCGTCCCGCAGGGATCCGGCGCGGGCGATATCGGGGTAGAACTCCGCGTACGCGCGCAGCGGTTCCTCCGGCTCTGTTCCGGTGTGTTCCTCGGCCATGACCCGAGTCTGCCACCGCCCGGAATGGGGCTAGCAGGCGCCCGGCTCCTTGACCATTGCCTCGCACTCGGCGGAGCTCCGGGTGAGCTCCGTGCACAAGGAGGCCTCCACCTTGCCCAGCAGGCGGGCCAGTTCGGTGCGTTCGGAGTCCTCCAGGCCGTCCAGGGTCTGGTGTTCCAGCTCGCCCCACGCCCTGCGGACCTCGACCAGCAGCCCGCAACTGGCGTCCGTCGCCTCGACCAGGGAGGCGCGCCGGTCCGCCGGGTCCGGCCGGCGCCGTACGTGGCCGGACTGTTCGAGGCGCTGGAGCATCTTGGTCACCGTGGACGGGTCGAGGCCCACCGCTTTGATCAGCTCGGACTGGCGCACGGCCCCGCTGTCCCACAGGTGCATCATCAGGAACTCCTGCCCCGGGTGGAGCCCCAGGTCCCGCAGGGCGCGGCCGGCCGCGATCCGGTGGAGGCGGGCGACCCGGCTGATCGCATGGCTCACCGGCCCGTCCAGCACGGCACTGGGCACCGCCGGGCACTGTGGGTCGGTGCGCGGTTCCTGAGCGGTTTCCGCGGCCATGGCGGCGCTCCTCCTCGGTCGGGTGCGGCAGGTCCTGCCGGTGGTCCTGATGGTGGATCTTACCTCCCTCCAGATTTTACCTTGGCCGACCAAGTAATGGGGTACGCTGCATCCCGAAGCCAATGCTTGGCCGACCAATTATCTCTGTGAGGCGAATATGACCAGCGCTTTCGAACCGGTTCGCATCGCCGGCTCCACCCTCTCCAACCGGATCGCCCTGGCGCCGATGACCCGCAGCCGCGCCGCCGAGGGCGGCCTCGCGACCGCCCTCGTCGCCGAGTACTACACCCAGCGCGCCTCGGCCGGTCTGATCATCAGCGAGGGGATCCAGCCCTCCGTCGTCGGCCAGGGCTACCCCTTCACCCCCGGCCTGCACAGCGCGGAGCAGGTCGCGGCCTGGCGCGAGGTCACCGACTCCGTGCACGCGGCCGGCGGCCGGATCTTCGCCCAGCTGATGCACTCCGGCCGGATCGGCCACCCGTCGCTGCTGCCCGACGGTCTCGTCCCGGTGGCCCCGTCGGCGGTCGCCGCCCAGGGGCAGCTGTTCACCGGCGAGGGCATGAAGGACTTCGTGACCCCGCACGAGCTGACCGGAGCCGAGGTGCGCGCGACCGTCGCCGCCTTCGCCGAGGCCGCCCGCAACGCGGTGGAGGCCGGATTCGACGGGGTGGAGCTCCACGGGGCCAACGGCTACCTGATCCACCAGTTCCTGGCCCCCGCCACGAACCTGCGCACCGACGAATGGGGCGGCCCGGCCGAGAACCGGATCCGCTTCGCGGTGGAGGTGGTCAAGGCGGTCGCCGCCGCGATCGGCGCCGAGCGGACGGCGCTGCGCATCTCGCCCGGGAACACGTACAACGACATCTCCGAGCCCGACCCGCAGCCCGCCTACGAGGCGCTGGTCAAGGAGATCGACGGCCTCGGCCTGGCCTACCTGCACGTCCTGGAGCACGCCCCCGAGGCTCGCGCGACCACCCTCGCGCTGCGCAAGCAGTTCTCCGGGCTGCTCGTGCTGAACCCGGCGACCGAAGGGCCCACCGACCACCGGGCCCTCACCCTGATCGACGACGGCACCGCCGACGTCCTCGCCTTCGGCGCCCTCTTCCTGGCCAACCCCGACCTGCCGGACCGCCTGCGCACCGAAGGCCCGTACAACACCCCGGACCCGACCACCTTCTTCGGGGGCGACGCGCGCGGGTACACGGACTACCCGACCCGCTAGGAGCCCGGGCGCGCCCATGTGTGCGCCGGGCCCGTCGAGTTCGTCATGCGGCGGGACATGGATGCGGCGTGCCGCGGCGGGTTCGCCGTGGCACGCCGTTCACGTGTGCCGGCAGTTCACCGTTTCCCGCGGTGTGGCTGCCGGTGGGGGTCAGCGGCGGGGCTGGTGGTGCCCGCGGCCGCCCCAGGACTCGGTGTCGAGGACGTTGCCGCGGTTGTCGCGCAGGGTGGCGGTGTCGCGCTCGTTCCAGATCTGGTGGCGGCGGTCCTGGTAGACGTCGCGCCTGGTGTCGTGGCCCTGCCCGGTGTGGACCTTGACGCTGGAGCGGCCGTCCAGGCGGAAGTTGCCGGCGAAGCGGTAGCGGTTGCCCTGCTGGTCGGTGAGGGTGAAGCCGCGCAGGTTGACGGCGCCGCGGCCGGTGTTCTTCACCTCGACCCATTCCCGGTTCAGCGCGCGGTTGGAGCGGTCGTTGCGGGCGGGGCTGTCGTACTGGACGTCGCCGATGACGATCGAGGAACGCGTGTTCCGGTCGCGTCGGTGGTCGTCGGCCGCGGCCGGCAGGGCGGCGGCGCCGACCAGGGCGACGGCGGCCAGCGCCGCGGAGAGGGCGCGGCGGGTGGCGAGAGAAGCAGACATGAAGATGACCCCTTCAACAGTCAGCCCGGACCGGCGTCGTTCGAGCCGGTCGGGCTCCGTGCGGTTCCCGGCGTCCTGCCGAGGAGCCACACTTTGGCCCCCGCGCACCACGAATCACCGCAATTAAGGCTCGTGTTGCTCAATTCGGATATATCTGTAACTCTCCCGTGTAATCGGCGGGGGTGGGATCCATGTCGGCGCGGTGAGGGTGTGTATCCGGACAAGCTGCGTGGCCGTTCGGTGAACCGCGCGCGGCCGACAGCAGGTCAGCGGGCGCAAGGATGCACGTCGTGTCCGGCGCCGCTCGTGTTCGTGGCCGGCCGAGGCGTCGACGCGCCCCCTCTGAGCTGCCCGAACGACCATTCGGTCGCGCGTATGCGCATGCTCTGTCCGTAAATCGGTCATGGACATGCGGTGCGCCCGCATGTCGGACAGTCTGAGCTCACAAGGACGCGATCGAAAGAAAATATCGCGTTCAACCTTTGAATCGAAAGTGAGTCTCGTCGTGCGTCACCGCATCGCAGCTGCCTCCGCCGCTGCAGTCCTCAGCCTGATCGGAGCCACCGGTATCGCGGCGGCTCAGCCCGCCAGCCTGTACGCCCCGTCCGCCATGGTGTTCACCATCGCGCAGGGCGACGACGACGCGTCCACCGTCGTCCGGGCATCCACCCTCAGCTGTGCGCCGACCGCCCTGGGGACCCACCCCGACCCCGGCTCCGCCTGCGCGGCCCTCAACTCCACCGGCGGGTCGCTCGACCACCTGCTGGCCTCCCCGGACCCGGACCGCGCGTGCCCGATGCACTACGCCCCGGTCACCGTCACGGCGGACGGCGTGTGGCAGGGCAGCCGCGTCACCTGGAAGCACACCTTCTCCAACAGCTGCGTCATGAACGCGACCCTCAACGGCAACGCCGTCTTCGCGTTCTGACCCTCCGCCGGAGCGGCCCCGCCGCCCGAGCACGGTGCCCCGCCCGCCGACCGCGGGCGGGGCACCGGTACGCGTGCCGGGTCGCCTACGCGGCCCTCTCCCGGGCCGAGACGGTGACGTGGTCGACCCGCATCGCGTGGCCCGGTTCGGTGGCGGGGCCGACGGTCGCGCCGTCGGCGAGCGGGAGGTTGCCCCCGACGGCCACGTTGAGGATCAGGAACAGGCCGTGGTCCACGGCCCGCTGCCACGTCCCGGCGTCCATCCGGGCGGCCGTCACCCGGTGGTACACGCGGCCGTCCAGATACCAGCGCACCTCCTCCGCGCCGGGAGCGAGATCGACCTCGACGGCGTACGCGTGGAAGTCCGTCCGGCAGCCGGAGCACGGCTGCGGCCCGGAGCCCAGCCCCACCGGCTCCTCGCACGGGCCGCCTTCGAGGACCCCGCAGTGCATCGTCGCGAACACGGTGTCCCGCCCGTTCACGGACTCCATGACATCGAGCTCACCGACCCCCGGCCAGCCCGTGTAGCCGTCGCGCAGTGGTGCCCCCAGCGTCCAGAACGCCGGCCAGTACCCCGCCGCCTTCGCGCCGGTCACCTCAGGCAGGGCGATCGACGCCTCGATCCGCAGGGTCCCGCCGGGAGGGGGCGCGAAGTCGGAGCGGCGCGTCTCGATGCGCCCCGAACTCCACTCCCCGTCCTTCCGGGTGGGGACGATCTCCAGCGCGCCCTTCCCGTCGAGACGCACGTTCTCGGTCGAGTCCGTCATGGTCTCGATCTCGCCCGTGCCCCACTGCGGCGCGGGGCAGCCCGGATAGCAGGTGCCGAGGTCGTGGATCCAGTGGGCGGCCGACGGGGGACTGCCCGCCGGTCCGTCGAAGTCGTCCCGCAGCAGCTGCCGCCACCCGTCCGTACCGGCCGGCCCCGAGGCCGATGCCGGAGCGGGCAGCGCCCCGGCCTCCGTGAACAGCCGCTCCAGCCGGTTGGTCAGGACGACGGCCGCCACATTGGTCAGGTGGGCGTCGTCCCGGTAGAGCAGGATCCGGTCGAGCACGGCCGGGCAGGTCGGCCCGTCCCCCGGGCACAGGACCGGGTTCACGCTGACGCTCCGTACGCCGGGCAGCGCACCGGACGCGATCCGTGCCGCCAGCGGATCGGGTCGCAGGGCGTCGGTCCGCCGGAACGCGCAGGCGTCCGCCGGCTCGGAACGGCCCGAGACGCACGCCGGGACGTCCGTACCGGGCACGGGGGTGTCCTCGACGTAGACGATCGGCGCCCCCAGCGCCCTGAGCTGCCGCAGCGTCTTCTCCCAGCCCTCGGCCAGGAGCTCCGCGTCGGCGGTGTAGCGGTTGAGGGAGGCGATCACGATGAGCCGGGGCTTCGGCTGCCGCTTCAGCCGGTCCAGGGTGTCGGCCCGCCAGGTGTCGCACTCCCGGTAGGCGCGGCCGAGCTGGGGGCTGTCCACCGCCAGCTCCGGCAGCGGGCAGCCCTGCTTCACCAGCTCCTGCAACGCCCAGCCCCGCCCGGCGGCCAGCGCCAGCACCGGGGAGAACCACTGCCCGGCGTGCGAGTCGCCGAGCAGCACGATCCGGTCCGGGCTGTCCACCGCGCCGAACAGGCAGTCCGGGCTGCGCGTTTCGGCCGGGGCGACCTCGCAGGCCCCGTCCGGCGGGAAGTCCGCGCGCGCCTGCACGGGGCTCGGCACCACCGGACCGTCCGCGAGCGGAGTACCGGAGGTCCGGGCGAGCAGGGTGGGGCCCGAGGCCGCGCCCGGCGGCAGCCCCTTCGGGTCCACCGGGACGGCCGGGCCCAGCAGGTGCAGGCTCGTGGTCCCCACCACCAGGGCGAGGACGAGCGGCAGCACGATGGCCGTGACACCCACCGACAGCCCGCGGCGGGGGAGTTCGGAGACCGTACGGCTGCGGCGCAGCGGCTGCTCGACCCAGCGCAGGGTGGCGAGCGCGGGCAGTACGGCCGCCAGCGTCAGCGCGGTCTTCGCGGGCCAGCCGAGCGGGCCGGTCCGGGCCTCGGCGAGCACGAGCACCGGCCAGTGCCACAGGTACAGGTTGTAGGAGAGCCGCCCGACGGCCCTCGGTCCCCGCCCCGCCAGCAGCCGTCCGACCTCGTAGGTGCCCGGGTCGTTCCGCTCGCCCCGGCCGGGGATCGCGGCGAGGATCACGGCGGCTGTGGCCAGGGTCGGCACGAGCGCCGCGTAGCCGGGGTACCGGGTCGCGGCGTCGTACGACACCACGCACCAGCCGATCGCCGCGGCCCCGGCCCAGCCGCCCAGCAGCCGCAACGGTCGCGGCCCGCGCATCAGGTGCCAGGGCAGCAGGGCGAGCAGCGCACCGACCCCGAACTGCCAGACGCGCGAGGGCGTTCCGAGGTATGCGAGCGACACGGAGTGCCGTGTCCAGTACAGGGCCAGGGCGAAGGACGCCAGGGTCAGCGGCGCGGCGACCAGCACCACGACGGAGCGTACGGCCCGGCCGCGGCGGACCGCCCGGGCCGCGCAGAGCACGAGGACCGCCAGCAGCGGGGCCCAGAACAGGTAGAACTGCTCCTCGACGGCGAGGGACCAGAAGTGGAGCAGCGGGCTCTGGCCGTGCCCGGCGGCGAGGTAGTCGGTCCGCTGGGACACGAACCGCCAGTTGGCGACGGACAGCGCCGCCGCGACGACGTCGTGCTCCACGTCGGTGCGGCGCAGCGGCACGGTCAGCCAGGCGCCGGCCACCGCCACCGCGCCGAGCACCACGGCGGCCGAGGGCAGCAGCCGCCGGGCCCGCCGGGAGAAGAAGTCCCCGAGCCCGATCCGGCCGGTGGTGATCGCCTCGCGGACCAGCAGGCCGGTGATCAGGTAGCCGGAGATGACGAAGAAGACGTCCACGCCGACGAAACCGCCGGTCGCCCACGGGATCCCGGCGTGGAAGGCGAGGACCGCGAGGACGGCGACCGCGCGCAGCCCCTCGATGTCGGGCCGGAAGGCGGACCGGTGCGGGCTGGGCCCGGACTCGGCGCCGGAACGGGATCCGGACGGCGGCGCGGCGGGGCTCCGCCGGCCGGGTGTGAGGAGGAAGGACATGGTGACGGCGCCTTTCAGCTCAGCCAGGGAAGCATCGGGTCGACCCACCCCGAGGCCAGCAGCCCGGTGAGCAGGAGGACCGCGGAGGCGGCGACGGTCTCGGGCCAACGGCGGGGCAGCACGCCGGTACGGGGGCGCAGGGCGGCCCGTACGCGGGCGCGCAGCGGTCCGGCGGCCGGGTACAGCTCGGCCAGCAGGTCCCGGATCAGCGGGACGTTGATCTGGCACTGCACCAGGAGGTAGAGGAACAGCCCCCAGTTGGGCTCCCAGCCGTTGTGGGCCACGGCCAGCGCGAGCCCCGCGGCGGCCGCGCCGTTGGAGAGGAGGAGCCAGACCAGCGAGACGGCCACCACCCGCCGGGCCATCCCGCCCGGAGCCGGCGCACTCCGCGTGCCGGTGGGCACCCAGGCGGCGCTGCGGCCCCGCAGCGTGTGCAGGAACGCCGTCGTGGCGGCCACGCTCGTCAGGACGTTCGCCCGGATCACCTCGACCCGCCAGCGGGTCCGGCTGATCCGCGGCAGCAGCACGTGCCAGAGCCACAGCGGGGCGAGCAGCGGCAGCACGTGCCAGGGCCGGATGTGGTCCGGGTACCAGAACATCATCACCAGCGGCGGCAGCGGCGCCGCGAAGGTGTTCACCGCCGTGGTGAGGTACCCGACGATCCCCTCGTAGAAGCACAGCCGCATCCGCCAGGGGGCGCGCATCCGCCCCAGCACGGGCGTGCCGAGCAGGTGGAGGTTGCCCATCGCCCACCGGTACTGCTGATTGACGAAGGAGGTGACGTGGTCGGGCGAGGTGCCCTTGGCGACCAGCACCGGTACGTACAGGGTCCGGAACCCCTGCTCGTGGAGGGCGAGTCCGGTGTAGAGGTCCTCGCTGTGGTCGAGCCGGGCGAAACCGCCGGCCAGGTCGATCGCGCCGCGCCGGTAGACGGCGTTGCTGCCGCAGCAGATGGCGGCGTCGCTCGCGTCCCGCGACGGCTGGATCCACCGGAAGAACCACTCCTGGGCGGAGCCGGCGGCGCGCTGGATCCAGCCCATGGTCTCGTCGGTGTCGAAGCACTGCGGGCTCTGCACGATGCCGACGGCGGGGTCGGCCAGGTACGGGACGAGGTGGCGCAGGAAGTCCGGCCGCGGCGCGAAGTCCGCGTCGAGGATCGCGATGAACTCGGCGCTGCTCAGGGTGAGCGCGTGGTTGAGGTTGCCGGCCTTCTTCAGGTGCCCCCGGTCGGGGCGTACGACGTACTCGTAGCCGTACGAGGCGGCCAGCGCGGCGACTTCGGGCCGGTCGGCGTCGTCCAGGATCCACACGGTCAGCGCGTCGGCCGCCCAGTCGACGGCCGCCACCGCGCGGTAGGCGTTGTCCAGGACGGGGAGCGGCTCCCCGCAGGTCGGCAGGTACAGATCGACGCCGGGCAGGGCGGCGGGCCGCCAGGCGTGGACGAGCACCTCGTGCGACTGCCGGGTGAGCCGGCGCTGGCGCAGGCTGTTGACGGAAGAGAGCGCCAGGGCGACGACGTTGAGACCGAGGACGGCGAGGAAGGCCCACAGGGCGGGTGTGCGCAGGGCGAAGGTGAACATGGTCGCCGCCGTGAACACGAAGGCGAGCGAGGTGGCGACCAGGACCCAGCGGCGTTGCGGTCCGAAGTACCAGTAGAGCTCTTCGTCGGAAGGTGGTTGCGGAAGATGATGAAAGGTCATAAAGCCCCCCACGGCTGTGCATGTGCATGTTTCAGGTGACCCAGCCTAGGGTTAAAGGTATAGACCACTGTCACGTGGGGATGAACAGTCCTGAAACTCAAGGCTCTTGCCGACCTGCGCCGTCGGACCCGGTCGCGGGGACCGGGGCCGACGGCGCAGGCGGGACTTCGCGGACACGGCCTAGCGGCGCGCGTCCACCACCGCGAGGAGCTTGCCGCTGGTCGGGCTCCGGTCCAGCGACGCGCCGTCCACCGCCTCGACCACCAGGTCCAGCAGCCGCTCCGTCACCGCCGAGCGGAGCTCCGGGTAGCCGGCCAGGAACACCTCCCGCAGCCGGTCCGGATCCGTCGCCCCGGACCGTTCCACCCGTACCGTCAGCAGCTCGCGCGCGTCCGTACCGTCGAGCCGGATCTGCAACTCGCCGCGGTGTCCGCCCTGCTCCTCCGCCAGGTCCAGGAACCGGCGGTGGTTGAGGAAGTACGTCGCCACCCGCATCACGTCACCGGTGCGCCCCCGCAGCTCGAAGCGGGGTGCGTGCCGGCCGCACGGGCAGCGGCCCGGCACCTCCCGGCCGAGGTCGCCGATCACGTACCGGCCCAGCTGCTGGCCGCGCCGGGCGTGCGTGGTGAAGACCAGCCGGCCCGTCTCGCCCGGGACCACCGGTCGGTCTTCGGCCAGGTCCAGGATCTCCATCGTGTGCAGGTCGGCGTGCAGGTGGTGGACACCGCCGGAGCTCTCGGTGCACTGGTAGCCCAGCGGGCCGAGGTCGGTGCTGCCGTAGGTGATGGAGCGCACGGTTTCGATCCCGAACGTCTCCTTCAGCGTGCGCTGTTGCTCCTCGGTGAAGTGCTCGCCGCCGTAGAAGACCTTGCGCAGGCCGCCGTACGCGCGCAGCGCGTCCCCCTCCGCGTGCAGCAGCTGCCAGAGGTAGGAGGGCATCCCGAAGAGGGTGTCGGCCCCGAGGTCGATCAGCGCCCGCGCCGTCGCCCGGTGGTCCGGCCCCGCGGACAAGGGCAGTTGCACCCCGCCGAGCCGCTCGAGGACGGAGAAGAAGCTGATGAAACTGCCGTACATGGCGCCGCAGTAGAAGAGGTTGGCGGTGCGGTCCCCGACCGGGTCGTAGCCGGCGGCGAGCAGACCCCGGGCGGCGGCGTGCATCTGGGTGTCGTAGTCGTCGTAACTGAAGATCGACAGTGCGGGCTCACCGGTGCTGCCGCCGCTGCGGAAGTACAGCTCGGCATCGGCCCGCGCCACCCGGCGGGCCGGCTCCTGCACGTCCTCCTTGCCCAGCAGCGGGCCCGCAGGCCGCGGCAGGACGACGGGCCGGGCCAGATCGTCCAGGCAGGCGGTGGTGGCGAAGCGCACCGGGTCGGCCTGGACGGCGACGCGGCGGCTGTAGCGCTGCAGGGCGTAGACGCCGTCGTGCGGCTCGCCCGCGTAGCTGTCCAGCATGGCGCCGACCGGCGTGACCCGGGTGACGCCCGCCGCCAGGGCGGTGCGGGAGAGCTCGGCGATGTCGGCCGGGCTGCCCGCCAGGCCCGCCGTCTGCAGGTAGCGGCGCATCGGGCGCAGGGTGGCGATCAGCCGCTTGCGGGGCAGCGGCTTGACCCACACGCTGCGGTGCAGCGGCGAGGCGGTGAGCGGGGAACGGGTGTCGGCCATGACCCGCCACGAACCGTCGGGCGCGGCGAACACCCGCGTCAGGCCCAGGTGTTCCTCCAGCCGAGCCATCAGCTCGGTGGTGGTCAGCTCGGCCTCCTCGGCCGGATCCGGCCCGCCCGCCGCGGCCGCCGTCACGGCCGGCGGCCGCGCCGCGAGCACCGCGGCGAAGCGCTCGGCGAACGCGAACACCTCACCCTCGTCCTCGGTGTCGAGGTAGACCACCTGGGGGCTGGAACACGCCTGCTGCTCGTGCAGGCACACGTCGTCCGCGAGGGCGTCGAGCGTCCCCGCGTCCGACCAGGCGTCGCCCGTCAGGTACGCGAAGGAGATCCGGTGCCCCCACTCCACCAGCCGGCAGCCGGCCGGCACATGGGCGGCCACACCTTCGACCGCGCCCTCCCCGCCCCACACGGCGACCGCGTCCGCGGGCGCGCACATCAGGCGCAGCCACTCCTGCCGGGAGGACGGGAAGCGCAGCACGACGATCCGCGCGGCCAGCGCACCGCTCGGGTCCAGGGCCGCGAGCTCGGCCATCAGGTGCTGGGTGAGGAGGGTGTCGGCGCTGCTGGTCTTCAGGACGTTGACGTTCCCGGCGAGCAGGCCCTCGACGATGCTCAGCGGCGCGACCGTAGAGGCGTTGCCCGGGGCGATGTGCGCGACCAGGCCGACGGGCGCCCAGGCCTCGTATACCGTCTCGCGCGGATCGGCCCGGTTCAGCCGGCCCGGAGCCGCACTGCCGAGTTCCCGGCGCAGCTTGCGGGTCAGCTCCCGCCTGCCGAGGAGGACACCGAGCTCGGCCAGGACGGCCGGGTCCTCACCTTCGGGCAGGTGCGGGGCGAGCCGCGCGTGGACCGGGTGGGCGGGGTCGCACAGGGCGCCGGCGAGGGAGTCACAGGCGGCCAGCACCGTCTCGGTCTCCAGCCCCTCGGCCAGCGCGGCCTCCACGGCGGCCGGCAGACCGGCGAGGCGGCGCCCGGCCTCCTCGTCTCCGACGAAGGCGCCCTGCCAGTAGTGGTGCGCGGCGCCGTCGCCGTGCTGCTCGTACGCGGCCTTGGTCTGCGTCACGGTCACGCCATGCCCTTCATCAGTTCTGCTGCGGCCACCGCGCAGCTGCGGTTGCGGCTCACCCCGGCACGGCCGTGGACGGTGAACCAGGGGGTCTCCAGCTCGCACCCGCAGGCGTCGCCCGGCTGGAGGGAGGCGAGGTCGCCCATGAGCACGCTCTGCGCCGGTACCGAGGTGATGTACGGCGACACGAGGTGCAGGTAGCCCGGCTCCCCGTACGGCAGCGGTTCGAGCGTGCGCGTGGAGCGGATCGTCACCCGGGACCAGACGGGGGCGTGCAGCCGGTGGTGGTCGCACTCGATGTACGGGATGCAGTGCTCCACCGACCCGAAGGTGTCCCGGATCCGCTCACCCGGGATGCCCAGCTGCTCGGTGACGCGGTCGTACAGCTCCTCCTTCTCGATGCGCCGGTCGGCGTGCCCCTTCCAGCCGCCACCGAGGACGACGAGGGAGCCCTCGGGCAGGCGCAGCGGAGGCAGCCCCATGGCCCGCATCCGCTCCAGCGTGAAGAAGAGGAAGGCGGGGAAGCCGAGGATGCGGACCGGGGCGTCCTCGCGCTCGAAGCGGCGCAGCGCGGCGATGCAGCCGAACGGGTCGAACTCGTGGTCGCCGCCGGTGTTGCGCAGTGCGTACGAGACGCTGCGCGCCGGGGCGAAGTCGCACAGGTAGTTGTCGGTGAAGGCGGTCCCCAGGTTCAGGGACGGCGCCGGCTCGTAGCTGTAGAGGAGGTAGTTGACCTCCTGCTCGGGGGTGATCCAGCCGTTGCGCTCGAAGATCCGGGCGACCATGCGCTGGGCGGAACGGATGGTCCACTGGTCGAAGAACATCTGCGACTTCTGGCCCGTGGTGCCGGAGGAGGTCAGGTGCAGCTCGACGTCCTCGCGCGGGATGGAGAGCACCTCGTGGCGCTTGAAGAAGTTCGCGTGGACGAGCGGCGTGCGGTACGGCTCGGCCGGGGGCGTGGCCTCGTACAGGGAGCGGAAGAACGGGGAGCGCTCGGTGTGCCAGGCGTTGGTCTCCGCCATGGCGGCGGCGAACAGCGCGTCCTCCGCGGGACCGAAGGCGTACGGATCGGTCAGGTCGCACAGCTGCTGTACGTGGGGCAGCAGGGCCGGGTCGGGTACGGAGACCGGCGCGAGATGGGGGTTCACGGGGTGCGTGGCGTCCACGGGAGTTACGGGATTCACGGGATTCACAGGGTTCATGGGCTTCATGAGGCGACCTCGGGTGATGTGGGCAGATGGGTCGACGCCCAGGCCGACGTGTAGCAGTCCAGATAGGGCTGGAGGGGCGGTTCGACGGCGACGCCGCGGAAGTCGATCCGCTCGCTGGAGCGGGACAGGACGGCGTAGTCGTGGAAGCCGTCGCCGTCCGCGCGCATCGCCGGGTAGAGGGCCCCGGCGACGAATCCCTGGGCGAGGAAGGCGGAGAGGGCCTCCTGGTGTGCGAGCGGCACCAGGGCCTCGACGTAGCCGGCACCCGCACGGGCGAGGGCCCGGGTGACGGGTTCGAGGTACGCGGCCGCGGCGGCCGGGTCGGGGTGGGCGCTCAGCAGGGAGGCGTACCCGCCGGCGCGGTTGAGGTAGGCGTACACCTCGAAGCGGCCGTCTTCCGGGGTGAGCAGCACGTTCGGGGTGTGCAGCGGGTAGAACCAGCCCTCGGCGCAGGGGAACCGCTCGCGGAAGCGGCGGCGTACGAAGGCCGGTGCCTCGATCATCTCCAGCCGTTCGGCGGCCCCTTGCGGCGCCGGCGCCGGGAGCGGGCCGGTGCCCGCGCGGACCCCGGGGTAGCGGATGCCGAGGGCGGCCTCGGCGGTGCGCAGCAACGGCAACAGCGGGGCGGGCACTTCGGTGACGGGGTTCCGGCGGTCCAGCACGCCCGCGGAGTGACGCGCGTAGAGTGCGAGGCTTTCGCGGCTGCGGAGATCCACCGCGTTGGGGAGGATGCCCAGCGGGCGGAAGCCGTTGCGGGCGACGACGCGCTGCGGACCGGAACTGACGGTGCGTACGGTGGCGTACACCGAGTCCAGCCGCCCCGTGTCCAGCATCCCGGCGCACAGCGCCTCGGTCAGAGCAGCGGCCAGGCCCGCCGAGCGGTGCTCGGGGTGGACGGCGATGCCCTCCAGGCGGCCGATGCGGCTGCCCGGCTCGCCGTGGATGGCGGCGGACGCGGTCAGGGCCCCGGAGTCGGCGCAGCGGCCGACGAGCCAGAGGGAGTACGGGTCTTCGATGAGCCGGGCCATCTCGGCCGGGTCGGTGCCGAGGGCCACGGGGTAGTGCGGCCCGTAGACGGCGTAGTAGAGCTGGCGCAGTTCGGCGATGTCCGCGCAGGTGGCCGGCGTGATCACGGGGTTCACCGGGCGCCTCCCACGGGTTCCGTGCCGCGGCTTGCGTCCGTATCCGTATCCGTATCCGTATCCGTATCCGCGTCCGCCTCCGCCTCCGCCGAGGGCGGTTCGGGCGTACGGGACCCGAGCAGGGCCAGCGCGAAGGCGGCCGGAAGAAGGCCGGCTCCCTGCACGAGGCACAGCGTCTGGGGCGAGAGGAAGTCCCCGGCGGAGCCGAACACCAGCGATGCCACCGGCAGGGAGGCGCCCAGCACGGCCTGCATCACGGCGAAGAAGCCGGGCTTGTCCGCCGTCGGCACCAGCCGCTGGAAGAGCGCCACGAAGCGGACGCTGACCGCCCCGGCACACCAGCCGGCCACGGCCAGGCAGCCCGCGATGACCAGGCGGTGCGCGACCAGCCCGGGCACCGCCAGCGCGAGGGCCATCAGGCCCAGGCAGTATGCGCCGGCGACCGTGGGACGCCCCGGCACGCGGGTCCCGGTGAAGGCGCCGATGAGCGCGCCGGCACCGAGGGAGGCCTCCAGCAGCGCCACGGTGCCGCCACCGCCCTGGAGGACCGAGCGGGTGTAGAGGGGGATGACGACGAACACGGCGGTGGTGAAGAGGTTCGCCGCGGTGAAGCAGATCAGGATCCGCCGTACGTAGGGCAGTTCGCCCAGGATCCGGCGGAGCGCGCGCCGCTGGGGCACGTCTGCGTCAGCCGCGTCGGTCGTGTCGGCCACGGCGGTTTCGGTGCGACGGAAGCGGGCGCTCGTGATGAGCAGCGCCGCCCCGGCGTAGGCGACCGCGCAGCCCACGGCCAGCCCGGCCACGCCGGCCCGGTCGACGGTCAGGGCGCCGAGCAGGGCTCCGCCGAGGCCGGCCAGGGACTGGGTGGACAGCTCGAAGCCGGTGGCCGTCTCGATGTCGGCGTCGTCGACGAGTTCGGGCACGGACGTGGTCAGGCAGGGGTCGAAGAAGGCCTGGCAGGTGGCCAGGGCGAGCGCGGCGGCGTACACGGCGGTGAGCGGCAGCCCGCCGCCGTACGCCCACAGCGCGAGGACGCCCGAGGCGGCCCCGGCCAGGGCCGCGGCGGTCCGCAGGATCGAACGGTGGGCGAACCGGGCGACCGCCGCGGCCACGACGGGCGCCAGCGCCACGGCGGGCAGCGTGCAGGCCGCCATGAACAGCCCGGAGGCCAGACCGCGGGCGTCCTGCACGGCGTGGGCGACGATCCACCAGGACACGCCGACCTGGAACATGCGGACGGCGGCCTGGGTGAGGACCTGGCCGAGCCAGACGGCGCCGAAGGCACGGTTGCGCAGGATCAGCGGCGCGCGCCGGCCGCCGGCCACCACCTCGGGCGTGGCCTCCTCGGTCACGGGTGCGGCGGTCACGGGTGTGGCGGTCATGCGGTCGGCCTCTCGTCGAGGACCCGGACGAGCTTGCCCGAGCGCGGGTTGACGGCGAGGTCGCGGTGGCGCGCCCATTCCACGGAGAGCGGGTGCACGAACCCGGCGCGCACACTGTCCGGATACAGCGGCCGTACGGTCTCCAGCTCCGTGACGACCGCCCCGGCCAGCTCCTCCCGGCCGTGGTCGGGGTCACCGGGGGCCGTCGCCAGGCGCAGCACGAGCCCGTCGCGGCCGTCCCAGCGGCGGACGACGAGCTGCGTGCCGACCACCCGCCCCGCGGTGTCGGCCGCGCTCACGGCGTCCTGGGCGTCCTGGGTGTAGAGGGAGACGGGGCCGACCCGTACGCCCTCCTCGGCGCGGCCGAGGATCCGGAAGTGCCCGGGGCCGGTACCGGTCCACTCGGCCCGGTCACCGGCGGGGTACCGGATGATCGGCATCAGGCGGCGGAAGAGGCTGGTCACGACGACGCGGCCGGGCCGCCCCGGTGCGGTGATGGGCTCGTCGGTGGAGTCGTCGAGGATCTCGACGAGCGAGTACGGGGTGAAGGCCCGGTGCACCCGGGCATCGGCACCGGGTACGGGGCGGCCGAGGAGGCCGGCGTCGACGCTCGCGTATCCGACGGAACGGGCCTCGGCGCGGGGGAACGCGGTGGCCAGCAGGCGCCGCTGGTCGTCGAAGAGCGCCTCGCCGCCGAAGAGCAGCAGCTCGACGGAGTCGAGTCGGACACCGGACGAGACGACCTGCTCGGCGAGCCGGCACAGGGTGGTGGGCGTGCCGGTCACCACCTGGGCGGCGAGATCGCGCAGCGTGGGGATCGTCGTCTCCAGCGGAGCGCCGCCGCCGATGGGCAGGCGGACGTTGTCCACGGGCGCGTGGGCGAGCGAGTCGAGGACGAAGAGGAAACTGGCGTACAGCTCCCCGGCGTAGAAGAGGTCGGCGACGCGGTGTCCCGGGCGCAGGCCCGTGTCCACCAGTCCCTGGCCGAAGGAGGTGACGAAGGTGCGCCACTCGTCGCGGGTGTAGACGGAGAACTTGGGGGAACCGGTGGTGCCGCCGGTCTTGTAGACCGTGGCCTCGCTGAGCGGGCCGGTCAACACGCGACTGTCGTGCAGGGCGTTGGCCGCCCAGAATTCCTGCTGGTCGACCACCGGCAGGTCGGTGAGGCGGTCGATGTGCGACGGCAGGGACGCGTAAAGGTCCCGGTAGAAGGGCGAGTTGTGACGGGCGAAACGTATGAGGTCCGAGAGTTGCTGGGCGGACATGGGCCTTTGCCTTGGTGACGGAAATGGGACGGGAGCCCCGGCGGCGCACGGCGACAACGAGAACTCGCCTGCGGCTGCGACCGGTGTGAACGGGGGACCCCCCGGCGCCCCCGGCTCCTCGACACACGCCAAGAGCTGACGTGCTGTCACAATGATGAAACATCAGTGCGCCTGTCACCAAATTGGCCGAGGATTTCCGGCCAGCGTGGCCGCATCCGCCAATATCTTCGCCTCTGCCTCCTGTTCGTCAGGAGGCAGAGGCGCACGTCGGCAACTCCCGTGCACGGCAGGACGCATGCCGACCAGGTGCCGTGCAACGGGGGCCGCCGGTGGGCGCGCCCGGGCCGGTCAGTCGCGCAGTGCCGAGTCCAAGTGGTGGCGCAGCACGGCCAGACGGCTGCGGCCGGGTTCGCAGGCCGGCATCAGGCGCAGCAGCCCGCGCACCTCCGGCGACGCGTGCCCGATCGCCCACTGGAGCTCCTCGTCACCGACGGCCGTGTCACGGCCCGCCGACAGCTCGCGAGCGAGCGCGGCGTAAATGGCCGGCCCGTGAATGTGCTTCGCCTGGTGCGGCGTGGCCAGCGTGTGGATGTACGGGGCCGCTGCCGCGTAGCACGCGGCGCGAGCGGCGGCCGCCGCGGCCGGATCGTCGACCTCGCCCGCGGCCTTGTGCCCGGCCCAGGAAGCGGCGCGCAGTTGTGCCGTCCGCTTCCCTGTGTGCGTAAACACCCGGAGGACCTCGATGGCCTCGCGGGGGCGGGTGTCATCGGGAGCCCTCGCCTCGAACAGCGGCAGCACCCGCTCGGCGCAGTCCGCGGCCCAGAGCCCGAGCAGTCGGCGGTCTTCTTCGCTGATCGTCACCTGGTTCACCCGCACATCCTGCCGGTCCCGCCGCTCCGCGTCGCGCCTCACCGCACCACACCGCCGGCCCCGGCCGAAAACAGTAGAGCGGCCGGCGCGTCGGGTGGCGGCCTTGCGCTCAAGTCCTGCCTGGTACGGGCCGCCTCCTCGGTTCCCGGGGCGCGTTCAGCGGGCCAGGTGCAGCCGGGTGTGGAAGTACCCCGCCGACTCCTTCCCGGCCGGGTCTTCTCCGAACGCGGTGACGGTGGCCACCGCGCGCTCCTGCTCCCGGGGGTCGGTGAAGCGCCGCTGCGGCTGGGTGGTGGCGGCCGGCTCGACGGTGAGGCCGTACGACTCCAGGCAGCCGGAGATCGCCCCGTAGTCGTGGGTGCGCAGGACGAAGGCAGCCACCGGCACGGGGTGGCCGAGAGCGGTGAACAGCCGGGCGAAGGTGCGCTCGGTGAGGAAGCTGGTGCCGCCGGTGACGGTGATCAGGCTCGTCCCGGTGAGCGAGTCGCGCAGCCGTTCCCCCGGCTCGGTGCGCTCCAGGTCCACGCAGTGCCCCTCGTCGAGCAGCCCGACGGCCACGGCGTAGTCCAGGGCGGGGCGTGAGACGTCGATGCCGATGGCCCGCACGGCGTCGGGGCGGCGGCGGACCGCGTAGAAGTCACGGTCGCGGTCGACGAGTTCGGCGGTGGTGAGTTCGGCCGCACGGGCCGAGGTGTAGTGCGCGAAGAGTTCGTCGAGGGTGACGTCGTGGTTGAGGAGCGCGGCGTTGATCCCGTAGGAGCAGCACACGTCGAGGACCGTACGCCGCCCCGGCCCGAGTTCGGCGGCGAGCGCGCGGAAGATCGGCTGGGCGTGGCCCGGGGTCTGGTACTCGTACGGCCCCAGGGCGGCGAAGTACCCGCGGGGGTCGGGGAGAGCGTAGACGTCGTCGAAGCTGGTCATGCCGACTGGGGTCATCGGGGTGCGCCTCCATGGCGATCGGCGGGAGTGGGGCGGGGCACGGGTACCCAGTCGTATCCGGCCACACGCCGCCGACGAAAGGCCGCCGATCCGGCCACACGCCGGCGACGAAAGGCCGCCGATCCGGCCACCGGCGCCTGCCGGCCCGGATGCCGTCGCGGCGGACGCACACGCCGAGCAGCTGATCCAGCACCGCGCCGCCGTCGTCCATGCCGTACGGCAGCTCACCACACCGCGCGGATAGGGGAAGCGGCGGATCACTCAAGCCCGTGGCCCGAACTCGTGCTTCGACGAGATCGACCGGATCCGCGGGGCTGCGGAGTCCCGCGACGCGCCTAGGTGCGCGCCGCGTTCAAGCACGGGAACGCCGGCCGACGAGAAGAAGCCATCGCGGCGAAGGGGGCAGGCCGCCGGCCCGAGCCCGCCGCCGAGCGGAAGCCGCGCAGCGCCTGGAACTGGGTCCTCATGAGGCCGTGGCCGCGGTGCGTGTGCGTGTCAGACGTGGACGTAGGGCGAGTAGCAGTCCGGAGACGGCAGCCCACAGGGCGAGTGTGATCGCCGGGATGGCCAGATGTGCGCCGTCGAAGTAGCTCAAATCGGTGATGGCGCGGACGGCCGCGCCGGGCGGCAGCAGTGCGGACACGGCGCGTGCGGCGGCCGGCAGCAGGTCGGCGCCGACCGCGGCCCCGCTGGTGGCGTTGCCGACGGTGAGGAGCACAAGGGTGGCCACCGGCACGCCGACAGGGCCGAGGTAGGTGCCGAGCAGCTTGGTGGTGAAGGCCGCCGCGGCCGCCAGTAGGGCGAGTGTGAAGACCAGCGGCAGGACTGGGGCCGGGACCGCCCCCAACGCGGGGCCGGCGATGATCGCCGCGACCGCGCCGATGGCCAGGGACGCTCCGCACAGGAGCCGGAACCTGTGGCGAAGGTTCAGCACCCCGGCCAGACCGATGGCGTTCGATCCGAGGACGAAACCGGCCAGGGTCACGCCGAAAGCCAGATAGAAGCCCGCCAGTCCCCGGCTGTCGAAGTGGGCCAGGGGGACCATGTCCACCGTGGTGAGCTGTTGACCGGCACCGTGCGCGTAGGCGCCGACCAGCGAGCTCACCGCCGAAGTCGTGGAGTTGCCCACCGCTCCCGCTGTCTCCAGGCGCAACCCGCCCGAGCCGTCGGTGCTCAGCGCGGCCACCACGTCGTGGCCCTCCAGCGCCTGCCGCGCCGCCTCGGCGTCGGCGGCCGGCCGGACCTCGACGGCGTCGCCGAGTGCCTGGTGTATCCGGACCGGCAGGTCGCTTCCGGTGACGGCGATGGGGATCTGGTGGGGCTGAGGGTCACGCTGGAGGCCGATGTAGCAGGTGGTGAAGGCCGCCACGACGATCAGGGCGATCAGTGCTGGCTGGAGCCAGAGCCGCGTTTTCATGTGGTGGATTCCAGGGTCTTCCTGTGGGAGTGCGTGTCCGCGCGAAGTGGCGGGGGAGGCCGGGGGGCGTGTGAGGGCGCCGCACGACCGAAACAGATACGAGCATATGCTCCTATCTGTGGGGTGACAACGTCACGCGGATCACTTATGCGCATATACTCTGATCATTGTCAGATGGCAGGAGGAGACCATGACGGCTGAGCCGGCCCGCCGCGGTGAGCCCTGCAACAACCTGGCTCTGCGCAAAGCGGCCCGATATCTGGGGGCGACCTATGACAAAGCCTTGGTGCCGGTCGGCCTGCGCGCCACGCAGTTCAGCATCCTGCAGAAGCTGAAGGCCCACGGGGACGCGACGATCACCGGTCTCGCGGACATGATCGCCATGGACCGCACCACTTTGGCCTCGAACCTCAAGCCCCTCGCTCGCGAGGGACTGGTGACCGTCGAAGCGTCGGCGACCGACCGCCGTGCGCGGATCGTCGCGATCACACCCGACGGTCTCGCCCGGTTGCAGGCGGCGCTGCCGCTATGGAAAGCCATACAGGAGCAGTTCGAGCAGAGTTTCGGCGCCGCGGAGGCTGCCCGGCTGCGTACGACCCTGGATGCGGTCCTCGATACCGGCTTTGATCCCTGGTCCGAGTAGCCGGGCTGGGTGCGACGCAGCTCCCGCTCGGCGATCTTCGACTGCGACGAAGCCGGGGCCGACCTGCAGGTAGGCGCCCACGCCGTGTGCGTCGGCGTTCACCGGACCCGTGACGCCGGGCGGACATAGGGCCGCCGTACCGCTGACGGGCGTCGGAGGAGGGCCGCCCGGTCGACGTGCGAAGGGCTCCCGGGCGGACCTCGCTCCCCAGGCTGCCCTGTCCCCGGCCGAGGTGGCGTGAACACGGCCGCAGCCTGCGCCGAACGGCACTCACCCGGATCAGGTGACACGACTGGTGATCACCAGTGATCACGGTTTGAGTGGGGAGCGCGGGCGGGCCGCAGCCCGCACCCCGCAGACCCCGACCGAGCTGACCCGAGCCGACCTGACACCGGTGACCGCATGGAGAAGGCCGCAGAGAACCCGGCAGAGAACCCGCCAGGGCCCGGTGCACCCGCGCGTCCGCCGTACGGGAGCCCGGCACCGTCGGGGGACCCGATGCTCACGGCGCGCTTCGCCGTTCCGGCCGTACCGCGGCTCCTCGTGCACCGGCCCGAGCTGCTGAAGCGCATGACGGCCGGGGTACAGGGTCCGCTCACCCTCGTCAACGGTCCGGCCGGTTCGGGCAAGACGGTGCTCGCCGCCCACTGGGCGGCCGGCGCGCTCGCGCCGCGTCCCCCCGCATGGCTGACCGTCGAGCCGGGCGACGCCCCCGGCGCCCTCTGGGCGTACGTCCTGGAGGCCCTCCGCCGGGGCGGGGTGGCCCTGCCGGCCGGGGTGGGGAGGCCCACGCGGGCCGAAGGAGTGACCCGGTCGTTCCTGGTCCGTCTGGCGGACGGGCTCGCCGCGTCGGCGCAGCCCGCGGTGCTCGTGCTGGACCAGTTCGACACGGCCCGGCCGACCGCGGCGATGACGGAGGGACTGGACTTCGTGCTCCGGCACGCGTCCGGTGGCCTGCGCATCGTGCTCACCGGCCGCACGGACTCGCTCCTGCCGCTGCACCGCTACCGGGCGGCCGGTGAGATCACCGAGATCCGCCAGGCGGACCTGAGGTTCACGCACGAGGATGCCGAGGCGCTGCTGGCCGAGCACCGGCTGCAGGTCTCGCAGGAGGGGATCCGGCTGCTGGTGGAGCGGACCGAGGGGTGGGCGGCCGGGGTACGCCTGTGCGCCCTGGCGATGCAGCACAGCGCCGACCCCGAAACGTTCCTCCGACAGTTCGCCGCCGACCGCACGATCATCGCCGACTACCTGCTCAAGGAAGTGCTCGACGCCCAGCCGCCGCCCACGCAGGACCTGCTGCTGCGGGTCTGCGTCACGGACCGCGTCCACCCGGACCTCGCGGACGAGCTGACCGGCCGCGACGACGCCGCCCGCACCCTCGCCGGACTGGCCCGCGACAACGCCTTCCTCGAACGGATCGACGCATCGGCCTGGTACCGGCTGCACCCGCTGTTCGCCGAGGTCCTGCGCGCACACCTGCGCCAGCGCTGTCCCGGGCTCGAACCCCGGTTGCACGGGCGGGCGGCGCGCTGGCTGGCCCGCACGGGCCGGCTCACGGAAGCGGTCCTGCAGGGCGCGGCGGCCGGTGACTGGGCGTTCGCGGCGGGGCAACTGGTCGACAACCTGGCGATCGGCCGGCTCTTCACCGGCCTGGAGGCCGATCGGCTGGGCCGGGCGTTCGCCGGCATGCCGGCCGACCAGCCGGGTGCGGCTCCCGCACTGGTCGGCGCGGCCTGCCGGCTGGCCGAACGGGACCTCCCGGAATGCGAGGCGGGGCTGCGGCGGGCGGACACGCACCTGGGCCCCGACTCCGGTTCCGCGGCGAGGCTGGGCCGCGCCTTCCTCGGCGTACTCGTCGGGCGGCTGGCGGACGACCTGACGGCCACCGAACGGGCGGCGGCCGGTTTCGGCAGGCGGCTCTCCGAGCCGGCGCCGCACCTGCTCGCCGAGCGACCCGAGATCCGCGCCCTGGTGCAGGCGGCACTCGGCGCGGCCGAGCTCGGCGCCGGACACCTCGACCGCGCCGCTTCAACCCTCGCGTCCGCCGTCGAGGCGTGCGGGGAGCCCGGTACGGAGTACCCGCTCTGTGACGCGCTCGGCTCGCTGGCCCTGACCGAGCTGATGCGCGGGCGGCTCCGGCAGGCCGCCGCACGGGCCCGCGCCTCGCTCGCCGTGGCCGAGCAGTACGCACTGCCGACCGGGCGCCGGACCGGTGCCGGCCACCTCGCCCTCGCGGGCGTCGCCGTGGAGCAGGACGACCTGGCGGCCGCCCGGTGCCACCTCGACCTCGCGACCTCGGAGGCGGGGACCCGGCCGGAGCCCGTGGCCGCGGTGGCGGCCGCCGTCATCCGCTCCGGGATCGCGGCGGCGGAGGGCGACGGGGAGGCCGCGCTCGCCGCCCTCCGCGCGCTGTGGACCACCGGGGCTCGCGTACGGCCGCACGCCTGGGCGGTGGCCGAACTGGCCGTGGCCGAGTCGGCCGCACACCTGGTGCGCGGTGACGCCGCCGCGGCCCTGCGGGTCCTGGACGAGGTGGATACCGGGGGCGGAGAGCGCCCGGCGCACCTGGTGGCCCGGGCCCGAGCCCTGCTGGCGGCCGGCCGCGGCGAGGACGCGGCGCGGGCGCTGGTGGGCCTGCCGGACGACGACGGTGCCACGACGCCCGTACGGGCAGGGGCGCGCCTGCTCCAGGCGCAGATCGCAGCCGCGGACGGCGACCCCGAGGAGGCCCGCCGGCGGCTGGGGGAGGCGCTGGGCCTCGCCCGGCCGGAGGAACTGCGCCGGATGTTCACGGAGAGCGGCCCCTGGGTGCGCCGGATCCTGAGCCGGGACCCGCAACTGGCACGGCTGCACGGCTGGCTGCCCTCCCGCACCCCGGTCCGTACGCCGGCGTCCACGACGGGCGGTGGGCAGCAGCCCCCCGTCGTGGAGCCGCTGAGCGAGCGGGAGACCGAGGTGCTGCGCAAGGCCGCCGAGATGCTGTCCACCGAGGAGATCGCGGCCGAGCTCTTCCTGTCGCCCAACACGGTGAAGACCCATCTGAAGAGCATCTACCGCAAGCTCTCCGTCACCCGGCGCAGCGACGCCGTCCACCGGGCGCAGGACCTCGGGATGCTGTGAGCCGGGCCCGGCCCTCGCAGGTGCGCCCGGCCTTCTCGCCCGTACCGGGCGATGCCGAGCCACCGGGCGAGGGCCGACGATGAGGAGGGACGTGGGCCGGGAGCGGGCAGAGCGCCGCTTCCGTTCCCCGCCCGCGTCCTGTCCCGTCCCCAGAGGAGTGAGTGCTCTCATGCGCTACGAATTCCGCATCTCGGGCGTCGTGCCGGACACCCTCGCCGCGAACTTCCCCGAGCTCGACAGGATCCCCGTCCGGGAGCAGACGCTCCTGCACGGCAGCGTGACCGACGAGGCCCACCTGTACGGGCTGCTCACGCGCTTCCAGTCCCTGGGCCTGCGGGTGCTCGAAATGCGCCAGCTGCCCGCCTGACACCGCGGGCGCTCCCGGCGGAGCGCCAAGACCACCCGCTTCGGGTGATCACAGGCACTCCGCGCCGGTCGACACTGCGATGTGGGTGCCGATGCCTGTGACCCGGCCGAGCCGGAGCAGGACGGTCCGGCGCCGTACCGCCATCTGTGAGGTGAATTCCATGGGTCAGCCGACACCGACCGGGGGGAACTGGAACACCGGCCCCGCGCCGGGCAACGCATCACTGTCCCCCGGCAGCCAACACGACGGTGCGGGGAGCATGGGCACGCTGTTCGCCGCGGTGCTCCTCATCGTGACCGGGTGCCTCGCGATCTTCCAGGGCATCGCCGCCATCGCCAACGACGACGTCTACACGCGCATCGGCAACTACGTCTTCGAGTTCGACCTGACGGCATGGGGCTGGATCCATCTCGTCATCGGCATCATCGCCGTGCTCACCGGAGTGGGCCTGATCGCCGGTTCGAACGTGGCCAGGGGCGCGGGCATCGCACTCGCCAGCCTCAGCGTGCTCGCCAACTTCATGTGGCTGCCGTACCAGCCCTGGTGGTCCATCATCATCATCGCGATCGACGTGTTCATCATCTGGGCCCTGTGCACGAGTTGGACGCACGCGCCCGCCACCGAGTGACGCACGGACACCCCGCCTCGGCGCGCCTCAGCGACCCTGATCCACAGGGTTCGCGGGGCGCGCCAGTGCGTCGTGGAACAGCCGGCCGAGGAGCGCACCGCCGAACACGACGACACCGACGCCGACGAGCCAGGACTGGACGACGAGGACGGTGCCGAAGGGCCCGTACGAGACGGCGCTGGACGCGATCAGAGGTGAGAAGACCAGGCGGGAGAAGACCCGGAGCCCGAAAAGCCCGAGCATGGTGGCCACCGCTCCGGGGAGCAGGGCGGTCCACGGGATGCGGCCGGCGAGCAACAGCCGCTGGGACCACCAGAAGAACAGGGTGCCGATCGCGACGGTGACGAAGCCGCGGGCGGGGGAGTCGTGCCACGGCGGGGAGATCGCGGACAGGTACAGGACGCCGATCAGCACGGCGAGCCACAGCACGTGCCGCCACCTCGCCCACCAGCGGGCCGGGGGCAGGTCCCAGACCTTCTCGTAGCCGCTCTGCAGCGACGTGCCGAAGGAGAGGCCGAACACGGCGAGCAGGGCGAGGCCGAACGCCGTCGTGGTCCGCCACACCTGGCCGGGCAGGGCGAAGAGCTGTTTGATCTCCACCATGGCGGGTGCGGACACCCCGAGCCCGTCACCGAGCCATTGCGCGAACCCCTGTCCGCCGGTGGCGTCCGCGGCGGACACGACGATCAGCAGCGGGACCAGGGTCAGGAACCCGAGCGCGGCGAACCCGAGCGCGCGTTGCCACAGTTGCAGGTCCCGAACGTTCCCCCAGCGACGTCCGGCCCGCACCCGGCGGATGGTGCTGCCTATTCGGCGGGCCGGCGACGGCCGCCCGGGTCCCTCGGGTCCCTCGGGTCCGTTCGTGGGCATGGCCGCTCCAGCTGCTGCTTCCCCAAGGTCAGGGGGATTTCGGCTGGAACGGGAAGTAGTCCGTGTGCCGGTCGGAGGGGAGCACCGAATAGCTGGCCTCGGGCAACTCGTTCCAGATGCCGGGCAGGTCGCCCAGGGGTTCCGAGACCACGATCCGCGTCTCGTCGGAGACCTCGCGGAGGTAGTCCAGTTCCGGGTAGAGGTGTCGTACGGTGTCGGCCCGGCTGCTGTAGTACAGCGACCGGGAGCAGCCCTGGCTCGAGTACCTGAACGCCCAGACCCGCTCGCCGTCACTCACCGCGATCGTCATCTGCAGCGGATTCGGCACCCCGTGCTGCCGTCCGAGATCCTCGACGAGACCCGCCATTCGGGCCACGGCGCTCGGAACGTCCTGGTCGAGGCCGAAGGTGACCGCGAGGTAGAACATCACCTCGGAGTCCGTGGAGCCCTCGATGGAGGGGAACAGCGCGGGGTCGACCGCCATGCAGAGGTCGCGCTGCAGCCGGTGGAAGTCCGTGACCGCCCCGTTGTGCATCCACAGCCAGCGACCGTGACGGAACGGGTGGCAGTTCGTCTGCTGGATCGCCGAGCCCGTCGAGGCACGGACATGCGCGAAGAACAGGCTGGACCGCACGTGGGCGGCGAGCTCGCGCAGGTTGCGGTTGTTCCACGCGGGTCCGATGTCGCGGAACACCGCCGGCGTGCCGTCGTCGTTCCCGCTGTACCAGCCGATGCCGAAACCGTCCCCGTTGGTCGATTCGACGCCCTCCCGCGAGCGGAGGCTCTGGTTGATCAGCGAGTGCTCCGGCCGGTAGAGCACGGCATCGAGCAGCATCGGCGAACCCAGGTACGCGAGCCAGCGACACATGCCACATCTCCTTCTCGGCTTCCTCCGAGCCTAATCCCGCAGGTGTCGCGGTTCGCGCCGACGAACCGCCCGGGGGGCCGCGAAGACGACAGGCGCGGGCATGGACACGGGAGGAGCGTTCCGCGTGCTTCCGGCTACGGATGGTGGCGTAAGAGTGATGCCGGGGGGCCGGCGGCGGCGTCGGCATGCGCGCGGCGGTTCCAGTGCCCAGGATGGTGGGATCCGACCCGCGTGCCGTTAGGAGCCCCCCGATGCTGGAGCGCAAGCTGCGCAAGGACCGTACCCAGGTGACGTTCGTCCTCCCCGCGGACAGTCCGGCCGGGACGGTGAGTGTGGTGGGCGACTTCAACGATTGGCAGCCCGGGGTCCACACCCTGCGGCCGCGCAAGGACGGCAAGCGCGCCGTCACCGTCGAGCTGCCCAACGAGAGCACGCACTGCTTCCGGTACCTGGCGGCCGGTGACTACTGGTTCAACGACGAGAGCGCCGGAGACCAGGAGGGCTGCAACAGCCGCCTGCACACCTGACCGGCGCCGCCGACCGCCTCTACACCGCCTTCGGTCTGGGCACGCAGGTGCGCCTGCGTGCCCAGGAGGGGCCCCGGACGGGACGATCCTGAAGGTCGCGGTCCCGGCGCCCACCGCCTGATCCCTCACCGCCGTGGGCGGCGGGTGGGCCCGGCGGTCACGGGACCGGTTCGGGGGCCGGCTCGCGCCACATCGTCCACAGAGTCGGCCCGCCGTCCGGCAGCCGGAGCTCGTGCGTGACGCGGAAGCCGAACCGCTCGTAGAAGGGGACGTTCGAGGCCTTGCTGGACTCCAGGTAGGCGCACTGCCCCAGCCTGTCGCAGTGGGCCAGCTGTTCCCGCACCAGGGTCGAACCGACACCCGCTCCCTGCATCGCGGGGTCGGTCCCCAGGGTCGACAGGTACCAGTGCGGGGCGTCCGGGTGGGCCTCGTGCAGGGCGTTCTGCACGTCCGCGGCCTTCGACAGCCCCCGGGCGCCGAACACGCGCGCGTAGTGCGGCAGGGACGTCAGCTCCTGCGCCGCGGAGGTCTTCCAGCGGCCGGGCCCCGACCAGAGCGCGGCGGCCAGGAGCCGGCCACCGCCGGTGGCGGCGAGCCGGACCCCGCCGGCCCGCGGCCGCTGCTGCCGCTGGGCCAGCTTGAAGTAGGCGGCGATCCTGCGCTCCCGGCCGACGGGGCCGGGGACCATCCACGTCATGACCGGGTCGTCGGCGAAGGCGCGGGCCAGGAGCGCGGCGACGGCGCGCGCCTCGGCCGGCCGCGCACACCGGATCCCGTAACCGGAGGATGGCGGAGCTGTGCGTGCGTTCATGGGGCCACGGTAGGCAGCGGGACCGGGCCGCCCCTGCCGTCCACGGTCGGACACGCCGCCGGATCACCCCCCGACGTGCGGGTATTCGTTGGCCTGCGTACGGCCCGACTGCTTGGATGCGGGCATGAACAGCGACCTTCCGCCCGGTTATGAGATATCCACCGCCCCCGAGCGCCTCGACCACGCGCTGATCCACCAGTGGCTGTCGCAGGACGCGTACTGGGCCCTCGGCCGGCCCCGCGAGAAGCAGGACCTGGCCATCGCCGAGTCCCTGAACTTCGGCCTCTACGACAGCGCGTCCGGTGCGCAGGTCGGCTACGCCCGCGTGGTCACCGACCATGCCACCTTCGCCTGGCTCTGCGACGTCTACATCGCGCCCACGGTACGCGGCAAGGGCTTGGGCACCGCCCTGGTCGGTGCCGTCAGGGACCACCTCGCCCCGCACGGACTGCGCCGCATCCTGCTGGCCACCGCGGACGCACACGGGGTCTACGCCGAGGTGGGATTCGAACCGCTGGGCGAGCCGGACAAGTGGATGGTGCTCGGCGAGCAGTGAGCCCGCGCCCCGTCGCGCGAACCCGGCACGGGGCCGGCCCTCCCCTTGTCACTGGGGGAGGCGGTCCTGAGGCGGCGGGCCGTCGGGCACCACCGTGGTGCCGGCGCGCTCGTCGGCGAAGGCCTCCCGTACCAGGGCGTGCGGCACCCTGCCGTCCAGTACGTGCGCCATCCGGACCCCGGAGCGCACCGCTCGCAGGCAGCCCTCCATCTTCGGCAGCATGCCGCCGGCCATCGAGGGCAGCAGTTCCTCCAACTCGCCGGTGGTGAGCCGTTCGATGATCCGCGTGCTGTGCGGCCAGTCCGCGTAGAGGCCCGCGACGTCCGTGAGCATCACCAGTTTCTCCGCGTCCAGTGCCTGGGCGAGGGCGGCGGCCGCGAGGTCCGCGTTGATGTTGTAGACGTTGCCGTCGTCCGCTCCCCGGGCGATGGGCGAGAGCACCGGGATGCGCCCCCGCTCCAGGAGGCCCCGCACCGTGTCGGGGTCGACGTGCACGATGTCGCCCACCAGTCCGATGTCCACCTCCGTGCCGTCCACCAGGGCCGGCCGCCGGACGGCGGACAGTGTGCGCGCGTCCTCGCCGGTCATCCCGATGGCGAGGGCTCCGTGGCGGTTGATGAGGCCGACGATGTCCCGCTGGACCTGGCCGGCCAGCACCATCCGTACGACCTGCATCACTTCGGGGGTCGTCACCCGCAGTCCGGCGGCGAACCGGACCTCCAGGGCCAGCCGTTCGAGCATCGCGCTGATCTGCGGGCCGCCGCCGTGCACGACGACCGGCCGGATCCCCGCGTCGCGCAGGGTGACCACGTCCTGGGCGAAGGACGCCTTGAGCTCTTCGTTCACCATGGCGTTGCCGCCGAACTTCACCACGACCGTGCGGCCTTGGTATTGCTCCAGTCGGGGCAGGGCCTCGACGAGCGTGCGCGCCGGTGGCGCCGCGGGCCCGCTCACCGGGCCGGGGGTGGTGTCGTCATCAGGCTTCCAGTTCGTCGATGAGGGTCGCGGTGGTACGTACGACGGCGCCTCGGGCGGCCGTCCAGCGGAGGGCGAGCGCGTGCTCCTCCGCGGAGGTGTCCGCCACCGCGTCGGCGACGACGAACGGCTGGATGTCGTTCATGAAGGCGTCCGCCGCGGTGAGCAGCACGCCGGAGTGGGCGAACACGCCGCACAGGATCAGCTGGTCGCGGTCCGTGGTGCGCAGGATGCGCTCCAAGTGGCTGCGCAGGAAGGCGTTGTGCCGCGCATTGGTGATCACGTGCTCGCCCCGGAGCGGGGTCAGTTCGCCGGTGATCGACACATCGCGGTCCGGTGCGGCCGGCCCGGTCTCCATTTCGGCCACGAGGCCGCGCTGTTCGGGGCGTTGGTCCGGCGGCTGTGCGCTGAAGACGACGGGGAGGCCGAGCTGCCGCGCGGAGCGGCGCAGAGCGGTGATGTTGCCGATCAGGTCGACCAGGGGCGAGTGGTCGCGGGGAAAGGGGTGGAGCAGGTGGTTCTGCATGTTGTGTATGAGCAGGGCGGCCCGGTCGGGGTCGATGGACCAGGGTGCCGCGGAGTGGGGCACGACGTCCCGGGTGGGCATGGGGTAGGGGTCGATGGTCGCAGGGCCCACGGTTGGATCTCCTCGTTACCGGCGTCGTTACCGGCGCTTCGCGGGGCGCCGGTGGTCAATGGCGCGCGGAGCTCGACGAGGGCCGGAGGATGCCCGCCCTCATCCGTCACCTAACTTAGCCTAACCTAACTAGATCGCTCGAGGGGGCGGGAGGCGCCTCCCGCCCCGTCGGCGTGCGCCGGCGCGCTCAGTCCTGGTGCGTGATGTGTCCGCCCAACCCGCCTGTGAGGCCGCCCGGTTGGCTTCCGGGGGAAAGGAGGGGGTCGTCGAGCTGCATGATCCGGTACCCGCCGCGGTGGCCCGTGCCCTTGGGGGGTCTGCGCCGTTGGCCCGCGCTCCCTTTCGCCGACCGGGCCCGCTGGGCCGCCGCGATCAGCGCCCCGACCGGTGGGGCTTCGGCCCGCAGGCGGTTGAACCTGCGGACCGAGATCCCGACGAGGGTCGCCGCGGCCGGCCAGGCCGCACCCTTGCGGATCGCGTTGAGCATCAGCTGGAGAGCGGCGGGCGTGGGCGCCGCCCCCGGTCTCAGTCCGTGCGCCTCGGCCAGTGCGTGCGCGGCGCGGAGCGCCTCGGCGAAGCTGACATCGATGTCCAGCCACTCGCGCAGGGTGCGCTCGGGGAGGCCGGCCGCGGCGGCGCACCCGGGGATGGTCAGTCCCTGAGCGGCCCCGCGGAGGGCATCGGCCATCCGGGCGATCGTTTCCTCGCGCTGGCTGGGTGTGCGCCGCAATGCCTCGCGCAGTGCTCGGTCCATATCCTCTTGGGAACTCATCCAGGCCAGTACCTCATCGGCCCACTCGTCCTGCTGCGCTTGGTCTTGCGCCTTCTCCTGCATCCCCACACCCCCAATATTAGGGAAGCCTAACCTAAGAATATGGGGGAAGGGAGGGATGTGAACACAATCGGGGTATTCCTGTGGGCAGGCATTCGGGTGCGGCGTCCCGGTCGAGGCCAGGCGCACGGTGCGTGCAGTGCGTACGGGGGCGCCCGCCGTGGCGAGCGCCCCCGTACGGGGCCTCAGCGGCGGTGGAACACGACTTCCGGGTCGCTCGCCGTCGGACCGTCCAGGCGCGGTGCCGGCATCCCGCGCAGGTGCAGGTCGAAGAAGTCGCCGACGTACGCCCGCGTGATCTGCTGGGAGCGGGTGCCCGAGAGGGGCGTCTCCGGGTGCGGGTACCCGGCCTGGTCGCCGAGCACCGGCCAGTCGGTGAAGGCGGGATGTCCCGCTCCCGTGACGGTCAGCCAGCGCTTCCAGCCCTCCAGCCGGGGCCAGTTGTCCTCCCAGGAGGTGTCGGGGAAGTCGGGCGGCAGCAGGGCGGGATCGCCGGCGAGCATCAGGAACGGGCGTCCGCCGAGGCCGGCTTGGGGTATCGGAGTGAAGAAGGTGCCGTCCATGTTGACCCCGGCGTCCACGCGCGGATCGGCCGCCATCGTGGCCGAGGCGGCCGCGCCGCCGATGGAGTGACCGGCCATGCCGATGTGCCGGGAGTCGATCAGCCAGGAGTACCGCCACGCGGGGCGCGGGCCGGTGAGCCCGTCCAGGACGAAGGAGACGTCCTTGGCGCGACCGTCGGAGACCCGCTGCAGGGAGTGGTCGGGGAACACCTGCTCGCACGCCGTGCACGAGAGGAGCCGCCCTCCGGGGAAGACGGTGCCGTCCGACTCGTACGCGTGGTCCACCGCGGCCACGACGTAACCTCGGCTGGCGAGTTCCTCGGCCAGGGTGCTGAGTGAGGCGCGCGGCATGGTGAAACCGGGGGAGAGCACGATCAGCGGGTAGCGGTGCACCGAGGGCCGGGGCAGTGCGTCCGACCGGGAGTGCGTCCGGGTCGCCGCGACCTGCTCGGGCGTGACGTACCGGCCCAGCTCTCCCCGGTCGGTCAGCAGCGACTTGGCCTCGGGAACCGCCATGTAGGGAGCGGGAGTTCCGGTGCGTGCGAGCGCCGGGTAGTACAGCGACAGCAGCAACTCACGGTCGGCCGCGGGCACCCAGGGGTCCTTGCGCTCCCGGTCCACCAGGTGGAGGGTGTCGCGGCCCACCGGTAAGGCGCCGGTGGGTCGCGGGAGTTCGAGTCTGGAGGCGCCGGCCGGGGCGGTCGCGGCCGCGGCGGGCGTCGTGAGCGTGCCGGGCGCGGCGAGGGCCAGACCGGCCGCCACCGCCGTCAGCACGCGGATGATCTTCTTCATGCCCGCATCCTACGGTGTTTCAGGAAAGGCTTACCTAACTTAATCGGCGTCAACTGCCCAGTGAGCCGCAGAAGGTGTGGACGTCGAGGACGAAAGCCTCCGGCTGCTCCAGGGGTAGGAAGTTGCCGCCGCGCGACTTCGGCCGGCGCGGTCACCCGCCGCATCGTCGAGCCGTACCGGGCGCTCGAGCGGCGAGGGGCCGCCCGGCTGACGGTGGGGTGTCGGCGGCCAGTGACAAATGTAATGGGTTGTCAAGGTGCCTCTGCATCTGAAGGTTGATGCCTGGTTCGTCCTGGCGGAGGAGGCCGCGTCGCGGGTGCGGGGCGAAGAATCGAGGTGTCCCGGATCGCCGGGCGTCATCGGGCCGCCGGGCCCCACCGGGCCACCGACGAGGAGCTGCCGTGTCCCACACCAGTCCTGCCCACCGCCCCGCCGCGGCCCCCGTGCCGCGACTGCGCCGCATTGCCTCCGTCACCGCCGTCGCCATGGCCCTGCTGGCGGGCCTCGCGCCGGCCGCCCACGCCGCGGGCGAGGGCCCCCTGGCCGCTCCTGCCGAGGCGGCGGGCCGGCATCCCGACCGCGCCGAGCTGCAGCGGAGGCTGAACGCGATCCACGAGGCGGGCATCTACGGCGCCTACTCCGCGGTCCGCGACGGCCGCGCCCGCTTCGACGGCGCCGCCGGCCTCGCCGACGTCGCCGCGGGGACACCGGCCCGCCCCGACCTCCGGCACCGCGTCGGTAGCGTCACCAAGACCTTCACCGCCGTCGCCGTACTCCAGCAGTCGGCGAAGGGCCGGGTGGGCCTGGACAGGCCGGTGGGCGACTACGTGCCCGAACTCCTGCCCGGCGAGCGCGGCCGCAAGGTGACCGTCCGCATGCTCCTCAACCACACCAGCGGTATCGACGACTACATCGCGGACGCCTTCCCCTCCCTCCAGAAGGGCACCACCGACAGCCTGGACGACCTCCGGTTCCGCACGGTGCGACCCGCCGAGCTGATCGGGTACGGGGTGGCCCGGCCACAGCTGTTCGAACCCGGCACCGCCTGGACCTACTCCAACACCAACTACCTGCTGTTGGGCGAGGTGCTCCGCAAGGTGACGGGACAGGACCCGGAGCGGCTGATCACCCAGGACGTCATCCGGCGGGTGGGCCTGCGGGACACCTACTTCCCCGGCACCGACCCGCACATCCGCGGCCCCCATGCGCGCATGTACGAGAACTTCCTCGGGCTCATCGACCCGCCGCGCGACTACAGCGTCTACAACATGACCTGGGCCGGCACCGCGGGAGCCCTCGTCTCCACCCCGCAGGACCTCAACACGTTCTACCGCGCCCTGCTGAGCGGCAACCTGCTGCCGCGCCGCCAGCTGGACGAGATGCGCACCACGGTCGACATCAAGGACGAAACGGGAGCCGTCACCGTGCGCTACGGCCTCGGCATCTACTCCCTGGACACGCCCTGCGGGCCCGCCTGGGGTCATGACGGAGCCGTCTGGGGCGCCGGCACGTGGGCACTGTCGAGTCCGGACGGCGCACGGCAGTTCGCCATCGGGTACAACCTGACGAAGTACCAGCGCCTCACCGAGGACGGCACGGCCGTCGTCCCGCACCCGGCCGACGCCGCTTTGAACGCCTACAAGGACCGGTCCCTTTGCGGCGCCACCGCGCCGCGCGCATCGGACCCGGCCGGTGAGAACCGTCCGACCGAGGGCCCGGCGGCGGACAGCCCGGTCCCGGCCGTACCCCGCGCACCACTGCCCCAGGTCGACGCGATGCCGCCCCGACTGCCGGCGAGCCCCGGCCGCTGAGCCGACGCGGCCGCGGTTCTCTGTGTGGCGCAGGAAGTGCGCCCCATGGAGAACTGCGCCGGGGCGGGAACGTGCCTACGCTGGGAGCAGGCCGCCTCGGTCCGTGCGTCCGCACGCCTACCTAGGACGATCGATGCCCATGAAGCGCCTGGCAGAGTTGCGCTCAGTCAGCGGAGTCCCCGCATTCGCCGCCGTGGCCGCGATGACCGTCGCCTGCCTGGTGCCCGGGTACACCGCCACCGCCACTGCCGCCGCCGAGGACGACGGTTCCTGCGCGACCTCGCCGACGGACAGTTTCTGGCGCGCCCCCGTGGACCAGCTGCCCGTGCATCCGAGCTCCGCCCAGTACGTCTCCTCGATCGGCTTCGCCGAGTCCCTGCACCCGGACTTCGGGTCCGGGCTCACGGAAGGCGAGCCCTTCGGCATCCCCATCACCGTCTCGGACACGAACCTGCCGGAAACGAAGGTGACCCTGGACATCGCCGAGGAAAGCGATACGTCCGGGTACCGGATCCCGTCGAACGCCAAGATCGAGAACGGTCCGGCGAGCACGGGGGACCGCCACGTGGTCGTCTGGGACCGCGCCCTGTGCAAGTCCTACGAGCTCTGGAACGCACAGCAGGAAGGGGACAACGCCTGGCACGCCGGATCGGGCGCGGTCTTCGACCTGCGGTCCCACGAGCTGCGGCCCGCCGGGTGGACCTCGGCCGATGCCGCCGGCCTCGCCATCCTCCCCGGGCTCGTGCGCTACGACGAGGCGGCAGCCGGGCGGATCGACCACGCGATCCGCATCACCGTGCCGCGCTCGGACCAGAGCTACATCTGGCCCGCACGGCACCAGGCGGGCGCCGCGGCGGACAAGTCGCTGCCTCCCATGGGGTTGCGGCTGCGGCTCAAGAGTTCGGTGGACACCTCGCAACTGGCCCCGCAGGCCCAGGCCGTGGCCGAGGCGCTCAAAAAGTACGGGGCCATCGTCGCGGACAACGGCTCGCCCTGGTACATCACCGGTGAGGAGAACGCCGGTTGGGACAACGCCCAGCTCGACGCGCTGAAGGGCTTCAAGGGATCGGACTTCGAGGCGGTCGACACCTCCGGACTCCAGCAGTCGCCGGACTCGGGCGCCGTCGCGCCGAAGTGATCCCCGAAGCCGCTGGGTCTCAGCGTTCGGCGAGTTCCGAGGGCGCTTCCTGGACGACCCAGCCGTTCCCGTCCGGGTCGCTGAAGGTGAGGAAGGAGTTCCAGGTCCCGCCCTTGCCTTCCTCCCAGCCCTTCGCGCCGAGGTGCCGGACGGGCGATACGTCCACTCCCCGGTCCGCCAGGTTCCTGTGGGCCTCTTCGATGTCGACGACGCACAGCTGAAGGCCGTGGAGCGTGCCGGGCGCCATGGTGTGGGTGCCGGGCGCTGCCGGCATTCCCTGGAGCATCGCGATGGAGCAGCGGGAGCCGGGCGGCGTCATCTGGATGATGCGCACTCCGGGCGCGACTTCGTCGTCGAGGTCGACCTTGAAGCCGACCTTTTCGGCATAGAAGGCCTTCGCGCGATCCATGTCGGTGACGGGGACGGGGACCACTTCGAGCGTCCAGTCCACGGGTGCCTCCTTGGGGGTGTCCTGTCGTGAGTGCCGAGCTGGTTCCACGGTCGCCCACACGGGCCTCGTCGGGCACGTCGAAACGCCCGAAAGCCCCAGAGTCGCCCGGGCCCGGAGGACAAGCCCTCACCGGTCCCGTACCTGCCGGCACTGCGATCAGGACGCCGAACTCGAACGCCTGCAGGGCGGCCTCGGCCACGCCGTGGCGAGCACCCCCGTGGTTCGCCACGGCGTGTGCGAGGCCGTCCTGAGTGGGTCAGTCGGTGGGGGGCGGTGAGACGGGTCTGGGGGTGCCGGTGGGGTGGAAGCGGGTGATGCGGTGCGGGGGGACGATGGTGGGGAGGAGGAAGTTCCACAGGTCGGTGACGCGCGTGTGCAGGTCTTCGCGGCGGGTGCGGACGTGTGAGGTGACCTGGATGCCGGTGAAGGCTCCGACGAGGAGGGTGGCGAGGGCCCGGACGTCGAGCGTGGGGTCTATGTCGCCCTGGTCCTGAGCCGGTGCCAGGCAGTTGCGGCAGGTGGCGATCCAGGCGTCGTACGGGGTGGGGTCGGGGGTGGTGAAAGCGCCGAACTCGATGACCAGGCGGATCCCGGCGCGGATGCGGACGTTGGTGCGCAGTCCGTGCGCCATCTGGTGGCTGAGGTCGATGACGGTCTGCAGGCCGGGGTTCTCGATGGCGGGGACGTGTTCGGAGACCTGGAAGTGTTCGTCCATCAGGGCGCGCGCGAGGGCTTCCTTGGACGGGAAGTGGAAGTACAGGGCGCCCTTGGTCACTCCGGCGTACTTGACGACGTCGCTGAGGCTGGTGCCGTCGTACCCGCAGAGGTCGAAGGCCGTGGCCGCGCCGTCGAGGATGGCTCGGCGGGTGATCTCGGCCCGCTCCTGTCTGGCCCTCGTCACGTCCTCGCCCCCAGGGTCGCTGTCGTCGAGCGGTGTTCGCTGTGGTGTGTCGTCAATGTAGTCCGGCCGCCCGAAAGAAAACCAGTCGACAGGTACGTGTTTCGCGGGGCGGACGAGCGGTTCGGGGAGGTGTGGGGTTTTTGCGTAACGGCTTTATCTGGACGGTGAGTTGAAGCCCGTGTCCGCCGGGGCGCGGCCGTCCGGGTGCGGGGTCCGGGAAGGGGAGGCAGCCGGACGCGTAGGCTCGGTGCCGTGGCTGATCAGATTCAGAGGATCGTGACCGAATTGCCCGACCTGACGAAGGTCACCGACGTGTGGGCGGTGGCCGACGGACGTGTCGCTCAGGGCGACCCCGCCTTCTGCGCCGACCTCGGCATTGCTCTCGCCGACGCGTACGGCGCCGGACAGGTGTGGCAGTACAGAAGCGTCTTCGACCACCTTCTTCGCCTGCTCGCCACCACCCCGGGCCGCGAGAACGCCGCCCAGGCGCTGCGGCTGGTCTCCTCGGAGGCGGTCACCAGCAGGAAGCTGGACCGTTTCACGGCCTCGTTGCTCGCATCCGGCCAGGAGGCCGACGCTCTGGCCGCCGCGTTCACCGGACCCGCTTCGGAGGAGCTCCGGGCCTGCTTGGTCCACGAACTGGTACTCAGGGGTGTCGCCGTGGAAGGGACACCCGGTGTGGCGGGTTGGGCCACGTCCCCGCACTGGAGGCATCACCCGCTGGGCCGGCTGCCCCTGACACTGTCCGACGTGGAAGGCGTTCCCGATCTGCCCCGCTACGGCCCGCGCGGCAGCAGTCACTCGATGCCGTTCGGGCCGTCGGAGAGCCGCGCCCTGGTGAAGGTCGTCGGAGCGCGTGTCCCCTCGGTGGAGGAGACGACGACGGAAGCCGCAGCCACCGCCATGGCCCGGGCCGTGGCGAACTGGGCCGAAGAGTCCAACGGGCGCATCGAGGCACGGGTCTTCGCTCTCACGGCCCCGCTGGACCACGAATCCCTCCCGAACGCGCTCCTGACGCTGGGGCTGGAGTGCCTGAGCGGAGTGGGCCGGAAGGCGGCCCTGTCGGTCTCCGTCCTTCGGCCGGACCGGGCGTGGGCCGTGCTCTTCGCCGCGGCATCGACGGGAGGGGCGTACAACTCCGGTTCCTTCGGCGCCTACGGCCGCCTCGCGGCCTGGCAGTCCCTGGCCGCGCTGGCCGGCTGCCCGGAAGACGCCACCACCGGTGAGGTCGAAGCACGCGTACGGGACTGCGTCTGGCACGGCTTCGACGCCGGCACGAAGTGGTTCGAGCAAGTGGCCTGGTACATCGGCCTGGCCGCCCTGGCCCCGGACCGCCGGAGCCTGGCCGTGCTGGCCGCGACGGACACCGACTGACGTGCGGGGGCGCGCCGCTGTCTAGCATGCGGGTCATGACTGATCTTGACGAGGGGCTGCGCGGGTTCCGGCTCGCCGTGGAGCAGGGCGAGCTGGACGACCTCGGTGAACGGTTGCGCCGGGTGCGCTGGCCGGACGAGCTGCCCGGCGTGGGGCGGGCGTACGGGATGCCGGGCGAGCGGGTGCGGGAACTCGTCGCCCACTGGCGCGACGGCTACGACTGGCGCGCGGCGCAGGCGCGGCTGAACGAGTGGCCGCAGTTCACCACGGTCGTCGACGGAGCGCGGGTGCACTTCGCGCACCTGCGCTCGCCCGAGCCGGACGCGACGCCCTTGCTGATGACGCACGGCTGGCCGGGATCGTTCGTCGAATTCCAGCGGGTGGCAGGCCCGTTGACCGATCCGCGGGCGCACGGCGGGGATCCGTCCGACGCCTTCCACCTGGTGCTGCCGAGCATCCCCGGCTTCGGGCTCTCCGGGCCCACGACCGAGGCGGGCTGGGAGTTCAAGCGGGTCGCACGGGCCTTCGGCGTGCTGATGGAGCGGCTGGGGTACGGGTCCTACGGTGTGCAGGGCGGTGACTGGGGAGCCGCGATCTCGCGGGAGCTCGGGCGGATCCTGCCGGACCGTGTGATCGGCGTGCACCTGAACCTGCTGCCCGGCGGCGGAGCCACCGCCGAGCCCCGGCCCGAGGAACTGGCCGCGCTGCCTGCCGCCGAGCGGGAGCGGACGCTGGCCTCCTGGGAGCGGTACCGGATCTGGGCGCGTGATCGACAGGGCTACGCCGACATCCAGTCGACCCGGCCGCAGACCCTCGCGTACGGGCTGAACGATTCACCGGTCGGGCTGCTCGCCTGGATCGCCGAGAAGTTCGACGAGTGGAGCGATCCCGCGTGTCCGGTCGACAGGGACCAGCTGCTGACCAATGTCATGCTGTACTGGCTCACCGGAACGGCCGGCAGCGCGGCCCGGATCTACTACGAGCGGGCGCACGCCGACTACGCCGGGCAGCCGCCCGAGGCGTCGCACACCCCGACCGCACTGGCCGACTTCCCCCGGGACAACTTCATCCCCTTGCGGCACGTCGCCGCGCGCACCGACACCATCGTCCGCTGGACCTCGTACGACAGGGGCGGCCACTTCCCCGCGATGGAGGTCCCCGACCTGCTGGTGGGTGACGTACGAGCCTTCTTCCGGCAACTCCGGCAGCCCGGCTGAGTGTCGCCGCGGGCGGCCGGATGTCCGGTGCGGGTGTCCGGCATGTGAAATGGAGGAGGGCCGGGCCGGTCCGGCTGTGATGATCACCCGGTGATCGATGAGCAGAGGACACGACCCGTCCTGGTGGGCGATGAACGCGCCACCTTGACCAGCATCCTGCAGTGGCAGCGGGACACCCTGATGATGAAGTGCGCCGGCCTGAGCGAGGAGCAACTGCGGAGGAAGGCGGTGGCCCCGTCGGGGCTGAGTCTGCTCGGGTTGGTACGTCACCTCGCGGAGGTCGAGCGCGGCTGGTTCCGCAACGTCCTGGGTGGCGAGGGCGTAGGCGGCTACTTCCCGAAGAACGAGGCCGGGGAGCGGACGGAGTTCCACGTGGACGACGCGGACGTGGCCGGATCGTTCAGGATCTGGGAAGAGACCTGCCGGCGGTCGCGGGAGATCGTGGACGCCGCCGACTCCCTGGACATGACGGGGCACTTCGGCGACGAGTCCTACTCGCTGCACTACATACTCACCCACATGATCGAGGAGTACGCCCGCCACAACGGGCACGCGGACCTGCTGCGCGAGGTGATCGACGGGACGACGGGGGAGTAGCCCCGCCGCCTCGGCACGACACCGCCTAGAGGCGGGTGGCGGTGATGCGGTCCACGGCGTCCAGGGCGGCCGGCCAGGGGAAGTGGGACGGGGAGTCGGGGCCGGCCGGACCGGGGACGAACCCGTTCTCGCCGTAGAGGAGTTCGACACCGGCACCGCGCAGGGTGGCCAGGGAGGTGTCGAACTGGGGGTGGGCGGCGAGCGCGGCGTTGGTGCAGGGCACGGCGACCGTGGGGGTGTTCTTGCCGAGGGCTTCGGCCGCGACGCCGACGGCGAAGCGGTCGGTGAGGCCCAGGGCCCAGGCGTTGATGGTGTTGAAGGTCGCCGGGGCGAAGAGGAGGGCGTCGGCCGCCGGCCATACGTCGGCCTCGCCCGGGAATTTGTACTGCCAGCGCACCGGGTGGCCGGTGAGCGCGGCGAGTCCGTCCAGGCTTTCCGAGACCCAGTGTGCGGCGGTGGGGGTCAGCCCCAGGCAGACGTCCCAGCCGCGGGTCTGGGCGTCTTCGACGACGTGGGCGACGTCGAAGACGGGCGGGGCGGCTGAGCAGAGCAGGTACAGGGTCTTCGTGGTCATGGGGCCAATATGATCATATTGCTTGACCTCAAGTAAGGTTGAGGCACCACGATGAAGCCCATGGACATCGAAACGAACACCGAAGCGGACATCGATATGGGCATGGACATGGGCATCGAGCGGGCGGCAGAGGCCGCTGCCGTCAAGGCGATCGAAGAGGTCGTCGCCACGGTCGAGCGCACGCAGCGGGCCAAGGACGCCGAGGGGTTCCTGGCCCTGTTCCATCAGGACGCGCTGTGGACGACGGCGCACGGGAAGGTCCTCATCGGGTTCGAGGAAATCGCCGCGTTCACGCGGGCCGTGTTGCCGGCGGCGAGTTGGGACGGGGAGGTCACCTACGAGGTGGTCCACATCCAGTTCCTGCGGCCGGACGTCGCGGCGGTGAAGGTGCGTCAGGTCTACCACGAGGCCGACGGCGGCGGCAGCGAGGGCGCCCCCCTGTACGTGATGACCCGCGAGGCGGACGGCCCCTGGCTGCTGACCGCCTGCCAGAACACGCAGGTGGCGGCGGATCCTGCCTGAGCCCTCCGGCCCGGGCGCCGAGCCTCAGGCGTCCTTGCGCTCCTCCCGCTGGATCTTCGGCGGATGCACCTCGGTGTCGATCGTCCAGTGATCGTCGGCCGGCACCACCCAGACTGTCACCCGTGACGGGCCGGCGCGCGCGTCCCGCCGGGCGCTGCGCGCCGAAACGCCGCCGGTGGGGGAGAGTGGTGCCGTGGTCGACCTCGACGCGGTGGCAACCGAGCTGTACGGACTCAGGCCGGAGGAGTTCACGGCCGCCCGGGACGCGCACGTCGCCGAGGCGCGCAGGGCGGGGGAGCGGGACGTGGCGAAGCGCATCGCTGCCCTGCGCAAGCCCACGCTCGCCGTCTGGGCCGCGAACCTGCTCGCCCGCGCGGATGCGGACCAGGCCCGGCGCCTGCTGGTGCTCGGCCGGGAGCTGCGCGAGGCGCACCGGACCCTGGCGGGGGAGGACCTGCGGAAGCTGTCGCACCAGCAGCACGTGGTGATCGCGGCGATGGCCACCGAAGCCCGCCGGCTGGCCGGGGGCGCGGGGCAGGAGGTCTCCGAGGGCGTTCAGCGCGAGGTCGAACAGATCCTCCGCACCGTCCTCGCCGACCCCGACGCCGCGGAGACATGGGCGCGGGGCGTGCTGGCGAAGGCCCCGCCCCAGGTCGTGGGCTTCGCCGAACTGGCACCCGTAGACGTACCCGGCACGGCACCGCCACCGAAGCGACGAAAAGCCGAACCCGAGGCCGAGGCCGCAGCGAAAGCCGACAATCGGGCCGCGCAGGCGCAAGCGCGGGCCCGCGCCGAGGCGGACCGCACGGACCGGGAGGCGGAGCTGGCCGAGGAAGCGCTCGCCACGGCGGAGTCGGAGCGGGCACGGGCCCGCGCCGCGCTCGGCGCGCTCGACGAGCAGATCAGGGACCTCCGGGCGCAGCTGGACCGGACCCGGCAGGAACGCGACCGCCTCGGCGCCGCCGCGAAGGAAGCCGATCGCCGACACCGGCAGGCCGCCCGGGAGGCGAAGACGGCCCGAGCGGCCGCCGGGAAGGCCCGGAATGCCCTCGACGCCGCCGCCGGAGGGACGCCACGGGCGCGGCACTGATCAGCGCCTGCCAACTGGTGTCGGTGATGCCGGTACCCGCAGGCCGAGTGATCGGGCCGGCGTTTTAGGGTCATGGCCATGATCGTGATGAATCAGTTCAGTGACGCGTTCCTCCTGGAGGCCGAACGGCACGCGGCCTGGGGCGCCGCGCAACTCGAAGCCCTGACCGCGTACGTGCCGGAGGGCCCCTGGACGGCGGACCTCGCGGCCTGTCTCTACCGGCAGGGCGGTCTTGAGCTGCGGATCGCCGTGCTGGGCACGTACGACCTGCGGGAGCACTCCTGGATGTGGGGCTGGGCCAACCCGGGACTGCGCGGCAGCGAAGTGGTGGCGCTGACCGGTGCGATCGAGCGCTACGGAAGGAACCACGGGATCGCCGAGTTCACCGAGGGGACCCTGGACCTGTCCGGTTTCGAGGATCCCCGGCGGGCGGCGGAGACCTTGGCCTTCGCGGGCATGGGGGTGGCCGAGGCGCCCGGCTACCTGGGCCTCCCGGCGGGACCGGACAGCCTGGTCTACTTCCTGCCGGACGACCCGCAGGTTCCGAGGGCCGGCGTCGACGCGGTCGCGCTGCCGCGGCAACTGCTGACCGGGGCGGGCCTGATCGGCCGTTCGGCCCGGCGGGTGGTCACCGGCTACCTGGAGTACCACGGCCTGCCCCTGACCGAGGACGGGGACCGGATCCTCACCGATCTCCCCGGTGGCAGCGCGGCGGAGATCGAGTTCGACCATGCGGGCCGCATCGCCGCCGTGCGCCTGACCGCCGTCTGACCCCGGTTGCCGCAGCTCAGGGGCCTCAGCCCGGGTTCGAGCGGCCGTCCGGGCGGGGAAGGGAGGGTTCCGGCCGACAATCAGGTGTCGTCTTCCGAGTCGTCAGAAAGGCACCTGTCATGGGCGTTGTTCTCCGGGAGTCTGCCGCGCGCGTGCATCGGCCGGTCTTTCGTGCCCCCGAACACCTCACCACGATGGACGAGGTGATCGAGCTGGCCGGCAGCGCGTTCGAGGAGGGTGTCGTCCCCGCGAAGGTCGCACACATGATGCGTGCCACCGGAGTCGGGACGAGAGCCTTCATACGTCCGGCGCCGACCCTGTTCACGCGGGGCTCGGGGCCCGCGTACTGGGACGAGACCCTCGAACTGCTCGCCGACCTCGCGCGGACCGCGGCCACCGCCGCGCTCGACGCCGCCGGTCTGACCGCGGAACAGATCGACGCCCTGATCGTGACGAGCGTGACGGGCTGGAGCATGCCGAACCTGGACGTCCACCTCATCCGCTCGCTGGGACTGCGCCCCACCGTGCGGCGGCTGCCGATCTCGACGATCGGCTGCGCCGGCGGACTGTACGGCCTGATCCGGGCGCGTGAACAGCTGGCCGCGCAACCCGATGCCCGGATCCTGGTCGTGGCCGCCGAGGCGTTCAGCGCCGGTTTCCAGCCCCGCAACACGACCACTCCCGCAATGATCTACAAGGCACTGGGCGGTGACGGCGCCGCGGCCACCGTCGTGACCGGTACCGCAGACGTACGGCCCGGCCCTGCCGTCGAGCTCCACGACCCCCTGGAACTCCTCGTCCCCGACACCGAGGACAACTACCGGCTGACGGTCGATCCCACCACCGGGCACCTCGGCTTCACCTCCACCGCCGAGGCGCCGTACGCGATCCTGAAGGCGGACCCCCACCTCGGCGCCTGGCGCGAGCAGACGATCCCCGACCCCGCGTTCATCGTGGCCCACCACGGAGGCCCCGCGATCCTCGAACGCACCGCGAGCGTGCTCGGCTGCGACCGACGACAACTGCGCCACTCATGGGACTCCCTGCGCAGCCGGGGCAACATGACGTCCGTCTCCGTCCTCGACGTCCTGGCGCGGACCCTCGACGACCCGGACGGCCCACGCCCCGGCCAGGAGGGGCTCATGCTGGCGATCGGGCCGGGTGTCACCGTCGAGGCGGCGCGCTTGCGGCGGCCGGCCGCGAGCGCGCCGCCGCCGCGGGACGGGCACGTCCACCCGCACGCGGCCGTCGCCTGAGCACCCCTCCCGTGCCGGCCGAGCCGCCCCTCAGCCGATGGGCCCGCCGGTGCCGGCGTGAGCGGAGTCCCCGGCCTCCCCGGCGGCCCCGGCGTCGACGTGGGGCGTACGGGGACGGAGGCGGGCGGCGAGTACGGCGACGTCGTCTTCGGCGTGTTGAGCGTCGAGTCCGGTGCAGACGGCGTCCACCACGTCCGCGACTCCGGCCCCGGCGCTCATGCGGAGCGCCGCGAGCCGGGCCAGTGAGGTGTCGATGTCCTCGCCCCGCCGTTCCACCAGGCCGTCCGTGTAGAGGAGGATCGTCTGATCGGGAGTGAGCGGCAGGGCGACGGCCTCGTACCCGCCGACGCCCGTGCCCAGCGGAGGGCCGACGGGAACCTCCAGCAGCCTGCCCGGGCCGTCGCCGCTGAAGACGGCCGGCGGCAGATGTCCGGCGCTCGCGTAGGCGGCCGTACCGCGGGCGGGATCCACGCGGACGATCAGGCAGGTCGCGGGGCGGCGGCTGTCGTCCGCCGCGGACAGCGCGTCCAGCTGGCGGAGCACGCGGTGCGGGGCGAGATCGGTGGAGGCGACGTCGCGCAGGAGGGAGCGGTACGCGTTCATGTCGACGGCGGCTTCGAGGCCGTGGCCCATGACGTCTCCGACCACCAGCAGGGTCCGGCCGAAGTGCAGCCGCACGGTCTCGAACCAGTCGCCGCCGACGAGCGCGCGGGCCCCGACCGGCAGGTAACGGCTGGCGACCTCCAGGTTCGGGTGGGGCCGACCCGGTTCGGCCACCAGGGCGCGCTGGAGGTCGAGTGCGACCTTCTCGGTCGCCGCCAGGCGCCGCGCGTGCCCGATGTGCATGCAGGCGAGCCGGGCCGCGAAGTGCAGCGTCGCCGTCTCGTGGTCGCTGAAGCCGCCGTGTGCCCGGGCCGCGAGGAGCCTTCCGTAGAGCTCGCCCCGGCCGAGCAGCGGCACCGACAGGACGTGCACGGACCCCTCCGCGCCACGGCCGGTGTACGCGTGCACGGGATGCCCCTCGTCCAGCGCCCGGACGGCAGGGGCGATCTCGGTGGCGGGGCCGTCCAGGAGATCCGTCGCGCCGGCCGTGGCCACCCGTTCGTTCCTGCCGCCGCGGGCGGTCAGGTCCACGGCAGCGGCGTCGCACAGGGTCCGGAACACGAAGCGGGCGAGCTCGCGCCAGGTCTCCCGCTCGTCGAAGGACGTGCCGACCTCCGCGAGAGCCTCTTCCATCGCGCGCAGGCGTGCCTCCAGACCATCCGAATGCGGCACGACACCTCCATAACCACTGGTCCGCCCCAGGGAACCCGATGAGGAAGGCATTCCATCAGCCCCATCCGTTCCGGTGACGAACGTCGGGCGTGGCCTTGCCCCGATCGAGGCCACTCCAACCTGTCTGGGGGTGCCGGCGCGCACCGTGCGCGGAAGGTGCCCGGTCAGTGCCTTTCACCAGCCCAGCGTATTGCCTGGCCTCGGGCAAGGAGGGTGACGGCGCGTGGTCAGCGTCCCCATCGCCGAGCAGCGGGGGTACGTGGACCGGGTGCTCCTGGGACCTGCGGCGCGATCACGCCCCGTCCGGCGCGGTCGTACGCGCGACGATCGGAGCGGTCCGCGCCGGCGACGGGCTCCGGTCGCCGGACCCGGCCGTGGGGGCGCACCGGTAGGCGGCGCCGTCGGGCGCGGCCGCCAGCGCCCGCTGCCGCCGGACGTGGCGGGCGCGCAGTACGGCGTACAGCGCGGCGGTGGCGACGCCGGCGGCGCACCAGGCGCCGAGGATCACGGCGATCGTGGTGAGGACGGCCACGGGTACTCCTCGGGTGGGAGTCGGCGGGGGCGGCGGCAGTGGAGACGGCCGCCGGCGGAGGCATGAGGGCCGGGGGCACCGGCTGTGACCACGGCCGCCGGACGGAGGGGTGAACTCGCCGCACCGCATGGCGTGTTGCTCAAACCGCTGGTGCTGAAGTGCGCACACGCGCCGAGGAACACCGATACATCTGCGACGAGAGCCACCATGAACCGCCTTCGGGCAACGATCGTGAGCGGCGCAGCCGTTGTGGCTGCGGACGCCATGCCCCGGGAAGCGTCACACGGCAGCGGAAGGGGGAAACGAGTCGGGCCGTGTGGTGCTCACCGTGAGGGACAAGTACCCCGAGGGCGTGGACTTCACGCTGCCAACTGCCCCACGAGAGAGGAGTATCGGGGTGTTTCCAGGGAGGTTCGGACCTGCGCCGGCACCGGGCACGGTCCTGCCGGACCCGCTCGCACCCGTGTCAGCCGGCGCATCACCCGTACGGCTCAGCAGGTGCGCCCGACGTAGTGGGCGTTGCTCACCTTGCTGCGCGACCCGAGCCACGTCCTGCCGGGGGCCACGCACTTCTCGTAGTTGGGCCCGAAGACCTCGACCTCGATGATGACCCGGGAGCCGTCGTTCGTGCAGTGGTTGTAGAAGGAATCTGAGCCGGTGGCGAAATATCCGCACGGATCGGCGGTCGCGGGCGTGGCGGTGACCAGCCCTCCCGCGATCATCAGGCCGACGGACAGCAGGGCGGTGACGAGGCGACGAGCGTGCACGGAAACTCCTCGAAATTCGGTTACTGACAACAATGCGATCACCCTAGGTGCCACCCACTTGGCCGAATCGATTCAGCGGTGACCCGACACGCCGATCGTGTGAAGCCGGAACCGGCTGCGTCCACTCGGCGGTAGACGCGCCGACGAATCGCATCAGGCGGGCGTCGGCATGGAACGATCTCCGCATGACAGAAAGCTCGAGCCCGTACCTCGCCTCGCCGAGGGTCACAGTGCTGGCAGTGCAGCCCGGAGATCCGCCTTTCCGGATCGTGGAGATCGACGGGGAGATGGTCCGTATGGCGGAGTCCATGACCGACGTGATCCTGGCTGCCGCGGCCGCGGGAATCACCATCCACGACCTCGACGATCCGGACGTGGTCCATTGGGTGGGCGGCGGGAAACTCACCTGGCGGCTCCACTAGTACCCGGGCCGCCGCTGTGGACGGGCTCTCGGGGCTTCGGGGCCGGGGGCCGGTTCAGGTGGCCCGGCCGTAGCGGACCTCTGTGCTCCAGATCCGCTCCAGACGCACGAAGGTGCCAGGGCGTGGAGCGTGCCAGATCCTGTCCTCGCCCGCGTAGATGCCTACGTGGCCCATGGTCGAGCCGCGGGGGAAGAAGACCAGGTCGCCGGTCACGCGGTCGGACTTGGGGATGTGGCGGGTGTGCTCGTACTGCTGCTCCGCGGTGCGTGGAAGGCGTTTGCCGGCCTTCTTGAAGGCGTAGAGGGTGAGCCCCGAGCAGTCGAAGCGTTTGGGGCCGGTAGCGCCGTAGGCGTACGGCGAGCCCTGTTTGGAGGCGGCCACCTCCACGGCTCTGACGCCGTAGGGGGCGGCCGCGTAGGCCGGTTCCGCGTAGCCGGTCAGTGCGACGGCGGCGAGCAGCAGTATGGAGAAGGCGGCGCGTGCTCTGGGGCAACAGCCCGTGAGGAGAGAGCCCTTGGGGGCCTTTCGGAAGTCGGTCCTGAAGCAGGACAATCGTGATACCTCCGCAATCGGTTGGGAGTCGGTATTTCGGTTCAGATCAGTGGTCCGGTCCTGTTCTCGGTGGAATGCTTCGTGGTTCGGCTCTGACGGCGGACCAGTTTTCTCCGAGGCGCTGCGCTCGATGGCGTCGGACACGGCGTGAATTGTCCCGAATTTCCATTCGATTCGAGATAATAGTTATGCATGACTTCCGGATGCGGTTCCAAACCCCGCCGATATCCAGGACTTTCGGAACCGGCCCGCCAACTCCCCGGCGCATACGGCTGAACCGTGCCGCCGCCAGGCATCGCGCCGCCGCGAAGCGGGCACTCAGCACGGGTGACCTCGACCGAACTGCTTCCGGCGCCACCGCCCCGCGCCGCCGCCCGCCGGGCCCTGCTCGCCGGTTCGGCCGGCAATCTCGTCGAGTGGTACGAGTTCGGCGTCTACGGCTGCTTCGCCACCGTCATCGCGGCCCACTTCTTCACCCCGCCCACGGCCGCGGGAACGGCTACAGGTACAGGGGCCGGATCCGCGAGCGGTGTCGAGGCACTGGTCGCCACGTACGCCTCCTTCGCACTCGCCTTCTTCTTCCGCCCCGTCGGCGCGCTGCTCTTCGGCCGTCTCGGCGACCGTCTCGGCCGCCGTCCCACCCTCGTCCTCGTCGTCGGCCTCATGACGCTCGCCACCACCCTGATCGGGCTCCTCCCCACCCGGGACGCCATCGGCCCGGCCGCCCCCTGGCTCCTCACGTTCCTGCGCGTACTGCAAGGACTGTCCGCGGGCGGGGAGTTCGGCGGCGCGGTGTCCCTGATGGCGGAGTACGCGCCACCGGGCCGGCGGGGCCTCTACGGTGCGTGGCAGTCCTTCACCGTCGCCCTCGGCCTGCTCGCCGGCGCCGGTTCGGCCGCCGCCCTGGCGACGGTCCTGCCCGCCCCGGCGCTGTACGCGTGGGGGTGGCGGATCCCCTTCCTGCTGGCCCTGCCCCTCGGGTTGGTCGCGCTCTGGCTGCGCACGGCACTGGAGGAACCGCCCGGGGCGCCCCCGGCCAAGACCGCGTACGGGGCCCGCGATCACCAAGTGCCGCCCGGCGGTGGGGTGCAGGCCCGTGCCGTCTTCCTCGGCATCGGGCGGATCATGGGCTGGTCGGCGGCCGGGTACACCTTCCTCGTCGTCCTGCCGTCCTACCTCCAGACCACGCTCGGAGCCTCCTTCCGGAACGCCCTCCTGGCCACCACCCTCGTCAACCTGGGGTTCGCCGCCTCGATCCTGCCCGCCGGGCTGCTCAGCGACCGGTACGGGCGGCGCCCGGTCATGCTCGGCGGCGCGCTCGGCATCGCCGTACTCGCCTTCCCCCTGCTGCACTTGCTCCAGTCACCGGGGGCCTCGCCGCCGGTCCGGGCCGCGGCCGTGCTGACGGCGGGCGCCCTCGTCGGACTGCTGGCCGGACCGGGACCGGCCATGCTGGCCGAGATGTTCCCGCGACGTGTGCGCTGCACCGGCCTCGGGCTGGCCTACGCCCTCGCCAACGCGGTGTTCTCCGGCTGCGCGGGGCTCGTCATCACCGCCTTGACCGCCCGGACGGGAGACACCGACATCCCTGCCTACTACGCCGCCGGAGCCTGCGCCATCAGCTCACTCGCACTGCTGACCCTGCGCGGGAACGACCACCGGGAGCCACTGCGATGAGGGTGGTCGGCCTGATGTCGGGGACCTCCTACGACGCCGTCGACGCCGCGGCCTGCGACCTGGAGGTCCCGGCCGGGGACGACACGCTGCACCTGACCCCGCTGGGCATGGTGAGCGAGCCCTACCCGGCCGGGCTGCGGAACGCGCTCGCGGCGGCCCTGCCGCCCTCCGCCACCACGCTCGCCGACGTGTGCCGCCTCGACACGCACATCGGGCAGGCCTTCGGACGGCTCGCCGTCCGGGCCGACCGCGAACTCTGCGACGGACGGGCCGAGTTGCTGGCCTCGCACGGCCAGACCGTGTACCACTGGGCGGCGGACGGACGCGTCCACGGCACCCTCCAGCTCGGCGAACCGGCCTGGATCGCCGAAGCCACCGGCTGCCCGGTGGTCTCCGGCTTCCGGCCGCGGGACGTCGCCGCCGGCGGCCAGGGCGCGCCGCTGGTGAGCCTGATCGACCTGATGCTGCTGCGCGGCCGGCCCGGTGTGCCGGCCGCCCTGAACATCGGGGGCATCTCCAACGTCACCGTGGCACCGCGGTACGGCGACCCCGTCGCCTTCGACACCGGCCCGGGCAACGCGCTGATCGACGCGGCGGTGCGCGAGCTGACCGGCGGGCGGCTCGCCTACGACGAGGACGGGGCGCTCGCCGCCGCCGGACAGGTCCACGAGGCCCTGCTGGAACGGCTGCTCGCGGAGCCGTACTACGGGTTGTCCGCACCGCGCACCACGGGCAAGGAACTGTTCCACGAGGGCTACCTGCGCTCCCGACTGACCGGCTTCGGCCAGCTTCCGCCGCAGGACCTGGTCGCCACGCTCACGCGCCTCACCGCCCGGACCGTCGCCGACGCGCTGCGGCCGCTGGGCGCCACCGAGGTGTACGCGTCGGGCGGCGGCGTGCGCAACCCGACGCTGACGGGCATGCTCCGCGCCGAGCTGGGCGGCACGGCGCTGCGCACGTCGGAGGAGCTCGGGCTGCCGGCCGCGGCGAAGGAGGCGTACGCGTTCGCCGTGCTCGGGTACCTCACCCTGCACGGCCTCCCGGGCAACGCTCCCGGATGCACGGGAGCCGACGGCTCCCGCGTGCTCGGTTCGATCACCCCGGGCCGCCGCCCGCTCCGGCTGCCCGCAGGGCCGGCCACTGCCCCGCGTTCCCTGACCGTACGGGCCGCCCCGGTGCCGCGCTGACCCCACGGCCGGACCCGCCGTACCCGACGGGGCAGCACGAGCGCACTCGACGCCGCGCGCGTGCATCCGGTGCCCGCGGGACTGCCCCGTCGGCCAGGTCGGCTTCTGTTAGCGTGCGGTCATGCGCGCTCCCATCGGGCCCTTCGACAACGCGGTGCCGGCTCCCGAATGCCTCGAGGACCTCGTCCCGCCCGTGGCCGAAGCGGTCCGGGGCTGGGCCGGGCACGTCCCCGCCGAGCAGATCCTGTACGTGGACACCGACCCCGCCATCGCCGACACCGGCGCCTTCGTCGCGCACTACGGGCAGGAGCTGCTCGGCCAGTCCGCGAACTGCGTGGTGGTCGCCGCCAAGCGCGGCGGCGCGACCACCCTCGCGGCCTGCCTCGTGCCCTCCGCCGGCCGGGCCGACGTGAACGGCGCCGTCCGGCGCCACCTGGGCGCGCGCAAGGTGTCGTTCGCGCCGATGGAGACGGCCGTCGAGCTGACGGGCATGGAGTACGGCGGCATCACGCCGCTGGGTCTGCCGGACGGCTGGCCGCTCCTGGTGGACCCCGCGGTCGCCGACATGCCGTACGTACTCGTCGGCAGCGGACGCCGTCGCGGCAAGCTCATCGCGCCCGGGAAGCTGTTCGCGGAACTCCCCGGTGCCGAACTCGTCGAGGGCCTCGCACCCTGACGCTCCCGTGATCGCTAGCTGCGGTCCGGGCGGAGCTCGATGTGGTCCGGGGCCAGGTCGACCGCGACGCGGTGTTCCATGCCCAGGGCCTCCAGGAACTTCGGGGGCAGCTGGACGCGGCCGGAGCGGTCCAGGACGACGTACTCGCGTTCGCTGATCGACTCTTCGCCGTGCTCGTCGGTGACCAGGCGGCGCAGGACCTCGCTGCTGGTGCGGCCGTCGCGGATCGCCACGGTGCGCCGGACCTCGCCCGCCACCATGGGGTCGTGCGTCACGATGACCACCGTCACACCGAGTTCCTTGTTCACCGTGCGGAAGGTCTCGAAGACGGCCGCCGCCGTCTCCGAGTCGAGTTCGCCCGTGGGTTCGTCGGCCAGCAGCACCCTGGGGTCGTTCGCCATCGCCACGGCGATCGCGACGCGCTGCTGCTGGCCGCCGGACAGTTCCGCCGGGCGCCGGTGCGCCAGTTCGCCGATGCCGAGGGCGTCGAGGATCTCCGCGACCCGGGCGCCACGGCGTGCGGCCGCGCCGCGCCTGCCGCCGCCGCCCTTCAACTGCATCGGCAGTGCGACGTTCTGCGCGGCCGTCAGGAACGGCAACAGGTTGCGGGCCGTCTGCTGGAAGACGAACCCGACCGCTTCGCGCCGGTAGCGCAGCCGGTCCCGTGCCGAGAGTTCCAGCAGGTCGTACCCCGCGACCGCCGCGCTGCCCGCCGTCGGGACGTCCAGGCCCGCCAGGATGTTCAGGAGGGTGGACTTGCCGCTGCCCGAGGCGCCCACGAGGGCCACCAGGTCGCCCTGGGCGACCGTCAGCTCCAGCCCCTGCAGGGCCTGCACCTCGATGCTGTCCGTGCTGAAGATCCGGACCAGACGGTCGCAGGCGATCGCGGCGTCCACCGTCGGGGTGCGGGGCTCCGCGGCGGCCGTCGCCCGGCGGCGCAGCTCCTCGTACGTCGGCTGGTCGGTGTTCAACGCTGGTCTCCCGCTCTCAACTCGGTGGTGATCTGCCGTCGCCCGGATGTCGCCGCCTCGACGAGCACGGCCGCGGCGACCAGGGCGGCCAGGCCCAGGGCCTGGGTCAGTACGGGCCCCGCGGTGAGCCGTACCCCGGTCGGCACGCTCGCGCCGACCAGCGTGGACAGGTCCATCGCCGGGCCCAGCAACGCCACCGCGGCCGCCGCCACCAGGGCCCCGCCCAGCGTCGCGGCCAGGGTCTGCGGCAGGGTCTCGGCGAGGATCAGCGCCACGCCCTGGCGGCGGCGCAGTCCCATGGTGCGCAGCCGGGCCAGCAGCGCCGCACGTTCGGGAACGGTCCGCATCAGCGTCAGCAGAACGGCCAGCAGGGCGAAGCCGGCCGCTCCGGCCACGGAGGCCCAGAAGAGGCGCTCGGCCGACCGTTGCAGCGGATCGGCGCCCAGCTCGGCGATGGCCTCGGCACTGGTGCGTACGGGATACACGTCGTCGGCGGGGTGCGCCGGGGCGGCCGGATCCTGACCCGCGGCGAGGGCCGGAGCCGGGGACGGCGACGGGGCCTGTGCCGATGACGACGCCGGGAGCGCGGCCCGGACCAGGGCACGCAGCCGGTCGCCGTCGACGGAACCCAGTGCCAGCCACTGGTTCGGCTGGTCGGCGCCGATGAGGGCCGCCGCCGGGCCCGCCGGCAGCACGACGGTCGCGGCGTCCCGGGCCGGCCGCGCCGGGGTGCAGTCGATGACGCCGGCGACCCGTGCCCGCAGCTCTCCGCCGTTGCCGGGCCGCAGCGTGTACGTGCCCGGACCGGCCAGCCGTGCCAGGCCCGTGCTGAACAGCGCGGGCACGGGCGCGTCCGCGGACTGCCCGGCGCCCGCGGTCAGCAGGGCGGGGTCGAAGGAGCCGCAGCCGAGCGCGCGGGACAGCTCCGCGTACGCACCCGGCTCGACGACGATCACGGAGACCTGGGTGGAGCGCTGGGTGGTGCCGACGACCGAGGAGTCGTGGTCGATCCACAGCGGCACGGACGTCCGTACGCCGGGCAGTTCGCCCGCGGCCTTCGCGAGGCCGGCCGGGAGCGAGGCCTTCCCGAACGCGGTGATCGCCGCGTCGCCGCCGACCGCCAGCCGGGCGACCCCCAGCCGGTTCGCCTCCACCGAGTCCAGTACGGCGGCCCCGAATCCGCCGGTGGTGATGGCGAGGAGCAGTGCGACCATCGGCAGGACGGAGGGGCCGCCGCGGCCACGGGCCTGCCTCCCGGCCGCCCCCGAACCGCGGGCGGCCCGCGCGAGCCCGAGGAATCCGACGAGCCCGGAGCGGCGGCCGGCCGCCCGTGCGAGCCAGCCGGTCACGACCGGCTGGAGCCGGGCCAGCAGCAGCCCACCGCACAGCGCGAGCAGCAGCGGAGCCGCGATCAGCAGCGGGTCGGGGTCGCTGCCGGCCGGCGCGACCCCACGGCGGCGGACCTCCAGTACGGCGCCGGCCGTGGCGACGAGGACGAGCAGTTCTGCCACGGGCCTGCGCCACCGCCCGGCCGGACGCGCCGGGGCCAGTAGTACGGCCGCCCGTACGGGGAAGGCCAGGAGCGCGAGCAGGGCGACCACCGCGGCCGAGAGCAGCGCGGGAGCGAGGCGGGGCGTGGGCAACAGCAGCACGGCGAGCGCGGTGGCGGCCGCGGCCGCCGGGAGCACCGTGACGGCGCCCTCCCCGAGCAGCCGGCCGACGATGCCGGCGCGCGAGCCGCCGCGCGCCAGCAGCAGGCGCAGCTCGGCGTCCCGGCGGTCCCCGGCGAGCGCGCCGGCCAGGCACAGGACCACGAAGGCGACCCCGCCGACCCCGGCGGGCCCGATCAGGGCGAGCGGCGCCGCGGCCTGTCTGCGGTCGTGGGCCTGCTTGAACAGTTCGGGCAGCCACGAGGTGGTGCGCAGTCGCGGGCGGGCGGTCTCCCGGGTGAGGGAGGCGGCGGTGGGCCCGGCCACGTACGAGGCGATCTCCTTCGTCGTGGCGTCGAGGCGGTCGGCCCGCAGGCGGCCGACGTCCACCGGAAGCCGCCAGAAGTCCTCGGCGGTGTCGCCCCAGGTGTCCATCCGGCCGAGGTCCCCGGCTCCGATCAGGGCGTCGACGTGCCAGGAGAGGTTCTCCCCGTTGTAGTGCTCGCAGGCGCGCGGGAGGCAGTCGAGGCCCACCCAGAAGTCCTCGGCCGGGTCGGGGACCGCGTAGAGGCCGACGACCTCCACGGACGGCGTGCCGTCGACCAGGGGCGTGCTCCTCAGGACCGATCCGAGGCGCGCACCCAGGGTCTCGGCGGCGCGCTGCGAGAGGGCGACCTGCAGCGGCGGATCGTACGCGGTGGCGCCCTCGGGCGCGCCGGCGGGCGGGCGTGTGTCGCTCGGCCAGCGCCCCTCCACCAGTTTCACGTGGGCCGGGGCCTCTTGGACGTACAGCAGGGACATCGCGGGCGGGAAGCCGGACGGGCGGGACAGCTCCGGATTCAGCAGCGGCTGCCGCTTGGTGGTCCGCGTGCCGTGGACCACCGCGTCCGGGTCGACGTGGAAGGTGTCGCCGGTATGGGACAGCAGGCTCTTCAGCGTCCCGTCGAGGAGTTCGGCGCTCTGGCCGCCCACCGGGGCCGGCGCGGTCACCTGCAGGCTGGTGTTGGTCTGCCCGCTGCGCTCCAGGAAGGACCTCAGGGCCTGGTCGGCGCCCCGGTCCTGGGCCCGCGGCAGCGCGGCGGCCAGCAGGACGGCGACGAACGCCAGCGCGGCGGCGAGCAGGGTGCCCAGGGGAGCCGCCCGCAACCGGGTCCTGACCCAGGGCGCGGGCCGCGGCCCGGACCGCGGGGCGGGGGCGGACGGCGGCGGGGTGGTCACATCTCCTCCACGGGACGCAGCCGGGCGGCGATGTCGCGGCCCCGGGGGCCGCTGAGCAGGGCCGACAGCAGGGGAACGGCGGCTATGGCGGCGGCCGTCAGCAGGGTCTGCCAGAACGGCAGGTCCACCCGTACGGGCGGGAACGGCCGCCCGGCGGCGGGTGTCAGCACGACCAGGGGCGCCATCAGATGGACGAGGGCGACCCCCAGTCCGGCACCGACGGCGGTCCCGATGACGATCAGCACCCCGCCTTCGGCGGCGGCCGCCAGGGCCAGTGAGCGGCGCGGGGTGCCGAGCGCGAGCAGCACCGAGAACTCCCGTCCGCGCACCCGCCGTTCGGCGGCGGTGGACGTCGCGAAGCCGATCGCCGCCAGGACCGCGCACGCGGCGGCGAGGGCGGCCAGCGCACTCTGCGGGCCGGCACTCAGCGGGTCCTCCAGCAGGCGCGCGGTGATCTCCTCACGCAGTTCGACGCGCTCGGTCCGGGACCCTTCGCGCAGCGCGGTCGCCGCGCGGGCCGGGACCGGATCGGCGGCCGAGGCGGCGGGCAGCCACCACTCGGTGGGCGGGGCGGGCTGCCGCCCGGCGGACTCCACCAGGAACCGGCCGAGCGTGCGCAGGTCGACGGCGAGCCCCGACCGTCCGACCACGGGGAGGGAGTCGACGGCGGCGGTGATCCGCATCGGGACGGTCGCGCCGTCGAGCGTGACGGGGACCGTCGCCCCCACGGAGGCACTGATGGACCGCAGGTAGCCGGTGGTGGCGATGGCCGCAACCGCGGCGGGGGCGGGCTCGGCGGGCGCCGGGAACAGCACGGCGCTGACACCCTTCTCGGTGCCGACCCCGCCCCAGTACCGCACCTGCAGGTGGTCCGTGGAACCGGCCGGAACCGGGGAGAGCGCGGGGGCGCGCAGGGTGCGGGGTCCCTGCGGGGGCGCGGACCGCCAGCCGCCCGTGGCCACGGGCCCGGGCGCGGCGACCGCCGTCACTGCTCCGTCCGCGGTGTCGGAGACGCCGATCCGGCGCAGGGTCAGTTCGCTGCCGTCGCCCGCGGGGCCTTCGTCCCCGGCGTACGAGAGGCGTATACCAGCCAGGGTCAGCGGGGCCGCGGCCGAACCGATCGGGGCACCCGTCAGGGAGTCCAGGGGGAAGGAGAGAGTGGCGTCGCCACCGGTGGGCAGTGTGACCGAGGGCGTTCCGTGGGTCGCCCCGAACCGGTCGCGCAGCAGCAGGCTCACGGCCGCCCAACTCGTACCGGCGGACCGTACCGTCACGCCGAGCTCGATCCGGCGGGGGGAGCCGGGCAGGGCGACACCGGGAGCCTGCCCGGGAGCGGCTGCGGCCGAACCGGTGGCCGTGGAGCTGGCCGGGGCGTCCGGGCCCTGCGCGGTGAGCGGCGCGAACAGCTCCCGCATCCCGCGGCCTTCGCGCAGGTCCGCGCGCAGCGGTACGGCTTCGGCCACCTTGGCGGCGTCCACCGCGAGGACGTCGGTGGTGCCCCCGCCGGGCAGCGGCTGCGCCTGGCGGACCACCGGAATCAGACGGTCCGCGCCCGGCAGTGCCCCGTAGCGTCCGCCCTGCCCCATCGGGGCCATGCTGCTCCCGGAGATCCGCAGCCCGCCGGCGGTCGTGAAGTCGGCCTGGTCGCGCTGGGACTCGGACCAGGCGGTGTGCTGGCCGAGGGCCAGGATCCCGCTGGAGACGGCGAGGACGAGCAGCAGCACGGGCCCCGTGGCCCGGCCGGGCCGTCGGGCGATCTGCCAGCCGAACAGGGCCGGGCCGAGGCCACGGCCGCGCGCGGCCAGCCGTCCGCCGGCCCGTGCCGCGAACGGCAGCAGCCGCAGGACCAACAGCGTGCCCCCGCACAGGGCCAGGGTCGGGGCGGCGACCAGGACCGGGTCGATGCCGAGCCCGCCGTCGGCGGGGGCGTCGGGCCCCTGGGCGTCCGTGCCTCCGTACTGCGACAGCTGCTGGTAGCCGAGGACCGCGAGCACGATCACGGCCAGGTCCAGGCCGGAGCGGGCGGCGCCCGTCACCAGGGCCTGCCTGCCGCCGGCGCGGCGCAGGACGGCGGCCGAGGCGCCGCGCAGCACGGAGGGCAGGGTCGTCAGCAGGACGCAGGCGAGGGCGCAGCCGGCCGCGACCGGCCAGACCAGCCAGGTGTCCGGGATCTCCAGGTGGACCTGCCCGAGTGGTCCGAACCGGCCGAACAGGCGCAGCAGGGGAGGTGTGAGCAGCGGTGCCAGGACGGCGGCGGGCAGGGCGAGCAGCAGCGACTCGGCCGCGCCGAGCGCGCCGAGGCGCCGCCGGGAGGCGCCGCGCGCGGTGAGCAGGACGCGCTCCGGTTCCTGGCGCACGGTCAGGATATGGGAGACGAGGAGCAGTGCGGCGGTGGAGAGGACGGCGAGCTGGAGCGCTCCCACCATCAGGGTGGACCGGGCGACGAGCATGCCGGAGTCCAACTCGGTGAGGAGTTTCGGCAGTTCGGTGGCGGCCCGGAGGGAGGTGGTGCGTTCGAGGGCGTCCGAGGCGGGCTTCGCGGCGGTCCGGACGGCCTCGGCCTCGGAGGTGCGGATCGTGCGCAGGTCCGGGGTCAGCAGCGTGAGGCGGTAGTTCTGCAGGAGACCGCCGGTCGTGAAGGCACTGTCGTCCACCAGGAGCGGGCCGTAGGTGGCGAGGGAGCCGGACTGGATCTCCCGGCCACCGAGCGGGTCGAGCCGCCAGTACCCGGCGTCCGGATCGGAGGCCCGGTACACGCCGGTGACCAGCACGGTCAGCGCGGCGCCGTCGAAGCGGTCGTCCAGCCGGACCGGTGCGGGCAGCGCGGACTCGGCCAGGCCGAGCCGGGCCAGCGCCGCGCGCGGCACGGCCACCTGCATGGGTGAGGCCGGGGTGCCGGTCCCGGTGGCGGTGACCGGTGCGGGCCACTGGCCGGCGAGCAGCTGCACGTGCTCCCGGCCGAGCGCGGCGAGCAGGGTCAGGTCGGCGTCGTGGCCCGAAGCCGCCGCGCCGGGGAGTCCGTAGGAACGGCTGCGGGCCACGCTCTCGGCGGTGACCGGAAGCCGGCCGAACACCTCGTCCGCGTAGGCCCGGAGGGACTCGTCGTCCTTGGCGCGGGAGGAGGCCGGATGGCCGCTGGTGACCACGACGGTGGTCCGGGCCTGTTCCGAGCCGGTCAGGGCCTGCCGGAGGCCCTCCTCCTCCACGCCACGGGTGAATGCCGTCAGCGCGGTCAGAGCGGTCGCGGTGATCAGTACGGTGAGCAGTACGGCGACGGCGAGCGGCCATCGCCCGCGCAGTCGGCGCACGACGAAGCCGAGCACGTGTTGAATTCCCTCCCCCGTCCGGACCTTCGGTACCGGATAGCGGACGATGCTGTCAGATTCGAGCCAGAGAGGGAAGGGGCTTGCGTGATCGGTGCGACAGATGCGCAAATGCGATCAGAAAGCTGCAACGGGAGCGAGTACGGACCGATGGGCCGGGCGCTCCACACTCGACGGGGGAGTACACGCGATGAGTGACAACCATCAGGAACCGGTGGCGGCGGCGGTCCCGGCGGCCCGGGCGGGCACCACCACTCCGATCGTGGTGGTGGACGACCTGCACCACAGCTTCGGCAGCGGACCCCAGGCCGTCCACGCCCTGCGCGGCGTGTCGTTCGAGGTCCGCCGAGGCGAACTCACCGCCCTCAGGGGCCGGTCGGGCTCCGGCAAGACCACCCTGCTCAACCTCGTCGGCGGCCTCGACGCCCCCACCAGCGGCCGGATCACCCTCGACGGCACCGACCTGGCGACCCTCGACGAGGCGGACCTGCTCGCCCTGCGCCGCGACCGCATCGGCTTCGTCTTCCAGTCCTTCGGCCTGATCCCCGTCCTCACCGCCGCCGAGAACGTCGGCGTCCCGATGCGACTGCGCCGCATGCCCGCCAAGGAGCGCGAGGAACGCGCCCGGACCCTGCTCGCCCTGGTCGGTCTCGCGGACCACGCCGAGCAGCGCCCCGGCGAGCTCTCCGGCGGCCAGCAGCAGCGCGTCGCGGTGGCCCGCGCCCTGGCCAACGAGCCCGACCTGATCATCGCGGACGAACCCACGGGTCAGCTCGACTCGGAGACCGGCCGCTCGATCATGGAACTGTTGCGTGCGGTCGTGCGCAGCGAGTCGGTCACCATCCTCGTCGCCACCCACGACCCGAACCTGATCGAACTCGCGGACCGGGTCGTGGAACTGCGCGACGGCCGCGTCGTCGGGACCGAGGCGGGCGAGGCCGCCGAGGTGGTCAGCCGGTGACGGTGACGGTGACGGTGACGCAGGGCAGGCCCACGCCGGCGTGCCCGCGGAAGCCCTCCGCGCCGGCTCGCCCGCAGGTCGCCGTCAGGTCGCGTGGATGTCGACGGTCCGGCCGTCGGGGTCCGTGAGGAGGTGGCGGCCGGGCGTGAGCGGTGGGGTCGCGGCGGCGCCGGTGAGCGTGAGCCCCAGGCGAAGGGCGCCGGTCTCGCGGTCGGGGCGGGCGGGGTAGAGCTCGAAGACCGCGCCGTCCGCCAGCGTGGCGGCGTAGTGGCGGGGTCCCCGTCCGTGCTGCTCGCTCGCGAAGCGCAGACCCAGGTCCTCGTAGAAGCACCGGCACTCTTCGAGCCGGGGCGAGTACAGGACGAGCAGCGTCGCGCGGATGCCGATCGGGTCGCTCATGGGGCTCCTGGCGGGTGGGGGCGGTGGGCGGCAAGAGCCGTACGGATGGCGGTCGTTGCCGGTCCGGGCGGTCTTGCGGCGGGGAAGTCAGGGCCTCGCCAGCATAGTTACCGCTCGAACCGGAGGCGTCGGAGGTCCGCCCTGCGGCTCCCGCCCCGCCCCGCCCCGCCCGGTCCGGCGCCGCTGCCCCGGCCGGTTCAACTGCCGTTCACGCCACGCTCGCCGGGCCTCTCTACCGTCCTCCTGTCCTTCACCCGACCGAGGGGAACCCGGTGTCCTTCGCCCTTTCCGTCCGCACGGCCGCCCTGCCCGCCGCCGTCCTGGCCGCACTGGCCCTGCCGGCCGCTCCGGCTCACGCCGCGGCCGTATCCGTCACGGCCACCGTGGAGACCGCCCCGGTCTCGCACAGCGGCGACGCCGCCGACGACCCCGCCATCTGGGTCCACCCGACCGATCCCGCCAAGTCGGTGGTCGTCGCCACGGACAAGAAGGGCGCGCTGGAGGTCTACGACATGACCGGCGCCCGCATCCAGCGGATCACCGGCGACTACGGCAACAACGTCGACTTGCGCGGCAACATCGTGGTCTCGGCGGACGACGAGGCCGCCGACGGCAGCGGCGCCATGCACATCTACCGCATCGACCCCGCGACCCGGCAGCTCAAGCGGCTGAAGGACGTGCCCACCGAGGTCACGGCGCACGGCATCTGCCTCTACACCTCGCCGGCCTCGGGCAAGCTCTACGCCTTCCCCAACTCCACCTCCGGCCGCGTCGAGCAGTGGGAGCTGGCCGTCAACGGCGACGCGGTGACGGCGACCTCCGTCCGCCTGTGGGACGCGGGCTCCGCGGTCGAGGGCTGCTACGCCGACGAGACCACCGGCAAGCTCTACCTCGGCGAGGAGGACGTCGGCGTCTGGGTGTACGGAGCCGAGCCGACCGCCGGCACCAGCCGTACCAAGCTCGACTCCACCGGCTCCGGCGGCCACATCACCGCCGACACCGAGGGCATCACCGCCGCCGGGAACCGGATCTACGTCTCCTCGCAGGGCAGCAACGACTTCACCGTGTACGACCGCACCACCCGCGCCTACCTCGGCCGCTTCTCCGTCTCCAACGGCACCGCGGCCGACGACTGCGAGGACACCGACGGCATCGACGCCACTGCGGCCAACCTCGGCCCCGCCTTCCCCCAGGGCGTCTTCATCTGCCAGGACGGCTCCAACGGCGCCCCCGGCACCAGCGGCAACCAGAACTTCAAGTTCGTCCCGCTCCAGCGCATCACCGCCCAGTTCGGCTGATCGCCCCGGGCGCCGGCGGTCCCGCCGGCGCCCGTCCGGGCCGTTCCCACGCGGGGCGTCAGCGGCGGAGCACCTTGCGGGACACCACGTTGCCGAGCAGTTGCGCCGACTGGACGAGTGCGATCAGGACGAGCACCGTCACCACCATCACCGAGGTGTCGAAGCGCAGGTAGCCGTAGGTCATCGCCAGGTTGCCGACGCCTCCTCCGCCGACCGTGCCGGCCACCGCCGAGAAGTCGATCAGCGCGACGAGCATGAAGGTCAGGCCGAGCACCAGGGGCCCGAGAGCCTCGGGGACCAACACCGTGAGCAGGATCCGCAGCGGGCTCGCGCCCATGGAGCGGGCCGCCTCGATCACACCGGGCTCGACGGACAGCAGGTTGGACTCCACGATGCGGGCGACCCCGAACGTGGCGACGACCGTCATCGGGAAGATCGCGGCGTTCGTCCCGATCATCGTGCCGACCACCCCGCGCGTGACCGGGGCGAGCGCGACGATCGCGATGATGAAGGGGACGGGCCGGATGATGTTGATGAGCAGCCCCAGGACCGTGTGCACGATCCGGTTGGGCAGGACGCCGCCCTTGCGGGTGGCGTAGAGGGTGAGCCCCACCGTCAGTCCGCTGACGGTCGACAGCGCCAGGGTGATGAGCACCATGTAGACGGTCTCGCCGGTGGCGTCGAGGACCTTGGGCCAGAACGTGCTCCAGTCGGCCTTCACCGGGCACCCGCTTCCGCGAGGTCCGGGACGCAGAGCGCGGCGACGACGGCATCGACCGCGGCGGCTTCGCCGCGCAGTTCCAGCGTCACGCTGCCCAGGGGACGTCCCCGTACCTCGGAGATGCCTCCGTGGACGAAGGTGAACTCGACGCCGTGGACGTGCAGGACCTCCGAGAGGCCGTCCAGGGAGGCGCTGCCGTCGGCGACGGGCAGCGTGATCAGGCGGCCGGGGTGGCGGGCGCGCAGCCGCTCCAGGAGTGCTTCGTCCGGCTCGCTGTGGCGGGCGGAGCGGACGAAGGCGGCGGTGGTCGCGTGGCGGGGCCGCGCGAAGACCTCGTACACCTCGCCGCTCTCGACGACCTTGCCGTCCTCCATGACCGCGACGCGGTCGCACAGGGTCCGTACGACCTCCATCTCGTGGGTGATGAGCAGGATCGTGACGCCCAGCTCGCGGTTGACGCGGCGCAGCAGGGCCAGCACCTCGCCCGTGGTCTGCGGGTCGAGGGCGGAGGTCGCCTCGTCGCACAGGAGGACCTTCGGACGGGTGGCGAGCGCGCGGGCGATGCCGACGCGCTGGCGCTGGCCGCCCGAGAGCTGCTCCGGGTAGCGCTTGCCGTGGCCGGCGAGGCCGACGAAGTCCAGCGTCTCCTCGGCGCGGGCCCGGGCCGCCGCGCGGTCCATCCCGGCGAGGCGCAGCGGGTAGAGCACGTTGCCCAGGACGGTGCGCGAGCGGAAGAGGTTGAACTGCTGGAAGATCATGCCGATGTCGCGTCGCACGGGGCGCAGGCGGCGCTCGCCGAGCACGGAGAGGTCCTGGCCGTCGAGCAGGACACTGCCCGAGGTCGGCTCCTCCAGGCCGTTGACCAGGCGCAGCAGGGTGGACTTGCCCGCACCGCTGTGGCCGACGACCCCGAAGACGGTGCCCGCCTCGACGGACAGGGTGACTCCGTCGACGGCGCGCGCCCCGCCCGGGAACTCCTTGTGGACGTCGCGCAGTTCCACGGCTGCGGTCATCGCTTCAGCTGCTTCTGGATGCGGGCGACCTCGGCCTGGAGGTCGGCGGCGGGCAGCTCGACGTGGTGCGCGGTGCCGTTGCTGGTGCGGCGGACTTCGTCCTGCACGGCCGGGGAGGCGTACAGCTCGACGATCTTCTGGTAGTCCGCGTTGTCCTTCTGGTTCGCGCGGGCGGCGATGACGTTCAGGTACGGGACGGACTGCGGGGCGGCGGGGTCGTCCTTGAACAGCGCGGTGTCGGCGGATATGCCGGCGAGCTCGGCGACGCCGTCGTTGATGATCGCGGCGTCCGTGTCCTTGAGGGTCCGGGGGGTCTGCTGGGCGTTCACCGGCGTGAGCTTGATGTGCTTGGGGTTGGCGGTGATGTCGTCGGGCGTGGCGAAGAGCCCGGCGTCCTTCCGCAGCTCGATGAGCTTCGCCTGCTCCAGCACGCGCAGTCCGCGGCCCTGGTTGGCGGGGTCGTTGGCCAAGGCGATCTCGGCCCGGTCGGGGAGGTCCGCGAGCTGCTTGTGCTTGCTGGAGTAGAGGCCGAGGGGGACCACCGTGGTCGCGGCGATGGGGGCGATGTCGGTCTTGTTCTCGGTGTTCGACTGCGCGAGGAAGACCAGGTGCTGGAAGGCGTTGAGCTCGATGTCGCCCGCGCTGAGGGCCTTGTTGGGCAGCGAGTAGTCGTCGAACACGACCGTCTCCACGGTGAGGCCCTCCTTCTTGGCCTCCTTCGCGAGGACGTCCCATTCCGGGGAGTCGCCGGAGACGCCGACCCGGATGCGGTGGGCGTCTGTGCCTCCGGTGCCGCAGCCGGACACGAGGAGCGCGAGGGCGATCGCGGTGGATGCGGCGAGCAGGGTACGTCGGCGCGGGAGTGCAGAAATCATTGTGTGATCCATGTGCAGAGGAAGAGTCGAACGAGCGATGAATGGATCGTAGATCGAACTCGCCTTGCGGCCTTCGAATGTGAGGTTCTATTCACGAATCTGCAATGAATAGAAGGGTGGCGATGGGGGCCTCTTCAGGGCCTCCGCGCCACGGGCCCGCCAGGGCCGGATGGGCCACCACCGGCCCGTGCCCGGCCGTGTCGCCGGCGGTGGCGGCGGCGACCGTACGAAGGTCCACCGGGCGGGCGTGGCCGACGTGGACAGCGGCCGACCGACATCATCTCCGAGGACCTCCGCCACCGGTTCGACTCCCGGCGCCTGCTCGAGTTCGTCGCCGGCGAGGACCTCGCCTTCCGGCCGGGCAGCCGCTACCAGTACTCCAACTCCGACAACGTCGCCATCGCCCTGATGGCCGAGGCCGCCACCGGACGCCGGTACGAGGCACTGCTGCGCGAGCTCGTCTACGAGCCGCTGGGCCTGAAAGACACGAGCCTGCCCCAGGGGTACCGGCTGCCCACGCCCTTCCTCCACGGCTACCAGATCGACCCGCAGACCGGACCCGTCGACGTCAGCGAGGCCATCAGCGCCTCGGGGGCCTGGGCGGCCGGGGGCATCGTCTCGACGCCGAAGGACCTGACCGCGTTCATCCGGGGCTACGCGGGCGGCTCGCTCGTATCAGAGCGCACCCGCCGGCAGCAGTTCACCTTCATCCCCGGCGCACTGTCCCAGCCCCCCGGCCCGGGCCGACCGCGGCCGGCCTGGCCGTCTACCGCTACACCACGCGCTGCGGAACCGTCTACGGCCACACCGGCAACACCGCCGGCTACACGCAGCCGGCGGCGGCCACGGCGGACGGCCGGCGCTCACTGACCTTCACGATCAGCACGCAGACGTCCCTCGACACCAACCCCGACCTGCTCGCACGGGTCCGCGAGGTCCAGGAGGACTCCGTCTGCGCCCTGCTGCGCGGCTGACCCCGTCCCCGCCGGGGCCGTCACGACCGCCCGGGGGTGAATTCCTTCACGAGCGTGGCGCAGAAGGCGTCGAGGTCGTCGGGCCTACGGCTGGTGATGAGCGTGGCAGGGGCCGCGCGACACACCCGTACCTCCTCGTCGACCCAGGTGGCTCCCGCGTTGCGGATGTCGGTCGCCAGGCTGGGCCACGACGTCAGCGTCCTGCCGCGTACGACGCCGGCCTCGATCAGGGTCCAGGGCGCGTGGCAGATCGCCGCGACCGGCTTGCCCGCCTCGAAGAAGCTCCGGACGAAGCCGACGGCCCGGTCGTTCACGCGCAGTGCGTCCGGATTGGCGACACCGCCCGGCAGCACGAGTGCGTCGAAGGCGTCGGAGGTGTCTCCGGCCAGCAGGTGGTCGACGGGGTAGGTGTTCGCCTTGTCCAGGTGATGGAAAGCCTGCACCCGTCCGGGCTCGGTCGATACGAGCTGCGGGATCCAGCCGGCCGTCTCGACGGCCTTCCAGGGCACGGTGAGCTCGACCTCCTCCACGCCCTCCGGAGCGGTCAGAAACGCGACGCGCATGGCGCTCACTCCCTTCGATCTTGCCGGGCTCTACCGCGCCTTCCCCGGCCGGTGCCCCTGAACCGTCGGGCCGGGAGGAAAGTCCGGCCGACGGATCCGGCAGAGCGCCTGCGCGCGCCCGGGCGATTCGGGATGCGGGAATCCGCACGGCCTCGCAGCATGACGGTGAACCCTCCCGGAAGAAGGAGACGCGTGATGCCCCGAGGTCCCGCGATGAACCTGCGGCAGCCGAAACCGCCCATGAGCACTGATCGCCGTCGCCCGGAGGGCGCTCGCGCCCGGGCGTACGAGGAAGGCGGGAAGCGATGACCAGCGACGCCGGCGCGTCACGGCAGTCAGCGGCGGAAGTGGTGGTCACGGCCACGCATTGCTCGGAAGAGGCCGCCCGCGTCCTCCTGGAGGTTCTGGAGCGGGCCTTTCCCGCCTCGTCGGCGGAAGGCGTGGCGCGCGAACCGGGTCCGCACGGCAGGACCACCGTGTGGTGCACGACCGTGGACACGGCGGACCCGCCCGTGACGACGGAGCCCATGGGCCTGGACGGAACCGTCGAAGTCGGCCTGCAGGGCGGCCCCCGCGCGGTGGACCGGGTCGTCGCCGCCCTTACGGACGCATTCGTGGTCGAGGACCGGGGGACCGTGGCGGGAGATCAGGAGAAGGAGATCGACCTGCTGATCCGCGCCGGGTGACCCGTCGCGGCGCCCCTCGTGCCCCGGCCGGGGCCCCGTCTGTGCCGCGGCCGGGGCGGCGCAGCGGCCAGGCGGGCGACTTGTCGCCGCGCACCGCGCCTCGGGCCGGCCGGCGGGGAAGCATCGACTTCGGATCCTTCCCGGAAGCGGCGCGTCGACCGCCTGAGGACGGGCCCGAGGGGTGCGACGGAGGCAGGGACCTGGTGGGGAGCGGGATCGCCTCGTTGTCCGCGGCGGCGTTCCTGATCCGGGACGGCGGCTTCGACGGCCGGGACATCGTCATCCTGGAGGAACAGGACCGCGAGGGCGGCAGCCTGGACGCGGCAGGTTCACCCGAGACGGGCTACACGATGCGCGGCGGGCGCATGTTCGAAATCCACTTCGACTGCACGTACGACCTGCTCGGGTCGATCCCATCGCTGGAGGATCCGTCGAAGTCGGTCACCGATGACACGTTCGCATTCCACGACGACTTCGCCTGGGACGACCAGGCACGGCTGGTCGACGCCGAGGGGCGGGTGGTCCGAGCGCACTCGATGGGGTTCTCCGAGCGGGACCGTCTCGAACTGGTCAAGTGCGTCGCGACGCCAGAGCACCTCCTGGACGGAAAGCGCATCACCGACTGTTTCGGCGAGGAGTTCTTCACCACCGACTTCTGGTGGATGTGGTGCACGACCTTCGCCTTCGAACCGTGGCACAGCGCGATCGAGTTCCGGCGCTACCTCAACCGCTTCGTCCACCTCTTCAAGACCTTCGACACGATGTCGGGGATCTACCGCACCCGGTTCAACCAGTACGACTCCATCGTCCGCCCTCTCGGAAAGTGGCTCACCGACCAGGGCGTGACCGTCCGGCTGGGCACCCGCGTCACCGACCTGAGCCTGGCCCCGGGCGACGCACTGACCGTCGAGCGGATGTCCTGGGAGCGCGACGGGCAGAGCGGTGAGACGCCGGTGGGCCCGGACGACCTGGTGATGGTGACCAACGGCTCGATGACCGCCAACTCCACCCTGGGCACCACCGACGCGGCCCCCGTCCCGGACACTTCGCGCTCCGCGGGCTCCTGGCGCTTGTGGGAGACCCTCGCCGCCAAGAGGCCCGGGCTCGGCAACCCTCGCGTCTTCTCCTCTTCCGTGGCGGACTCGACCTGGGAATCGTTCACCGTCACCACGAAGGATCCGACCTTCTTCAAGCTCATGCAGGAATTCAGCGGAAGCGAGGCCGGCAAGGGAGGCCTGGTCACCTTCAAGGACTCCAGTTGGCTGCTGACGATCGTCCTCAACCACCAGCCCCACTTCCGTGACCAGCCGGCGGACACCTACGTTTGGTGGGGGTACGCGCTCGTCCCCGGGCGGGACGGGGACTTCGTCAAGAAGCCCATGTCACGGTGCACGGGCCGGGAGATCCTGGACGAAGTCCTCTCCCACCTGCGCTTCGAGCAGCGCCCGCAGATCCTCGACCAGTCCATCGTGATCCCGGCCCTGATGCCTTACATCACCAGCCAGTTCCTCGTCCGCTCGCAGGGGGACCGGCCGCAGGTCGTTCCCGAGAAGTCCACGAACCTCGCCTTCATCGGCCAGTACGCGGAAGTCCCCGACGACGTGGTCTTCACCGTCGAGTACTCCGTACGCACCGCCTGGACCGCGGTGGCCGGTCTGCTCGGGCTCGACCGGCAACCGCCTCCCGTCTACAAGGGGCAGCACCATCCCAAGGTGCTGGTCGAGGCGTTGCAGACCCTCCACCGGCGCTGACCCGCCACCCCGCGGCGGGGGTGCGCCGTGGGTCGGGCCGGTCGCGTTCGCACGGGTCGGCCGTCACCTTCCGCATGCGCCCGTTCACCGGATTCCCTTCACCCCCGACGCTGGAGCGAAGGCGGCGTAATCTGGTCGAACCGCCACAGAATGCGCGTACGAGGAGCATGGTGCGCCGCCCGCGTCGTGCCCCCACCGCGAACGATCCAGGGAGGCGGCGCGTGACCGATCCGTTCGGCTTCCTCAGGATCCCCCGCGAGGCCGTCCCGGCCCGTCCCGTCGAGGAACGGCTGGGCGACTGGCACGAGGTCCACGCGGGCCAGGCGTTGCTGCCGCTCGTCTCCCGGCAGGCCGACCGCTGCATGGACTGCGGCATTCCGTTCTGCCACACCGGCTGTCCCCTGGGAAACCTCATACCCGAGTGGAACGCGTACGCCGCCCACGGCGACTGGCGCGCTGCGTACGAGCGGCTGCACGCGACCAACAACTTCCCGGAGGTCACCGGCAGGCTCTGCCCGGCCCCGTGCGAGGACGCCTGCGTCCTGACGATCAACGCGGACCCGGTGACCATCAAGAACGTCGAGCAGGCGATCGCGGACGAGGGCCTGCGCCGCGGCTACCTCACCCCCAGGCCGCCGGAGAAAGAGAGCGGCAAGACGGTGGCCGTCATAGGCTCCGGTCCGGCCGGACTCGCGGCGGCGCAGCAGCTGACCCGTGCCGGGCACTCCGTCACGGTCCACGAACGGGCCGACCGGATCGGCGGACTGCTGCGCTACGGCATCCCCGAGTTCAAGATGGAGAAGATCCACCTGGACCGCCGCATCGAGCAGATGCGCGCCGAGGGCACGGTCTTCGTCACGGGCACGGACATCGGCGGCACGGCCGGCCCCGCGGCGGGCACCGCGACGGGCGCCGGCGCGGCAGAGGGCGCCGGCGCGGCAGAGGGCGCCGGCGCGGCGGCCGGCACCAGCGCAGCGGAGCTGCGCGGCCGGTGCGACGCCGTGGTCGTCGCGATCGGCGCCGGCGAACGCCGGGAACTACCGGTCCCCGGCCGCGCACTGCACGGCATCCACCAGGCCATGGAGTACCTGACCTGCGCCAACCGGGTGCGGGAGGGCGACTACGCCGTGTCTCCCGTCACCGCCGAGGGCCGGCACGTGGTGATCGTCGGCGGCGGCGACACGGGCTCCGACTGCCTCGGGACCGCCCTGCGACAGGGCGCGATCTCCGTGGTCCAGCTCGACATCAACCCGGAACCCGGCGCGGGCCGGACCGACGACGAGCCCTGGCCGGTGTACCCGAAGACGTACCGGATCTCCCACGCCCACGAGGAGGCCCGCGGGTGCGAGGGCCGCGACCCCCGGCTGTTCTCCTCCGCCACCCTGCGCTTCGAGGGGGACGCCTCGGGCCGGGTTCGGGCACTGCACCTGACCGCCGTCGAGCCGGTGGCCCGCAGCCCCCTGGCCGGCACCGAGCACGTCATACCGACCGGACTGGTGCTGCTGGCCCTCGGCTTCTCGGGCCCCGAGCGGGCCGGCGGCCTGCGCGAGCAGCTGGGGCTGGAGCTCGACGAGCGCGGCAACTTCGCGCGGGACGCCGGCTTCGCGGCGGGCGGCGGACGGGCGCCGGGGGTGTTCGTCGCCGGCGACGCGGGCCGCGGCCAGTCGCTGGTGGTGTGGGCCATAGCCGAGGGCCGGGCGGTGGCCGCCGCCGTGGACCGCTACCTGACCGGCTCCACCTGTCTCCCGGCTCCGGTCGCCGCCCATGACCGCCCGATGACGGCCCTGGGGCGCCTGCGCTACGGAGAGTACTAGGGGCACGCGGGACGGGGCCGCCACCGGATGGGGTGGCGGCCCCGCGCCGCGGCGAACCGTCGGGCCGGCATCACGCGTTGGGAACCGTCAGGTCGCCGGAATGGGGCAGACCGGGGATGTCGGGGATACCGGGGAACCCGGGAACACCGGGGAATCCGGGGATGTCAGGGACGTCGGGGGCGTGCGGGACGGGCTCGGCCAGCGGGTCGTCGCAGGGCGCGGCGAAACAGACCCAGGTATGGCCCTTGGACGGTTCGAAGTGCACGCCCCCGTCAGCGCCCGCTCCCGTGCCGATGTCGTCGTCGCCGAAGAGGGACTTCCCGCCGGGTTCGACGAGCAGCAGGTTGCCCTTGTTGTCGCTGCCGCCCTGATCATCGGGGGCCACGACGCGGTCATCGGCCACGGCGGCCTGCGGGGTCGCCGGGGCGGCGGCGAACGCGCTGGTCGGGACCAGCACGCCGCCCACGACCACGGCGGTCGAAGCGGCCAGGGCGAAGAAGCGCGGGGTGCGGAAGAGGTGGGTCATGGAAGCTCCCGGGTTCGAGGTGTGGAGGGGGAGCATCCAGTAGGCCCCGACCCGCCCCGCACGGTCACGTCCCTGAAACCCGTGGCTTGACGTACGCCAGCCGATCCGGTCTGCGGCCGACGGGGGCAAACCACCGCCGCACCCTTGCCGGAGGGGGAGACAGGGGGGAGCAGGACCGAACGGCAACGGAGTGACACTCCTCCGCCGCTGCATAAAGCGCGCCGTCTCACGATACGAATTGTGGGGCTCGAAGCCCCTCCAGGGCCCGCGCATACAAGGAGGTTCACATGCGAAACGAGCAGGGCACAGACCGCCGATTCGGAACCCGCGCGCTTGCCGGCGCCTTGGCGTCCGTGGCGCTCGTAGGCTGGGCAGCGCCCCAGGCACAGGCCCGGGAGCCCCGGCCCGCGGCGCCCCTGCACACCGGGCATCCGGACCCGTGCGGCGAAGGCCGAGGAGTCATGACGAGCCAGGACGAATGCGGCAGCGGGCACGGCGGACCGCCCGGTCCGGAGGGGGCGGCCGGAGCACCGGGACCGGCAGGGCCGGCCGGAGCACCCGGCCCGGCGGGGCCGGCAGGGGCGCCGGGACCGGCCGGGCCCGCAGGAGCGCCAGGGGTCGCCGGCCCCGCGGGAGCACAGGGGCCCGTCGGCTCTGTCGGCCCCGCCGGACCGCCCGGGGCATCTCTCGCACTCGTCCGGGTCGTCGACCAGGAGCGGACAGTCGCCCCCGGCACGGCAAGCGGTAGCACCGCCGTGTGCCCTGAGGGCCACAAGGCGGTCTCAGGGGGCTTCGTTTCGAGCTTCGGCCTGACGGTGAACGTCTCCCAGCGAGCCGATTCGGGCGGCGCGGGTCTGGGAAACGCGTGGATGGTACAGGCGTTCAACCCCACCGAGTCCGCGAATGCCACGGTCCAGGCGATCGCCTACTGCGCTCCGGGAGTGACGGTCTCCTGAGCGGAGTCGAGCCGGCAGGCCGAAGCTCCTCCGGTGTGTGCGGCCGGCTCAGCGGGTCGCGAGGAGGGTGAGGGTGTCGATCACGCGGTTCGAGAAGCCCCACTCGTTGTCGTACCAGGCGACCACCTTGACGTGGCGGCCGTCGACGCGGGTCAGCTCCGAGTCGAAGATCGACGAGGCGGGGTTGCCCGTGATGTCGGAGGACACCAGCGGGTCGTCCGAGTACTCGAGCACGCCGGCCAGCGGACCCTCCGCGGCGGCGCGGTACGCCTCCAGGATCTCCTCGCGCGTCACGTCACGGGCCACGGTCGTGTTGAGCTCGACGATCGAGCCCACCGGGACCGGTACGCGGATCGAGTCGCCCGAGAGCTTGCCGTCGAGGTTCGGCAGCACGAGGCCGATCGCCTTGGCGGCGCCCGTCGTCGTCGGCACGATGTTGACGGCGGCGGCGCGGGCGCGCCGCGCGTCGCGGTGCGGGCCGTCCTGCAGGTTCTGCTCCTGCGTGTAGGCGTGCACCGTGGTCATGAAGCCGTGCTCGATGCCGGCGAGGTCGTCCAGTACGGCGGCCAGCGGCGCGAGCGCGTTGGTCGTGCACGAGGCGTTCGAGACGATGGTGTGCAGGGCCGGGTCGTAGGTGTCGGAGTTGACCCCGAACGCCAGGGTGACGTCGGCGCCGTCGGACGGCGCGCTGACGAGCACCTTCCGCGCGCCCGCCTTGACGTGGGCGCGGGCGGCCTCGGCCGAGGTGAAGCGGCCCGTGGCCTCGAGCACGATGTCGACACCGAGCTCGGCCCACGGCAGCTGCGCCGGTTCCCGCTCGGCGAGCACCTTGATGCGGCGCCCGTCGACGACGAGGACGTCCCCGTCGACGGTCACCGGGCGGCCGAGGCGGCCGGAGGTGGTGTCGTACGCGAGCAGTCGTGCGAGGGTGGCGGGCTCCGTCAGGTCGTTCACGGCCACGACCTCGAGGTCGCTGTCGCGTTCGAGGAGCGCGCGCAGCACGTTGCGCCCGATGCGGCCGAATCCGTTGATGGCAATGCGAGTCATGAGCGATGTCCCTTTCGTTCGCCATCAGGTTCGCGCCAGGAGCGCGCCCGCGACAGCGGCGTGATCGCCATGGTTCAAAAGGATCCCGCCACGGCGGCATTGCGGGCCCAGTGCCGGTCGGCTCGCTACTCGCCCTGGGTGAAGGTGCGCCGGTACTCCGTCGGGGTGGTGCCGAGGATGCGCTGGAAGTGCAGGCGCAGGTTCGCGCCGGTGCCGAGACCCACGTCGGCGGCGATCTGCTCGATGCCGCGCTGCGAGCGTTCGAGCAGCTCACGCGCCACGTCGACGCGGGCGCGCATCACCCACTGCATCGGCGTGTACCCGGTGTCCTCCGCGAAGCGTCGCGAGAACGTGCGGGGCGAAACCCCGGCGTGCCGGGCCAGTACCTCGAGCGTGAGGGGCTCGCCGAGCCGGTGCAGTGCCCACTCGCGCGTGGCGGCGAACCGCTCGCCGAGCGGCTCGGGGACGCTGCGCGGCACGTACTGCGCCTGGCCGCCGCTGCGGTAGGGGGCGGCGACCAGGCGTCGGGCCGCATGGTTGGAGGCGGACACACCGATGTCGCCCCGCAGGATGTGCAGGCACAGGTCGATGCCGGAGGCGGCGCCGGCCGAGGTCAGCACGCTGCCCTCGTCGACGAAGAGCACGTTCTCGTCGACCCGGACCAGCGGATGTTTCGCCGCGAGCGCCCGGGCGTAGTGCCAGTGGGTCGTGGCGCGTCTGCCGTCGAGCAGGCCCGTGGCGGCGAGCGCGAACGCGCCCGTCGAGATGGCGGCGAGCCGGGCGCCCCGCTCGTGGGCGGCGATCAGCGCGTCGATGACGGCCCGCGGCGGATCGTCGCGGTCCGGGAACCGGTAGCCGGGGACGAACACGATGTCGGCCCACGCGAGAGCCTCCAGCCCGTGGGTCACGTGGTACGCCAGGCCGTCCCCGCCGGCCACGAGCCCGGGCGCCGCCCCGCACACCCGCACCTCGTACGGCATGCTCGCGCGGGTCGTGAAGACCTGCGCGGGGATGCCGACGTCGAGCGGCTTCGCGCCCTCGAGGACGAGGACGGCGACACGGTGGAGACGGGAGGCTGACACGGGCTCGAGGGTACGCGGCACCAGGTCGCGACCCCCGCGCCGCCACCGCCCTCGCGGTGGTCGCGCCTTTCGGCCCTCCCGTCAGCCGGCGGAACTGCCGTCGAGGAGAGGGGCGAGGCCGTCGAGGAGGCGCTGGAGGCCGAACTCGAAGAGGGCGTCGAGGTCGAGTTCGTAGCCGGCCGAGGCCAGACGGGAGAGCGCCGGGAACCGGCCGGTGCCCAGCACCGCCAGGAGCGCCGGCTCCTGGGTGTCCATCCACTCCTCGCTGTCGAGGCCGCTGTGCGCCTGCGCCTCCCGCTCCGTCTCCAGGTTGACGGCGACGCCACGGGTGTAGTTGAAGAGCATGAGGTGCGCGGTGAAGGCGGACTGCAGGTCGAGTCCGCGCGCGTGCAGGGTGGCGAGCATCCACTCGCTGTACGGCAGTGCCGAGGTGATCATCTGCGGGCGGGTCACCGACAGGGCCGGCGCGAGCCACGGGTGGCGGCGGAACACGTCCCAGAGCTGCCGGGCCGCCAGTTCGATCGCCTCCCGCCAGCCCGCCGGAGCGTCGGCGGGCAGCGGGTGCCCCGCCATGACGCCGTCCATCATCCGCATCAGCAGGTCGTCCTTGTCGGCCACGTGCCGGTACAGCGACATGGTCGCCACTTGCAGCTCGGCGGCCACCCGGCGCATCGAGAGCGCGGCCAGCCCCTCCGTGTCGGCGACGGTGACGGCTGCGCCGACGATCCGTCCGAGCGTGAGGGCCGCCTGGACCGAGGACGCGTCGGACGACCCGCCCGGGCGTGCGGTGATGGCGGGCCGGGCGGGTCGCACCGGGCGGCTGGGGGCGGTCACGACCGTCCCCACGCCCGGGACGGCGTGCACCATGCCCTCGCGGCGGAGTTCGGAGAGCACCTTGGTGGCGGTCGCCATGGCGACGCCCCACCGCCGGGTGATCTCGCGGGTCGAGGGCACGCGATCGCCCGGCGCCAGTTCACCCGACTCGATCCGTCGCCGCAGCTCGTCGACGATCTGGCCGTAGCGCGATACCGCCTGTCCGCCCATCGACACTCCTCCGCACTAGTGCACCTGGATGCGCGTCATCCTAGCCGTCGACCCCGGGCAATCGCCGCCCACCGGCATCCCTCCCGTCCTTGCGCACTAGTGCAGTGCTTCCCAAGCATGGGTACTTACAGCGTGTTTCAGGCTTGCATGTCCGATTGCGTACGGCGTACCGTCGTGCCATGCCGAACAACGAGATACTCATCTGTGGTGCAGGCATCGCAGGACCCGCCCTCGCGTACTGGCTACGCAAAGCAGGCTTCGCGGTCACGATCGTGGAGCGGGCGCCGGCGCCCCGGCCGGGCGGGCAGACCGTGGATCTGCGCGGCGCCGGCCGTATCGTGATCGAACGGATGGGCCTGATGGACCGGGCCAGGGCCGAGTGCGTGGACCAGCGCGGCCTCGCCCTCGTCGACACCGCCGGCCGGACCACCGCCCGACTGCCCGCCGACAGTTTCGGCGGCGAGGGGATCGTCTCCGAGATCGAGATCCTCCGAGGCGACCTCGCCCGTCTGCTGTACGAGGCGACCCTGCCGGACACGGAGTACCTCTTCGACGACACCGTCACCGGGATCGAGCAGGACGCCGACGCGGTCACCGTCACCTTCGAGAAGGCCGCACCGCGCCGGTTCGCGCTCGTCGTCGGCGCGGACGGGCCCCACTCCGTGGTGCGCGCCCTGTCCTTCGGCCCGGAGCGGGAGTTCGTCCACCCGATCGACCTCTACACCACCTGGTTCACCGTCCTCGACGACCTGGACCTCGACGGCTGGTTCGTGATGCACAATGCGCCCGGCGGCCTGGTCGTCTCCGCCCGGCCCGGACGCCTCCCCGGCGAGATCAAGGCCGGCTTCAGCTTCCGCTCGCCGCCGCTCGCCCACGACCGCCGCGACATCGCCGCCCAACAGGAGCTCGTGGCCCGGCGCTTCGCCCACGTCGGCTGGGAAACCCCGCGCCTGCTGCGCGGGATGCGCACCGCCTCGGACTTCTTCCTCGACTCCATGGGCCAGGTCCGCCTCGACAGCTGGTCACGCGGCCGCGTGGCGCTGCTCGGCGACGCCGGATACTGCGCGACGCCGCTGACCGGCCTCGGGACCAGCCTCGCCCTGGTCGGCGCCTACGTCCTCGCCGGGGAACTCGCCGCGGCCGGGGGCGGCCACGCCGTCGCCTTCCGCCGCTACGACACGGTGATGCGCCCGTACGTGAGCCAGGCGCAGCAGCTGCCACCCGGCGGGGCCGCCGGGTACGCGCCTTCGGGCCGGCTCGGCATCCGGCTGCGCGACCTCTCGATGCGGTCGATGACCCGCTGGCCGATGCGGAACGTGTTCGCGGCGCAGTTCGCCAAGGCCGGGAACATCGCACTGCCCGAGTACGGCCTCGCGAGCGCCATGACGCAGGAGTGAGCGGCAGCGATCTGCAACAGGGCGCCACGGAGCGCACCGCCACCGGTGGGCTCCGCAGCTCCTCATCTCGTCAGCGGTCTTGGGAGAGTTCGTACAGCTCGCGGAACCGGCCCCCGTTCAGGGACACGAGCTGGTCGAAGGGGCCTTGTTCCACGATGCGGCCGCCGTCGAGGACGACAATGCGGTCGGCGAGGCGGCAGTTCTCCATCCGGTGCGTGACGATCACCGTGATCCGGTCCTCCTTCATGTCCCGCAGGCCGGAGAAGACCATGTGCTCCCCGCGGGGATCCATGGCGCTCGTCGGTTCGTCCATGACCAGCAGGCCCGGCTTGCGGTGGAAGGCGCGGCCGCAGGCCAGGCGTTGCCACTGGCCGCCCGAGGGCTCGTGGCCGCCCCAGACCGAGCGCGCCAGCAGCGTGTCCAGCCCGTCGGGGAACTCCTCGACGGTCGTCCGCATGCCCACGGCGTCCAGCGCCTCCCACACGGCCTCCTCGCCGCGGGGGTCCGGCTGGCCGAGGGTGATGTTCTCCCGCGCGGAGAACGGCCAGTACCCGTACGACTGGGTGACGAGGCCGACGTGCGCCCAGGCGGAACGCTGGTCCGCGTCGGAGGTGGGCACGCCGTCCCAGGAGACGGTGCCGGAGGTCGGGGCGGTCAGGGAGGTCAGCAGGCGGATGAGAGTGGACTTGCCGGCGCCGTTCTCGCCGATGACGGCGACGACCTCACCGCGGGCCAGCGTCAGGGAGACGGGGCCGAGGGCGGGGGCGTCCTTGCCGGGGTAGGTGTACGAGGCCTCCTCCAGCCGGATCTTCTCCGGCGCGCTCTCCATCACCTGCGGGCCGCGCGGGCCGGACTTCTCGGCGGCCTCCTTGACGAAGGTGGTGTAGTCGCCGAGGTAGAGCGCGTGCTGGAACATGGCCGCCCCGTAGACGACGAGCTGCGACAGGGCGGCGGTGGAGGTGCGCATGGCGACGATGGCCGTGCCGGCGGCGGCGATGGCCATGTAGCCGCCGATGACGAGCCCGGCGAGCGCCCCGTACGTCGCCATGACGAAGACCCCGGACGCGGTGGCGGCGATCAGGTAGACGACGAGGTAGCGGGGCGCGGAGCTGACCATCTTGGAGTCGATGCGCTCGCAGACGGCCGCGTACCAGTGGTGGGCGTAGGGCCGCATGCTGTTGCCGCGCAGCTCGTCGGCGAGCTTCGGGGTGGTCAGGTGCCAGCGCATCATGTGCTTGATGTTCCGGGAGGCGATCGTCTGGTTGTGGAGGCGGTAGTCGAGGCGGGCGGCGTATACGGAGCCCAGGCCGCGGGGGACCACCGACAGCAGGAGCAGCGGCAGCAGTACGGGGTGGACCACGGCGAGGACCGACGCGACCGCGACCATGTCGATCATGCCGCCGGTAAAGCCGAGGGCGTCCTGCAGGAGCATGGCGGAGCGGGCGGAGCCGGTCTCGGCGGCCTCCGAGCGCTCGGTGAAGTCGGGGGCGTCGTAGGCGGCGAGCTCCACGTCCATGTGGGCGTCGACCATGGCGAGGTCGGCGAGGGTGGCCATGCCGGGGTTGAGGCGGCGGGCGGAGCTGCCGGAGGCGATGGAGGCCAGGGCGCCGAGGGCGGTCATCGCACCGGCGACGACCAGGGGCCAGGCGGCGGCCGAGATGCGCTCCTGGACGCCGTCGCCGGCCAGGAGCGGGACCATCGCCTGGGAGATCGCGGCGAGCGCCGCCGCCGTACAGATCCCGCCGAGGATCTGGGCGGCGACCAGCACGTGGAAGGCGGTGCGGTTGACGGCGAGGGCGAGCCGCGCGGTCTGCCGGAGCGCGGAGGGGACGCGGCGGGCCATCTGGCCGAGCGACAGCGCCTCCATGGTCTCGTTGTGCTGGCCCCAGGTGTACGTGAACTCCGGAGGCGCGGGTGGGGCGGTTGGTGCGGGTGGAGCGGGTGGGGCGGCGGTCTTGTCTTCCTCGGCCTGCTGCTCGGACATGCTCTTTCTCCTTCAACCGGGTTGCTGTGGAGGCCAGTTCGGCTGCACCCGCGCATGGCGAGGAGGCCCGGGTCCGCGGTGTGCGGAAGGGCTGTCGCGGGGTCGCTGCAACTGGGGGAGTGAGTAGAGCGCAGGCCGGCGGCCGGAGCAGCGGGATCTGGCCGACCTCGCGGCGGCGGCCCCCTTGGCACGGCCGCTGATCATGTCCGGGTACCGCCGGGCTCCCGGACCGTGGGGGAGGTCAGGTTGGCTGGAACCGGCCGGTGCGGGGGTCGGTCATCGGAAATCGCTTGCGGGCTCCGACGACGCCCACGCGTGCGCGGAGTACCCGCGGCCCGAGGGCGATCCGGCGGCGAGGGCGTCGGCGTCCGGGTGGCGGCCGTGTGTCCCGGCAAGGCAGGCTGTACTCATGAGAGCGCCCTTGCGCTCGCCCCCGGGACCGGGAGCCGGCGGTCACCACCAGGTCCTTTTCGTGATCGCGGAGTGCGTGCCCTTCGCGATCGCCCTGCTGGTGCTCTTCATCGAGCTCACGCCGCTGCACGTCGTGTACACCGGCCCGATGCTGGTGGCGACACCCGCTCTGGCCGCGGTGACGATGGGCCCCAAGGGCACGCTGGCGGCGACGGCGGTGGCCGTCGCCGTCAGCGTGACCACCGCCACCCACAACCACGCCTGGGGTGGCCAGCAGGTCTACACCAACTTCCTCGCCCTGTCCCTGGTCGCGGCGGCGAGCGTCATGACGAGCGGCGCCGCGCGCACGCGCCGGGAGAGCGAGCTCAACCAGGTCCGCCGGATCGCCGTCGCGGCGCAGGAGGCCCTGCTGCGGCCCGTCCCGGACCGGCTGGGCCCCGTACGGGCGGCGAGCATGTACCTGGCGGCCGAGACGGGCGCGCTGATCGGCGGCGACCTGTACGACGTGGTCCAGACCCGGTACGGGGTCCGGATGATCATCGGGGACGTCCGGGGCAAGGGGCTGCCCGCCGTGCGGGCCGCCGCGGTCGTGCTGGGCGCGTTCCGGGAGTCGGTGCACTACGAGGACGACCTGGTGGAGGTCGTCAACCACTGCGGGGCGGCCCTGCGGCGGGACGCCGCCATTGCGGGCGCGAGCGAGAGCGCCACCGAAGGTGAGGACGTGCTCCTGGAGGCGTTCGTCACCGCGATCGTGGCCCAGGTCCCCGACGGCCCCCACGTCGAGGTGATCAACCGGGGCCATCCGCCGCCGCTGCTGCTGAGCAAGGGCACGGTCGTCTCCTTGATGCCCAGCCTCCCCCTGCCGCCGCTCGGTCTCGAGGAGTTCATCAGCGGACCTCCCGGGCGGACGGACCGCTATCCGTTCGCACCCGGTGACCGGCTGCTGCTCTGCACCGACGGCGTCATCGAGGCCCGCGACCGCGACAACGTCTTCTTCGACCTCCCCGAGGCCACGGTGAGCATGCGCGACTTCACACGGTCGGCGTTCCTGGAGGGCCTGCACCAGGCACTGCTCCGCCACACCCAGAGCCGCCTGGCGGACGACGTGGCGATCATCCTCGTCGACCGCCGCGAGGACGAGGCGCACCTGCCGGCCACCGACCCGGCCCACCCGACCTAGGCTCCGCGGCGGCTCGGGGCGGCAAATTCGTGTGCGCGGCGGTCGGGCCCGCGTTATGGTCGGCCGCATGAACGTCAACGGCCCCAGCACCACCGCGACCGCGCGAGCGACCAGCTCGCCGGTTGCCGCCGCCTGACCTTCCCCCCTCTCCCCGGCGACCGGAAAACGGTCCGTCGGCAGTGCCGTGGCCTCCGTGCCCGGCCGGATGACTGAACGGTCCCGTTCTCCGGTGCCTCTCCCACGCTGACGCGAAGGACGCACCCCATGCACACCGAACAGCTGGTCAACACGTTCGTCGAGTACTTCGAAGAGCGCGACCACCGCCGCATCGTCGGATCGACCCTGCTCCCGCCACCCGGCGACCCAGTGCTCTTCACCACCTCCGGCATGCACCCCCTCACGCCGTACCTGGAGGGCCGCCCCCATCCGCTGGGCAGGCGGCTGGTCAACGTACAGCGCTGTCTGCGCACCACGGACCTGGAGGAGGTCGGCGACGCCACCCACCTGACGGTCTTCGAGATGCTCGGCACCTGGTCACTGGGCGACTACGACGGTCCGCTCAGCCTCGACTGGGGATACGGGCTGCTCACGGAGGGCCTGGGCGTCGATCCCCGCCTGCTGCACGCCACCGCCTTCGCCGGCGACGGCCAGACCGGCCCGGACATCGCCTCCCTCCAGCTGTGGCAGGACCGGGGCGTCCCCGTCGAACTCACCGTGGAGGACAACTGGTGGTCCAACGGACCCGTCGGCCCCTGCGGCCCCGACTCGGAGATCTTCCTGTGGAGCGGTGACGGCCCGCCCCGGTCGACCCCCACCCGCGACGACCGCTGGGTGGAGGTGTGGAACCACGTGACCATGAGCCACCGCCGGCTCGACGACGGTTCCCTCGTACCCCTTCCCCAGCGCAACGTCGACACCGGACTGGGCCTGGAGCGGCTGGCCTCGCTGCTCCAGGGCAAGTCGTCGGTGTTCGAGTGCGACGTCTTCGATCCCTGGCGCCGCCTCGTGCCGACCCTGTGGCCCCTGGACGAAACATCGCTGCGGGTGGTCTGCGACCACCTGCGCTCGGCCATCGTCGTACTCGGCGACGGGGTGCGCCCCGCCAACACGGGACGGGGCTACGTACTGCGCCGCCTCGTGCGACGGGTGCTCACCGTGCTGTGGCGTGACGATCCCTCGCGGGGTCTCGGAGACCTGCCGGAGGAAGTGGTCCGGCACACCCTGGACCACTTCCGGCTGGACATGCGACCGGAGGACGTGCTCCGGATGTTGGTCGAGGAGGAACGCCGGTTCGGCCGGCTCCTGGAGCGCGGCCGGCAGGTGCTCGCCCGGCCCCGGTTCCGGGGCCCGCTGACCGGGGAGGACTTCCACTACCTCCACGACACCCACGGTCTGCCGCGCGAGCTGGTGAGCAGCCTGCGGCAGGAGTGACGACGCGGGGCGCGCGGGCTGACGCACGAAGGTCTGCCGGGCGAGGAGGTCGCCCTCGGTCCCGACGACCTCCTCGACCTTCGGCGTGCCCGGCGCGCGGACGAGCTCGTCCTCCAGGTCTCAACGGCCGCGAGGTCACTGGGCCCGACCGACGGCACGACACGGAATATCGGTACCGGATGACCGCGCGAAACGATGGAATGCCGGTATGACCGAGCCCGAGCCCGAGCCCGAGACCGAACCCGAGACCGACCCCGAGAACGACGACGAACCCCCCGAGCACCGGCGCTACGCCCACTATCTGGAGCTCCTGGAAACCGTCCCGGAGGCGGAGGAGGCCGACCTGCTGGCGGCCGTCCTGCGCGACGACTGCGTGACGATGGCGGAGTCCGCGGTGAACCGCCACCTGGAGCGCCGGGCCGCCCAGTTGCTGACCGACGCCCACTTCCCGGACTGGGCCCGGACGACGGCCGCGGTCATCGGGGACCGGGCCTTCCTGTCCCGCCGCCTGCGCGAGTGGACCCTCCTCAGGGCCGTCGCCCTGGACGAGCCGTGGACGGCCGAGGAGGTCACGGGCGCGTCCGACTGGTTCCAGCGCACGGCCTCGGCCGCGCAGATCATCACCTCGACCGAGGCCCTCGACCTGCTCGCCGAGCACGGACGCACCCGTCGCGTCCGCAACGCGGCGACCCGCCGTCTCCGGCCACCGCGTCGACGCTCGCGTTGATCACGGTCCGGTCGGCCAGGGGGAGGGAGGTCACAGACCGGGACCCTTATGGACCTCTTGCTCCGTATGTCACTCTGGCCGCTGAACCGGGTCACCCGCCTGCCGCACGCCCCGCACGACCCGGACGACCGACCGACACGGAAGCGCCCATGTCCCTGCCGTTCCCTTCCCGTGCCGTCCCCGCCGTACTGACCGGCGCCGTGGCCGTCCTGCTGGCGGCGTGCGCGCCCTCCGTCGCCGCCGGTACCGCGGCTCGCCCGCAGACGCCCGCGGTACCCGCCTCGGCCCCGGCCGCGCAGTCCGCGGCCCCCACCGCGCACCCGTCCGCGTCCGGAGCGTCCCCCGCGGTCACCCCGGCCGTCGCGGCCGCCGTTCCCACCGCGGCGCAGCCCGTGGGCCCGGGCGCCGGCGTCCCGACCCAGGCCTCGACGCTGTCCATCCCCTCGGTGGGCATCTCGGGACTGCGCGTGATGCCGTACGAGGGCACCACCGACGACGTACCGGGGACCCGCATCCAGGACCTCGGCGTGGCGGCCAGCCCGTACGGGAAGCTGGGCGGCGTCGGACCCGGTCAGGTGGGCAACTTCCTGATCACCGCACACCGACTCTCGGCGGGCGGTCCGCTGCGCGACCTGCCCTCCGTGGACAAGGGCGACACGGTCCTCGTGACCCTCGGGAAGGTGGAGTACACCTACGAGATCGTCGCGACCCGCAAGACGTCCTTCCGGTCGGAGAGCTCGCTCGGCGAACAGCGCGCGGCCGTCCCCGGGGCGCCCGGTGCGGCCCCCACCCAGGCCATGATCACGATCTCGACCTGCGCCACGCCCGAGGACCACGCGGAGGGCAACTTCTGGAGCGACGCCCAGGGCAACCCCGAGCACCGCATCGACAAGATAGGCGTCCTGCGCAAGACCTCCGCGGCCACGCCCGCCTCCTGACGCACCCGGAGGTCCCCGCCGGCGCGCCCGGCAGCCGTCTCGTACCGACGGGTAGTTTCCAGCCAAATACCGGCATCGCGCTGACATGCTCCTGACAGTTCAAGGTCGCTGTGGGACTCTCCCGGCACGCACTCCGCACCCTCTGAGAGGCCCAGCGCCTCGCCCACCCCCACCAGTACGTGGCATGGAGGAGCGAACATGAGGCACACCACGCCCATCAAGCACGGCACCCGCATCTCACGCGTCGCCGGGATCGCGACGCTCGTCGTCGCAGCGGCCTTCACCGGCACCGGCACCGCCCTCGCGCACACCCCCGGCGCCTCGGCCGCCGACCAGAAGGTCGACGGCGTGATCGTGGTCGCCGGCAACAGTTGCAGCTGGACCAACGCGAGCACCAGCGCCGCAGCCCCGGCCGCCCTCACCGTCGACCGCACCACGATCAACGCGCCGGGAGGCAACCTGGCCTGCGGCGGAGGCATCGCCGCCTCCCTCAACACCAACCCCGCCTTCACCTTCGACGACACCGCCGGCACGGCGCGGACCGACACGATCGACATCACCGGCAGGCAGAGCTTCATCTCCTGCCGCTACAAGGCCACGAACATCGTGTGGGACCGCGACGGGACGAGCCGGAAGTACATCAACCGCGCCTTCACCGCCACCAAGACCTCGGGCAGCTTCCTGTGCCCGGGCTCCGTCAACACCCCGGTCGGGGACGCTTCCATGCTGTTCCGCTGACCCGGCCCCTGCGGCGGACCCCGGCCCGGGGCTCCGCCGCAGAGTCGGCAAACCATCCCCTGCGCCCACCGCGCGCGGCGTCGCTCACGGCCGCGAGCCGCGAAGGCGCCGTCGTGGCCGTCAACATCAGCCGCCTGCGCTGCGATGCCCTGCTGATCACGGAACCGGGCGTACGGGGACTGCCGCTGCCCGGGGTCACGGCCGACGGGGTCGAGGACCGCACGGTCGCCTGGCTGGTGGCCCTGCGCACGTGGGAGCAGGCGGCGTGGGAACTCCAGGCGGCCCGGGAGCCGTTCGACCGGGGCGGCCGCTTCCCGGGGTCCTCTTCCACATCTCCGACGCGCGAGCGGCCTTGGCCACGGCCCGCAGGGCGGCCGAGGAGGAGCTCAGCACCCTCACCGCCTGGCGCCGGCTCCTCGCGGCGTCCCGGTGGAGCTCCCAGATCACGGCCGCACACACCGCCTCGGCCGAGGCCGCGCGAGCGGCCGGCGTTGCCGTGCGGCTGCTGCCCAACTGGCGATGGCGGAGCCGGACCCGGCGCACGCGCTGGAACCGCTGGAGCTGGGCCGAGGGGTGCTGTGGCCCAGAAGCTCGACGTGCACACCGATCTGAAGCTGCTTCAGGAGGGGTGCCCCGAGCCGGCCGAGCGCCTCACGAGAGTGCGCGTACTCCTGGAGGAGGCCCGGGACCCGTCGGCGCGCACGTGCCGGTCCCGTCGGCTGCCGCTGACGTAACCGGGCGCGGACCTTCGTTTGTCAAGTCCCGAAAGCTCGCGGCATGACGTGATCCGGGGGGAGGGGGCTTACTCAGGAGATGGACGCACGCGTACCGGGTGGGTCCTTGTCGACGGCGACGGCGATGGCGATGTCGCTGGAGACGTCCAGGTTCCACCTCCGAGATGTGGAGGCGTTGACGGTTCAGAAGGAGTGAGCGCATGCGAGTCACCGTGATCTACCCGCTGCCCTGTGTCCGGGGGCGAGTGTCATGAGTTCCCTGCCTCCCTCCTCCGAGCGCCCCACCGGCCCGCCGCCCGGCCCGTTGTCGGGCCAGGACGCGCATGTGGAGCCGCCGCCCCCGCCGCCGCCCCCTCGGCAGCCATCAGGGCCTCCGCCTCCCTCGGGACCCCCGTCGGGGCCCCTTCCGGTCTCTTCGGCCGGGTCTTCGCCGCCGCCGTCGGGTGGTGGGCGGGTGCGCAGGTGGCGATCGCGCAGGGCCGTGCTGAGCATGAGTACGGCGGTTGCCGTGGTGTCCGCGGTGGTCCTTGGTTTCACCCTGCTGGGCGGGAACACCGCGGCGGGCGGTGAGGTCTTCCTCCAGGCCGCTCCGGAGGCCGGGCCTGACCCGTTCACTCCGTCGACGGCCACACAGGCCGAGAGCGTCGCCAAGGTCACGCCCATGACCGCCGGCGAGAAGGCGAAGGACGGCGCGAGCACTGCGCGCGCCGCGAGCGCCAAGGCGGGCGGTGCGCGCACGCTCGAGGTCGACGGTGGGTATCCGGGCCTGTACGGGGGGACACGGAACGTCGCCAGCTGTGACGTCGAGAAGCAGATCCGGTTCCTCACGCAGCACCCGGACAAGGGCAGGGCGTTCTCCGGCTCGCTCGGCATCCGGCAGCCCGAGATTCCCTCGTACCTGCGGTCGCTGACGCCCGTCCGGCTGGGCTGGGACACCCGGGTCACCAATCACGGGTACCGGAACGGCGCGCCCACCAGCTACCAGGCGGTCCTGCAGGCCGGTACGTCCGTGCTGGTCGACGGCCGTGGCGTGCCCCGGGTCCGCTGCGCCTGCGGCAACCCCCTGAACCCGCCCGTCGCGGTCAGGGGCAGGCAGGCGTACAGCGGCGATAAGTGGTCCTCGTTCCGGTCCTCCGGCCTCGTCGCGGTCAAGCCGGCCGTGAAGCCGGTGAAGACCGTCACGGTCTTCGACCAGAACCGGAAGGGATGGTACGAGCGCCCGAGCGGGGCGGCGCAGGGCCGGCACGACCGCGAGGTCCCGCCCCCGAAGGGTCAGACCCCCGGCTCCGCCTACCCGGTCCTCCCGGCGGCCCACCCGGCCTCCGTCCAGACACCCCAGGACGCGGGCCCGAACGAGATCCCGGGCAACGCCCCTGGTCGGGAGCCGGGCCAGATTCCCGGCAACGCCCCTGGTCAGGTGCCGAACGAGAACCCGGGCAACGCCCCCGGTCAGGTGCCGGACCAGACGCCCGGGACCGCCCCCGGCCAGAACCCGGGCAACATCCCCGGCCAGGCGCCGGGCAACGCCCCGGGCGATGTCCCGGACCAGGCCCCGGGAAAGGCGCCGACCCTGGCCCCGGGCCAGAAGCCGGGCGAGGATTCGGGGAAGGTGCCGGGCCAGGAGCCCGGCAAGGCCCCAGGTGAGGCGCCCGGCGAGGACCCGGGCAACGCTCCCGGGAAGGCGCCGGGCAAGGAATCGGTGAAGGCACCGGGCGAGGACCCCGGCAAAACGCCCGGCCAGGACGCAGACAAGGAGCGCGGTCAGAACCCGGACCAGACCCCCGGCCAGGCGCCGGGCAAGGGCCAGGACCCCGGCGAGGCCCCAGGGACGGGTCCTGCCAAGGAATCGGTGAAGCAGCCGCCTCAGGAGCCCGGCCGGGCGCCGGACGACGACCCGGCGAAGGCGCCGGGCAAGGAGCCGGGCGAACAGCCTGGCAAGGAGACCAACAAGGAGACCGGCAAGGAGACCGGCAAGGACCCGGCGAAGGCGCCGGGCAGGGAATCGGGCGAACAGCCTGGCAAGGAGCCGGGTCAGGACCCGGGGAAGGCGCCCAGCGAGGAGCCGGGCAAGGATCCTGGAAAGCCGTCGGGCAAGGACTCGGTGAAGGACCCGGGTAAGGAGCCCGGCCAGGAGCCTGGCGAGGGCCCGAGGAAGACGCCCGGCAAGGAATCGGAGCAGAAGCCCGGCAAGGAGTCGGGCGAGAACCCGGGCGAGGACTCGGAGAAGGTGCCGGGCAAGGATCCCGGAAAGTCGCCGGGCAAGGACTCGGTGAAGGACCCGGGTAAGGAGTCCGGCCAGGAGCCTGGCGAGGGCCAGAGGAAGACGCCCGGCAAGGAATCGGAGCAGAAGCCCGGCAAGGAGTCGGGGGAGAACCCGGGCGAGGACTCGGAGAAGGTGCCGGGCAAGGAACCGGGCAAGGCACCAGGGAAGGAGCCCGGCAAGGCTCCCGGCAAGGATCCGGCGAAGGTGCCCGGTCAGGAGTCGGGCGAGAACCCCGGCAAGGAGTCGGCGCCGGACCCGGACAAGGACTCGGAGAAGGTGCCGGGCAAGGACTCGGGCAAGGTTCCGGGTCGGGAGTCCGGCCAGGAACCGACGAAGGTGCCCGGTCAGGAGCCGGACAAGGAGTCGGGGAAGGCGCCTGGCCGGGAGTCCGACAAGGGGCCCGCCCACGATCCGGCGAAGGTGCCCGGCCAGGACCCCGGCAAGGGGTCGGGCGATGGCCCGGACAAGGCTCCCGGGAAGGTTCCGGAGTCCGGTCACGAGCCCGGCAAAACGTCCGGCCACGACACGGGTAAGGACCCTGGTCAAGAGTCCGGGCGGGCGCCGGGCCAGGCGCCGGGCCAGGAGCCCGGGAGCGCACCGGAATCCGGCCAGGCGCCAGGCAACGCCCCGGACAAGGGCACCGGCAACGATCCCGGAACGGCGCCCGGGAGCGAGCCGGGCAAGGACCCGGTTCCGGGGGGTCAAGGTTCCGGCACTGGCTCCGGCAACACTCCGGGGAACGCGCCGAGCCAGGGGTCGGGCAGCGAAAGGGGCCAGGATCCTGGCAACGAGTCGGGGCGGCAGCAAGGCGGAGACCCCGGCGGTGAGCCGGGGGAGGAGCAGTCCGGGTGATCCGGTGGTTCGGACACCCGGGCGATGAGGCTCCGGCCGGGCCACCGCAGGCCGATGCCGCGGTGGCTGCGCAACGGCCCGATGGCGTCGCGGGGTTCAGCGCTGTCGGGGGCCGGGCGTGGCACTCCGTCAGGGGCGGCGCCCTCAGCGCAGCGATTCCTTCGGCGGGCGCTCGCGCAGGGCCCCGTACGCGATGAAGTAGGCCGGGACCCGGTTCAGCCAGCGGGATTCGGTGATGAGCTCCGTCATCCGCTTGGCCCGTCGGGCATCGCCGAACGCGGTGCGGCCGGCCAGCAGCGGTTCGATGACCTGGGTGTGGGCGAGGCGTTGGAGGCCTTGGGTCGCCACCGTCGTGGGCCAGCGGCGGCGTTGGACGCGCCGCACGTCGTGCAGTCCCACGGTGCCCTCGCGCAGCGGCCGTACGAGGTGGCGGGCGGCGGCCACCGCGTCCTGGACGGCGAGGTTGATGCCGATGCCGCCGACGGGTGACATCGCGTGGGCGGCGTCGCCGATGCACAGCAGCCCGGGGCGGTGCCAGCGGCGCAGCCGGTCGAGCCGTACGTCGAGCAGTTTCACCTCGTCCCACGAGGTGAGCGCATGGCTTCGGTCGGCCAGCCACGGGGCGGCGTCCGTGAAGCGGGTCATGAAGCGCTCCAGCCCCTCGGCGCGGCGCTCGGCGTCGGTCCCCTTGGGGATGAGCGCGGCGCACTGCCAGTAGTCGCCGCGGTCGATGAGCGCGGTGAAGAAGCGGTCGCCCAGGCCGCCCACGAGTCCGCTGGGGTCGTCCTCGTGGCGCGGCAGGCGGAACCACCAGGCGTCCATGGGGCAGGCGAAGTGTTCCAGGCCGAGCTCGGGCAGCGCCCTCGCCAGTGAGCCGCGACCGTCGCAGGCAACGGTCAGAGTGGCCCGGAGCTCCCCGGTGCTGCCGTCCGCGGAGCGGTACCGCACGCCCGTGACGCGGCCGCGCTCGATGAGGAAGGAGGTCGCCTCGGTGTCCATGCGCAGGTGGAAGGAGGGTTCCCGGCCCGCTTCGTCGGCGAGGAGGTCGAGGAGGTCCCACTGGGGCACCATCGCGATGTAGTTGTACTTCCCGTGCAGCGCCCCGATGTTCCCGATGGTGACCAGGGACCGATCCGGTCCGAGGGGCAGCTGCACGGTGGTCACGCGGCGCTGCGGCAACTGGGCGAACCGTTCGGCGAGGCCGATGTCGTCCAGGAGCGACAGGGTGCTGGGGTGCACGGTGTCACCGCGGAAGTCGCGCAGGAAGTCGCCGTGTTTCTCCAGCACCGTCACCTCCACACCGGCCCGGGCCAGCAGCAGCGCCAGCACCATTCCGGCCGGCCCGCCTCCCACCACGCAGCACGTCGTGCGCTCCACGGCAACACTCCCTTCACGGGCCCGGGTGAGCCCCAGAGGAGGTATACCGCACCGTGGGTGGCGGGGCCGGTAACGGCGACCCCGGCCTGACCGGTCCTAGTAGGGGCTGTGCATCGTGAGGAAACGGATGTCGAGGTCCGTCTCCAGGTAGTCCATGCGCCGCTCCCAGAAGGCCTGCATGTGGGGGAGGGCGAGGTGGGCGTCGAGGTCGGCCTGGGAGCGCCAGGCCTCGTAGAAGACGAAGGTGCCGGGCTCGTCGCGATCTTCGTGGAAGTGGTACTCCAGGCACCCGGGCTCCTGCCGGGTCGGCTCGACGAACGACAGCAGGAGCTCCTTCAACTCCTCGGCGCGCTCCGGTATGGGGCGTGCGGTGCCGACGAGTGCGAACGGCTGGGACATGCAGGGTCTCCCCCCGATAGGTACAATCAATCTCGTACCTTCCGAACCTATCGAACTCATAGGTACGATGCAATCCATACCTCAAGGAAGGTGTCCCGAATGCCCGACGGTGAAGGCCATCCGGACGTCGAGGAGATCGAGCTCGGCCCGGTGCTCTCCGCGCTGGCGGATCCCCTGCGCCGCCGTGTCGTGCGCGAGCTGGCGGCCGAACCGGACGGCGCGGCGCGGACGTGCAGCTCCTTCGGGCTGCCGGTCTCCAAGGCGACCGTCACGCACCACTTCCGGGCGCTGCGCGAGGCCGGGTTGATCCGCCAGGTCGACCGGGGCAACAGCCGGATGGCCAGCCTGCGCCGGGCCGACATCGAGCGGCGGTTCCCCGGACTGCTGGGCATCGTGGCAGCGGAGTCGGCAGAGTCGGCGGAGTCGGCAGAGTCGGCGGAGTCGGCCAAGTCGTCGCAGTGAGCTCAGGGGAGGAGAGGTGACATGCCTCGGTCCCGAACCCCCTACGGGTTCGGGACCGAGGCGCGTACGCGGCATCCGTGGTGGCCGCGGTGCGGTCAGGTCACCGCTTGAAGATGTCCTTCATCTTTTCCTTGGCCTCGCGGGCATCGCCCTTCGCCCCTTCGGCGCGGCCTTCAGCGGTCAGTCGCTCGTTGCCCACCATGCGGCCGGCCGTCTCCTTGAGCTTGCCCTTGGCCTGCTCGGCCTTGGCCTTGCCCTTCTCGTTGCTCGACACAGCTGATCACTCCCTGAGGGTGCGGGAAATGCCTTGCTCTCCGCGTCTGACCCCGATCGCGCCCCGCAAACGTGAGCCGCGAGAGCACGCCGGGTTTCTGTCAGGCCGGCGGGACGCCGAACGGCATGCCGGAGAGGTAGTGCGTGCCCAGGGACTCGCGATGGTCCGCGTTCCCGAGGTGCTCGTCCCGGTGGAATTCGGGAGCGGCCTTGATCTGGTCCTTCGTACGGTCCACGTAGACCTTCTCCGCCGTGTGGTCGATGCGGGTCACCAGACCGGCCGGCAGCAGGACCTCCTTGCCGAGGATCCACACGCCGGTGTCGACGACCAGATAGGCGTCGGTGACCTCGTCGGAGTGCTTGTCGACCTTGCCGATGCCGCCGTCGAGCGCCTCGACCCCGTAGCCGGTGAGGTCGGCAGCGAGGTAGTCGACGCCGACGCGGTAGGCCCAGACGTTCTCCGTCATGCGAAACAACTCCTTCGATCGGAACCGTGGCCCTCCACCGCCGTGGACGCGGGTGCGGAGGAACCGTCGACCGCGCGCCTGCCCAGAGATCCAGGCCTCCACTCCCCGGTCTGCGGGCCCGCCGGCGCACTCCGAGAAAAAAGTGCGCTCCGACCGTTTGAGCCGATGGAGACCGGCCATAAGGGTGGTCATGGGAGTCCGTGACGGTGAGCGGCGCGGATTCCCCAGCGGACCCGGGCCGCGTGGTGGCATCCCCCCGCCATCACGCGGCCGGGCTTCTGCGTGCCGAGGTCCGCATCTCCTCTCCCTCGCTGCCGGCCATGGCTCGGCGCCCGCGGACCCGGACCGAAGGGAACCGCTTCGGAACGCATCGGAATGTGCTGTGTCAGCTCCCTCCCAGGGGGCAGGGGCGTCAACGTCCATGTCACCTACATCCGTTGAGGAGATATGAACAGCGCTCTTCGTGTGCTGTCCGTCCTGGGCGGCTCGATCCTGCTCACCCTCGCGGCCGGTTGGGTCGTCGACCTGCTGCTGCGCCGTGCCGACGCACGTCACCCCGAAACGCCCCTGTGGAACCTGTTGCGCCGCTGCCGCCACGCCCTGCTGATCGTGCTGTTCGCGGCGCTGCTCAGGGGTGCCTACCGGCAGATCGCCTGGCCACCGCTGCAGGACCACGCTGCCGCCGTGGGCCGGGTCCTCTCCCTCACCCTGATCGGCGCGGGAGCCTGGCTGCTGGTGGCCGTGGCCTCCGCCGTCGTCGAGTCGGGGTACGCCCGCTACGCCACCTCCACCCGCGACCCGGCCCGGCTGCGCCGCGTCCGCACGCAGGTGACCCTGATCATGCGGGTGGTGACGGTCCTCGTGGCCGTCGTCGCGCTCGCCGCGATGCTCGTCACCTTCCCGAGCTTCCGCGCACTCGGCACCTCCGTGCTCGCTTCCGCCGGAATCATCGGAATCGTGGCCGGCGTCGCCGCCCAGTCCACCCTCGGGAACCTCTTCGCGGGCTTCCAGATCGCCTTCGGCGACATGGTGCGCATCGGCGACACGGTCGTCGTCGCGGGTGAGTGGGGGGTCGTCGAGGACATCACCCTCACCTTCCTCGCCGTACGCACCTGGGACGAACGCCGCATCACCATGCCCGTCTCGTACTTCACCACCCGCCCCTTCGAGAACTGGTCGCGCGGCGGCATCCAGATGACCGGCACCGTCTTCCTCCACTGCGACCACCGCGCACCGGTGGACCTCATGCGCGACAAGGCCGAGGAGATCCTGCACACCTGCAAGGAGTGGGACGGCCGCGGCTGGGACCTCGCCGTCACCGAGACGACGCCCTCCACCATCGTGGTGCGGGTCATCGTCACGGCCAAGGATCCCGACGACCTCTGGACGCTGCGCTGCGCCGTACGGGAGCAACTGGTCGCCTGGCTCGTGGAGAAGCACCCGGACGCCCTGCCGCGCATCGTGCTGGACGCGGCGCCGGGGCAGACGCCCGCGCCGGGACACACGCCCGCGCCGGGGCACACGCCCGCGCCGGGACAGACGCCTGTACCCGGACCGTCGTCCGCGCCGGGACGCACGCCCGCGCCCGACGCCACCGCAGCCAACGGAGCCGCGCGGGCCCGCAAGTAGGCCGGCGGGGCGAACCACGCCTCTGCGCCCGGGCGAGACCAGTAGCCCCGGGAATGCTTGGCGCGCGGCGGTCGGGACACACGCGGGGCGTGCTGAAGACACTCACCCTGATCCTGCCCGCCGCCGCGGCCGCCCTCGCCGCGGTGGCCGCCGTCCTCGTCTCGCCCTGGTGGTGGGCCGTGGCCGGCCCGTTGCTGCTGCTCGCCCTGGTGGCCTCGTACGATCTCCTGCAGCGCCGGCATTCCGTCCTGCGGAACTACCCCCTGCTCGGGCACCTGCGGTTCGCCCTGGAGGCGCTGCGGCCGGAGATCCAGCAGTACTTCATCGAGCGGAACACCGACGGCAGCCCCTTCGACCGCGACACCCGCAGCATCGTCTACGAACGGGCCAAGGGCACCGACGCCGAGGAGCCGTTCGGCACCGAGCGCGACCTCCACCGGCCCGGCAGCGAATACCTCACCCCGTCCATGGCCCCGCACCCGGTACGGGCCGACCCGCCCCGGATCCCCGTCGGCGGCCCGGACTGCACCGAGCCGTACGACATGGCCCTGCTCAACGTCTCGGCGATGAGCTTCGGCTCCCTCTCCGCCAACGCCGTCCTCGCCCTCAACACCGGGGCGCGGCTGGGCGGTTTCGCCCACGACACCGGCGAGGGCGGCCTGTCCGAGTACCACCTGGGCCCCGGCGGGGACCTCGTCTGGGAGATCGGCACCGGATACTTCGGGTGCCGTACCGACGACGGGGGCTTCGACGAGCGGCAGTTCGCCGAGAAGGCCGCACACCCGCGGGTCAAGTGCGTGTCGCTGAAGATCAGTCAGGGCGCCAAGCCGGGCATCGGCGGCGTCCTGCCCGGTGCCAAGGTGAACGCCGAGATCGCGCGGGTCCGCGGCGTGCCGCAGGGGGAGACCGTCATCTCGCCGCCGTTCCACCGCGTGTACTCCACCCCGCGCGAGCTCGTGCACTTCCTGGCCCGCATGCGCGACCTCGCCGGCGGCAAGCCCGTCGGGTTCAAGCTGTGCGTCGGCTCGCGCCGCGAATTCCTCGCCGTGTGCAAGGCCATGCGCGAAGCGGACGTCACCCCCGACTTCATCGTCGTCGACGGGGCGGAGGGCGGAACCGGCGCGGCGCCCCTGGAGTTCGCCGACCACGTCGGCCTGCCGCTCGGCGACGGCCTGATGACCGTCCACAACGCCCTCGTCGGCTCCGGGCTGCGCGACCGCATCCGGATCGGAGCCTCCGGCAAGGTCGCCACCGGCAGCGACCTCGTCAAACGCCTGCTCCAAGGCGCCGACTACACCAACTCGGCCCGCGCCATGATGTTCGCGCTCGGCTGCATCCAGGCCCAGCGCTGCCACACCAACACCTGCCCCGTCGGGGTCGCCACCCAGGACCAGCGGCGCGCCCGGGCCCTGGACGTCGGCGACAAGGCACAGCGCGTACGGCGCTACCAGGAGGCGACCGTCAAGAGCGCGCTGCAGATCATGGCGGCCATGGGCGTCGACGACCCGCGCGGGCTGCGCCCCCACATGCTGCTCCAGCGAGTGGACCCGCACACCGTCCGCTCGTACGCCGAACTCCAGACCTGGCTCGCCCCCGGAGAACTGCTCGCATCGCCGCCCGAAAGCTGGGCAGCCGACTGGAAGGCGGCCGACCCCGGCCGCTTCACCCGTTGAACCGGCCATCGCTCCGGCCACTGAACCGGCAAACGAAGGGCACTCCCGTGGCACGCACCGTCGCCCACGTCATCGTCGACGCACTCGAGGAACTCGGCGTCCAGCACGTCTTCGGCGTCGTCGGAGACGCCTTGAACCCGCTGACCGACGCCATCCGCACCTCCGCAGGCCTGAACTGGGTCGGTTGCCGGCACGAGGAGGCCGCGGCCTTCGCCGCCTCGGCGCAGTCCCAGCTCTCCGGGACCCTCGGCGTGTGCATGGGAACGGTGGGACCCGGCTCCGTGCACCTGCTCAACGGCCTCTACGACGCCGCCAAGAGCCACACCCCCGTCCTGGCGATCTGCGGCCAGGTCCCCCTCGCCGAGATCGGCAGCGACTACTTCCAGGAGGTCGACAACGACCTGCTCTTCCGCGACGTCGCCGTCCACCGGGCCACCGTCACCTCCCCGGACCAGATGCCGCGCCTGCTCGAATCGGCCGTACGCGCCGCCGTGACCCGGGGCGGCGTGGCCGTCCTGACCGTCCCCGGCGATCTGGGCGACCAGGAACTGGGCGACGACCGGCCCACGCGCTTCGCCCTCGACCGCGCGGTCACCCGCCCCGACGACCCGGCCCTCGCCCGCGCCGCCGAGCTGCTGAACGCCGCCTCCCGGGTGACCCTGCTCGTCGGCCAGGGCGCCCGGGAGGCCCGAACCGAAGTCCTGCGTACCGCCGAGCTGCTGGCGGCGCCCATGGTGCTCACGCTGAAGGCGAAGGAGGGGTTCGAGGACGACAACGCCTTCCAGGTGGGCCAGACCGGCCTCATCGGCAACCCCGCGGCCGCCCACGCGCTCGACAGCGGGGACGTACTCCTCATGCTGGGGACCGACTTCCCCTACCGGGAGTGGTACCCGAAGGACGCCAAGGTCGTCCAGGTCGACGCCCGCGAGGACCACCTGGGACGCCGCACCCCCGTGGACGTGGGCCTGGCCGGAGACGTCGGCGCCACCCTGCGGGCTCTGCTCCCGCTGCTGAACGCGGCCCCGGACCGGGCCCACCTCGACGACGCAAGGGAGCGGTTCCTGCACTGGCAGGAGGGACAGCAGCGGCTGGCCGACCCCGCCCACGAGCACCGCTGGACCGGGAAGCTGCGGGCCGCCCTGGACAACCGTGAGCACGCCATCCGCCCCGAGGCGCTGGCCGCGGCCGTGGACGAGTACGCCGCCGAGGACGCCGTCTTCACCTCCGACACCGGCATGGCCACCGTCTGGCTCTCCCGCTTCGTCACCATGCGCGGCGACCGCCGCCTGATCGGCTCGTACAACCTCGGCTCGATGGCCAACGCCATGCCCCAGGCCCTCGGCGCCCAATTGTGGGCGCCCGAGCGGCAGATCGTCGCGCTGTGCGGGGACGGCGGGCTGAGCATGCTGCTCGGCGACCTCATGACCATCAGGACGTACCGGCTGCCGGTGAAGCTCGTCGTCTTCGACAACCGCCGCCTGGGCATGGTCAAGCTGGAACAGGAGCAGGCGGGTCTGCCCGAATTCGGAACCGAACTCGACAACCCGGACTTCGCCGCGGTCGCCACGGCCCTCGGCCTGACGGGGATCCGGCTCACCGACCCGGCCGACCTCCACGAGGGCGTACGACGGGCCTTCGAGACGCCGGGGCCGGTCCTGCTGGACGTGCTCACCAACCCGGAGGAAGTGGCCGTGCCCGGTAAACCGACCGTGGCCCAGGGCTGGGGCTTCGCCGTGGCCAAGGCCAAGGAGATCCTGCCGGGCCGCGGTTGAAGCGGAAGACGTACGTGCACAACGGAAGATCCGGGGCATACGCCCTTCAAGAGGTTGGTTGATCCCTTTCACTACCGGAGGAGTTGTTCTCACGTGACCGAGCATGTGTGGAGTTACAAGTCGACGTCGGGCCACCTGGCCGGTACCGATCTCACCGGCTACAAGGTCGAGGCGGTCGACGGCAGCATCGGCAAGGTCGACAAGCACTCCGACGAGGTCGGTGACGCCTACCTGGTCGTGGACACCGGGGTGTGGATCTTCGGCAAGGAGGTCCTCCTGCCGGCGAGCACCGTGATCTCGGTCGACCCGGAGCAGCGGACCATCCACGTGGAGCGCACCAAGGAGCAGATCAAGGACTCCCCGGAGTTCCACCGGGACAAGCACCTCGGCGACGCCGACTACCGCGAGCAGCTGGGCCTCTACTACGGTCCCGCCGGCCCGTTCGGCGGCCCGTTCGCCTGACCCGCCGGCAGGGAGGGGCCCGGACTCGTCGAGTCCGGGCCCCTCCCTGTCAGGTCGCGGGATGCGCTCCGACGGCCTGCCGGTAGGCCACGTGCCCGCCCAGCGCGCCGGTGACGGCCACGGCGGCCAGCCCGCCCAGCGACCACAGCCGGCCCTTCGCCGAACGGCCGCGGAGCCGAGCCGTCAGGGACATGGCGTAGCAGGCCACCGCGGCTGCGTTGGAGGCCGCGTGGGCCAGCCCGACCCGGGCCTGCTCCGGCGGCAGGTCGGCCCAGTCCGCCCAGCCGGCCATCGCCGCCGGGGCGACCCCGACCAGCCCGACGCCCGTGAGCGTGGTTGCCGCACGCTGCGCCCCCGGTACGACCTCCAGCACGGCGGCCGACAGCCAGCAGCCGATCGGTACCTGCACCAGTACGGGATGCAGGGGGTGGCCCAGCGGCCTGCCGCGCAGCAGATCACGCATGCCGCCCAACGGGAGCGCGCGGATTCCCCGCTGCATCACCCTGATCGCCGGATCGGCCAGCGTCGTCCGCTCGATCCGGTCCAGGGCCGTCAGCCAACATGCCGATGCCGCACCGAGTGCCGAGGCCTGCCCGGCCGTCTTCGAGGTACCGGGTACGTGTGAGTTCATACCCGACGCCTACCCGGAGCCGCGCGGCCATCCCACCGTGGCCCCGACTGCACCCGAACGGACGGCCTGCCAACGGCGCAGCCGTGGCGGGCATCAGGTGCCGGGCTCCGCGGCCGAGATCGCCGCCAGGGCCGATCCGGGGTCCTGTTCGACCGCGAGGTCGCCCAGGGTGACGACTCCGACGAGGTCGCCGTCCTCGGTCTCCACGGGCAGGCGCCGCAGCGCGTTCCGGCGCATGAGATCGACGGCGTGGTCGACACCGTCGTCAGGCCGTACGGTCACCGGCGTACTGCTGCACACGGCCTGCACGGTCGTCTCCGCGGGATCCCTGTTCTCGGCCATGGCGCGCACGACCAGATCCCGGTCGGTCAGGATGCCGCGGAGCCGGCCCTCGTCGACGACGAGAACATCCCCGATGTCGGCGTCCCGCATCACCCGCGCCACTTCCGCCAGCGACGTCGTCTTCTCGACGGCCACCGGATTCTTGGTCATCACCTCGTGGACGCGACGGACTCGTCGGGTCATGGGTCCTCCCACTGCTGGGCGCCGGTGGCTCACGACTGGCGCTGGAACCGCCGGGCGCGCTGACTCCTCGGCTGATGTGCGACCTCCATGACGAATCCGCTCCGGGGCCGGGTAGGAATGCGGCCCAGGGGGATGGACAGATCCTGCTGGGGAGGTACGGCGAAGTCCAGATCGGCCACGGCCGGGGCGAGCGCGGCGAGCAGGGAAACGGTGATGTCCTCGCCGGGGCAGCGGTGGCCGGTACGCGCGTCGCCTGCGCCCTGGGGGATCAACATGTCGCGGTCGGGCTCGTGGCCGAGGAAGCGCCCGGGGGCGAAGTGGTACGGCCGTTCCCACAGATCCGGGTCGTGGTGGTGCCCGTACACGTCGAGGAGGAGGTGGGTCCCTGCGGGGATCCCGTGGCCCTCGAGGGTGAGGTCGTCGACGGCGACGCCTCCGATGAAGGGGATGAAGGGGTAGAAGCGCCGGACCTCGTGGGCGAACGCCCGGGCGTACGCGGGCCCACCGGCCCGCAGCTGGTCACGCCTGCCGGGATGGCGGTGGAGGGCGTGGGCGGCGAAGACGGCGAACCACGCGATGGCGACGGTGGGACGGATGATGTTCAGCAGCTCGACGGCCGCCGTGTGCGGATCGAGCAGGGCGCCGTCCTGATCGCGGTGCCACGCGACCGCCTCCAGCGGGCTCCCGGCCACCGCCGCGTGCCGGGACGCGGAGAAGATGCCGTCCGGGTGCGGTCCGGTTCCGCGCAGGTCGATGACGGCGGCGGCGAGGGCCTGCTCCTGGCGGCGCCGGGCGTGCCGGGCCCGCAGCCGCCGGGGTCCGGCCCCGGCGGAGCCGTCGATCATGGTGACGCAGTCCTGGGCGATCTCCCGGGCCGCGTCGTCCGGGACCGGCAGGCCCACCCAGTCGCAGACCGCCCGGGTGAGCAGTGCGGCCACCTCGTCGAAGAGGACCACCCGGCGGCCTTCCCAACCCGTCACGGCTTCGCGCCAGCCGCGCTCGATGCCCTCGGTCAGGGCGCGGACGGCGCTCGGCGACATGAGGAGGGAGACGAACAGTTCCTTGCGCACCCGGTGTGGCGGCCCGTCCAGGCTGTGCACCGCTCCCTCGCCGAAGACGGGGTCGATCACCTGCGCGGGGAGGGCACCGTGCCGCTGGACGTGGTCGGTGTCGTAGAACAGGGCGACGGCCCCGGGGCCGTGCACGAGCGCCGCGGGACGACCGAACAGGTGGGTGCGGACCACCGGTGCACCGTGATGGGCCCGACGAAGGTCAGGACCCCACGCGTAGCCGTGGGCCATCAGGGACAGAGTGCTGTCGGTCAGGAGAGCGGACATGTTCTGCACCTACCTGGTGACGTTCATGTTCACGGCCACGGTCAGACCGCCTGGGATGCGAGTTCGTTGTAGGCCAGCTGGGAGAGGTCCGTGGCCCGGACGGTGACCTGGATGCCGTCGAAGAGGTCCTGGAGGACGCGATCGGCGCCGGAGTAGGCGAGCTTGTGCGCGGGCAGCGCCCCGTCGGGAATCCAGAAGATCATCACGAGGTCGCTCCTGCGGGCCCCGTCCGATGCGGCGAAGTGCAGGTCGTACACGACGAACCTGGGCTCGTCGGCCGGCAGCGCCCCCAGCATCTCCTCGTGCGTGAGATTGGCCTGGCTCTCGACGACCACCGTCCGCAAAGGCTCGTCCAGCCTGTAGACGACCGTGTTGATCTCCCGTTTGCTCTTCAGCTCCTGCAAGGCGATCAGGCAGCTGTCGTCCACGGTGATGTCCGAGCCGCTCAAGCCGCTCACGGCGATCTCCGATCTTTCCGGGTGCAGTGTGGAGGTGCGCCCCAGGTCAGCGGTCCCCGCTCTCCTCGGTGCGATCGTCTCCCTGCGGATGCTGCCGGACCTGTTCCTCGCGGCCGATCCCCGGGCGTTGCCGCTTGGCGGAATGGCCTGCGGCGTCCCGGCGGCCGGTGTCTCCCGTACGGCCGGTGACGGCCTCCTCCGCTGCCTGGTGGGCCTCGCGGTCCCCGCTTTCGCCGACGGCCTCCGACGGCGGGGTGGGCGCGCGGTGACGCTGCTGCTCGGGCTGGCTCATGTCGCACCTCCTCGATGCACCCGGGCCGGTCTGCTCGCGGTACGCGGGCCCGCTCGCGTCGGTCGTGGTCCCGCGGACTCAGTCGTCGCGAGGGCTCACCCAGCGTGTGCCCTTCCCGCGCGGCTTCTCGGGCTGCTGCGGGCGGTCGAGGCGGCTGGCCTCGTCCGTGTCGGCGGCGGCCGTCTTCCCATCATCGCGGTGGTCGGCGCGCGGCGCGTGTCGGTCCTGTGCGTGCCCGTGGTGCAGCGGGACTCCTCCTGCACCGCCCTGGTCGTCCATGGCCGTCCTCCTGCTCCTCGCTGAGACTCTCGGGCCCCTTCGTAGCGGCTGCCCGGGCCCCGGCCGGCGAAACCCCGACGCAGCCGCACGGCCACTGGCCGGCGGCCCGGGCCGGTACGGGCGCCGGGGCAGCGACCGCTCGATGACAGCGGCGAGCGGCGCTACGGTGCGCGGCGGGTCGGTGACGTTCGGTGCCGTACCGCCGGCCATGTACGCGTCCTGATCCGGGCCACTTATCGGGCGGGCGACGAGTGTGGTGGGGCCGCCGCACGCTGCCGTCTGGGCCCGCAGCCCGGGGGCGGCAGCTCAAGCGCCGTCGCCGGGGGTTCGCCGGCTGCCCCGTTCCGGCCGGGGGAGGGGCCGGGGGCCGGGGCATCCGGGTGCCGTGCGGATCCTGGCGGCAGCCCGTCGTGCGACCGGCCGCTGCCGCGTGGCATCGGGGGAGGTGCCGCGCGGCAGCGGCCCGGTGCGAAAGCGCCTCACCCCCACGGTGCGGGCTTTCGTCATTGCGCGTGTTGCCCGTCGACTCCCTCGTAAACGCCCCCGGTTGACGGTACGTGGTGTGAGCGTGTCAGGGGGCGTCCGGCTTCGGGTTCTGGAGCGCGGGCCGGGACCAGAGCGCGTCGACGCCGTCGGACTCCGGCCGTAGTCCCAGCTCGTGCAGCTGGTTGACCGCCGACATGGCGGTGAACATCGCGTTCGGATTGGCGCCGCCGCCCCCCAGTTCGGCGGAACGTTCCGCGAAGCCGCTCGTGAACGCGCTCGGCCGGACCTGCCCGCTCTCCCCGGTCAGCCCGAGTGACGCCGCCTGCAGGGCGGTGGCCTGCTCCAGCAGCCCGTCCAGGTAGGACACGACCTCGGCGCCACGGCGCAGGGCGAAGGTGTGCCCGTCGGTGAGGACCTCGGCTTCCCCCTCCTCGAAGAGGAGCGCGACGGCGCCGAGGACGGTCTGGAGCTTGAGCTGGTCGGCGTCGGCCATCGCACCGCAGGGTCCGTTGCCCTCGTCGGACAGGTGAAGGACCCGGGAGTCCCGCAGGTGCACGATCACATGTCCGGCGCAGTGCCCCTGACTGCGCAGCACGCGGACCGCCCCGTCGGCGAAGGTCCAGCCGGTGAAGCGGATCGAGCCGATACGAATCCGCTCCAGCGGCCGCTCCTCGTAGGTGCGGGTCGTCGCGCCGAAGGGCCGCATCGGCTGGAACAGCGACAGCAGCTTGCCGGCCAGCGCGGACGGCGCGGGCAGTGGCGCCAGCCCGACGATGCGGTCGAAGGACCGCACCCAGTACGCCGCCGGATCCCGCATCTGGTCGAGGTCGAGGGCGGGTACGTAGTGCTCCACCGGCACACCCCACTCGTCGGCCAGGTCGTTGTTGCCGACGTGGTCCAGGTGGCCGTGCGTGGTCAGCACCAGGGCCCGGGACCAGCTCCCGACCCGGTTCGTGGCCTCCTGCAGCGCCGCACGGAAGGTCGCCGTCACGCCTGTGTCGACCAGCACCAGGGTGTCGCCGACCCGGTGTACGAGGGCGTTGGCGACGTCCGGCTGATCGCGCTCGACGGACAGTTCCTGCCCGAGGACCAGCACGGTCCGCGCGTCGATTTCGATCAGGTCACCGAGCGCGGTCATGGATCCTCCCGCGGTCACGTCCGGATCCGGCGCGCGGTCCGGCTCGCCTCGACGCTGTCGACCTCTCGTCTCGTCGACCACGCGTCTCCTGTCGATCATGCGTCCCCTGCGAACGAGCGTACGCCGCGCCAGGCCTGGTGTCCCGCCGCCGCGAGCCGCCCTCCCCCTCCCGGCAGCGCCGAGGTCCGGCGCGGTCCGTGGCGGCGCCGTCAGCAGCGACGGGTCTGGTACGGCACCGGCGTCGGTACCGGTTCGGACGGTGTCGGGCAGCGGCGCAAGGCGAAGAGCAGGGTCGACGCGATTCCGCCCGCCACGACGAACAGCGTGGTGCGGATCCCGTCGGCGACGCCGATGCGCAGCTGCTCACCGGAGAGCCCGTCGAGACCGGCGGTCGCCACCAGGACGAGGACGGCGAGGCCGACGGCCGCGCCCACGCCCGAGCCCGTGGAGGCGATGCCCGAGGCGATGCCCTGCTGTCGGTCGGGGATTCCGGTGGCGGCGGCGATGAACATGGCGGTGAAGACCACCCCGTCGCCGATGCTGAGGGCCACGAGGCCGGGGAGGAGACCGACGTACGTACCGTTCGGCGAGATCGCGAGGCCGAGTAGGACCGCACCCAGCGCGCCGACGGTGAGGGCCGCGGCCAGCGTGCGCCTGAGACCGAACCGCGTGACGAGCCGGCCCGCGGTTGCCGAACCGGCCACCACCACTGCCGTGGGGACGAGGAACCCGGCGCCGGTCTGCAAGGCGTCGTAGCCCAGGACCTCCTGGAAGTAGAGCGACAGGAAGTAGAGCACGGAGCCGAAGGTCGCCATGAACATGAAGGCGATGACGACACCGGTGATCAGGTTCGGGTTGGCGAGCACCCGGGGCGGCATGAGCGGGTCGGAGCTGCGCCGTTCGACGACGACGAAGACGGCGATCAGCAGGAGGCCCGCGGCCGCGCTCACGAGGATGCCCGGCGAGAGCCAGCCCCATCCGGGGCCCTGCACGAGGGCGAACACGATGAGTGTGACACCGAGAGAAATGCTGAGCGCACCGGGCAGGTCGAACCTGCGGCCCTTCTCGCGTTCACCGTCCCGGGGGATCACCACGAACGCGAGCAGCAGCGCCGGGCCGGCCAGGGCGACGTTGACGAAGAAGACCGCTTCCCAGCCGAACACCTGCGTCAGGAGACCACCGAGCAGCACCCCGACCACGAGTCCGGCCGCGCCCGACCCTCCCCAGATCCCCAAGGCGCGGTTGCGGGCTCGTCCTTCGTCGAACGTGGTGTTGATGATCGCCAGGGTGGTGGGGAAGACCAGGGCTCCGCCGAGCCCTTGGACCGCGCGGGCGGCGAGGAGTACCGCGGGGGTGGTCGCGAGTCCTCCCGCCAAGGCCGCCGCGGCGTAGAGCGCGAGGCCGGTGGCCAGGATGCGGCGTCGTCCGAGGAGGTCCGCGGCACGCCCGCCGAACAGGAGGAAACCGGCCGAGGCCACCGCGTAGACGCTGATGACCGACTGGAGCGTCTGCGCGGAATAGCCCAGGTCGGCTGCGATGTCGGGGAGCGCCACGACCACGATGTACTGGTCGAGCGAGACGATCAGCATGGCGAACGACAGGAGCACCAGCGTCGCCGTCTCACGGTTCCAACCGAGGCCGCCGGGCGCAGAAGCAGGCTCTACGGGTCCCACGGCAGCACTCCTGACTCGCCGGGAAGGACGGCTGCCACGACCCTATACAGCCGCACCTCGTCCATCCCGGCAACGACCCACGCGGACGGCGGTCACACCCGCCCCGGCCTTCGAGGCGCCACGGACCGCGGCGCCGTCAGGATGCGCGCCCTCAGGCCCGGGACGTACCGGACAGGGCCTCGGCCCCGGCTCCGGCAGCAGCCGCAGGGGTGGGGGCCACCGTGGGTACGGCTCGCGGCCAGCGGCGGTCCGCCGCCTTCTGCACGCGTCGGCCGAGTCGCTGCATCGGCATCTCGACCAGGCGGTACATCAGGTAGCTGACGGCCATGACGACGCCGAGGAAGATCGCCGTCCAGACGATCCGGCCGAGCGTCGAGGACGGCTGCGGCGGAATGCCCACCAGCGGTTCGACGGTGCGCAGCAGCGGGATGTGCAGCAGGTACACCGAGAAGCTGATCGCACCGAGCCAGGTCAGCACCTTGGGGAAGCGGCGCTCCCGGAGGAGGAAACCGATGCCGAAGAGCACCCATGCGGCGAAGTAGGCGATCGACCAGGCCTTCCAGCCCGCGGACCAGGTCCGCTCCAGCGCCTCGCCGTGGTTGTACAGCCACCCGACCACGACGCCCGCGACGACGACGAAACCGCAGGAGAGCAGCGCCGGGACCCGGGCGAGCTGTCCGTGCTGCGCCCGGTACACGACGGTACCGGCGAACATGGTCGCGAAGATCATCCAGGTCTCGAAGGCGGGGGCCCGGCCATTCAGCGTCACCAGGACCAGGCCGACCCCCGCGAGCACCAGGGCGCCCGCCCCGGTCAGCACGCGCTTGCCGCTGAGCACGCCGACGAGGCCCACGAGCACGATCGGCGTCACGATCAGCACGAGCTGCCGGGCCGAGCCGATCTCCGCGCTCACGAGCTGCGTGCCGACGGCCGTGCCGACCGCCAGCGCGACACCGGCCAGGCCCACCGCGATCGGCGCACTGTGCCGGTGCAGGCCACGGGTGAACAGCGCGGTGACGAAGAAGTAGAAGACCATCTCGTAGCACAGCGTCCAGGTGACGTTCATGCCGTTGATGACGCCGAGCAGGTCTTGGAGCATCAGGCCGTTCGCGACGAGCGAGGCCAGGTCGTCGCCGGTGCGCAGCAGCGCGACCGAGCCGTCCCCGGCCGGCAGCATCATGATCGAGAGGACGAAGGCGGCGATCAGGGCCGGGTAGATCCGGAAGATCCGGCCGATCCAGAAGGCGCGGACGTCGCCCCGTCGCTCCAACGAGGCCGGGATGATGTAGCCGCTGACGATGAAGAAGAGCATGACGCCGAACAGGCCCATGTCGAAGTTGCGCCAGACCACGCCCCCGAAGGGCAGCATCCTGAGCACGTCGAAGTGGTGCAGTGCCACGATCAGAGCGGCGATGCCACGGAGCGCATCCAGCCAGCCGAGCCGCGCACCGGGTGCGACGGCCGGTGGGGTGGCCGTCCGCTGGGAGTGGGGGGATATGAACTTCACGCAGGGACGATAGCCGACCCTCCGGCGTGCCCCTCGGCCGTGGGCAGGCAGCGGCGGTGGCTTGATCTGGTCCACGGCCCTCGCGGATCGTCTCGTGGGCGCACTCCAAGATCATCGACAACCTGGGCCGAAGCGACTGTGACGAGGATCGCCTGCCGGACGGCGGGCGCCGCGGCCCCGGTAGCACCGAGGTAGGCGCGGGGTGACGATGGAAAGGCGGCCCTGGCCGCTTGGCGCGGCCCGGATTCCCGGCGAGGGACGTCGTCCCACTCGCGGTACGTGGGTACGTGGTACGCAGCCGAGGACGGCGGTACCGGACGGTACCGGCGACTGCTCACCGGGCCCGAGGTGGCGCATGCCCGGGGCACTGGGCGTGCGGCCGCGGCTCCCGATTCGTTCCGTAAGGAAGACTCATGAACCGTCGCACACGCCTCCTCGTCCTCAGCCCGCTCGCGGCGATCACCCTCGTCGCTGCCCCGACCGCCCTCGCGGTCGCCCAGTCCCCGTCCGCCGCCGTCCCGGCCGCGACCTGTTCCACCTCCGGTGTCCTCGACAACGGGAAGGTGCACCTCTCCGGCGGCGGCTTCACCCCGGGCCCGGCCTACGTGTACGGGTCGGCAGGCTTCGGCGGGACGGTCGACATCGCCGAGAACGGCGGCTTCCAGGTCATGAACGTCCCGCCCGGCCAGTACAGCGTCCGGCAGGGTGGCGAACTGACCCAGTGCAGCGGCTGACGGGTTGGACACGTCGAGAACGGCCTGGCGGCTCCGTCCCAGGGGTGCATGCGGTCACTGAGGCCGTACGGACACCTAGGAGAGCCGGTATGACCATCCAGCGCATGGACAACGTCCTCATCGTCGTCGACGACCTCGACGTTGCCGTTTCGTTCTTCGTCGAACTCGGGATGGAGCTGGAGGGCAAGGCTCCCATCGAGGGACGGTGGGCGGAGCGTGTCATCGGGCTCGAGGGCGTCCGGCAGGACGTCGCCATGCTGCGGACCCCGGACGGCCACGGCCGGATCGAACTCGCGAAGTTCCACACGCCGAAGGCGATCAGCTCCGAACCGAGGGACGCACCGGCGAACACGTTGGGCATGCGGCGCATCATGTTCGCCGTGGACGACATCGAGGACGTCGTCGCCCGCCTGGGGCGCACCCACGGCGCAGCACTCGTCGGCGAGGTGGTGCGCTATGAGGACAGCTATCGCCTCTGTTACATCCGCGGCCCCGAGGGCATCACCGTCGGACTGGCCGAGCAGCTCAGCTGAAGACCGCCGAAGGGGACGCGTCGAGGGGGCGAGGGGCGACTCGGGAAGCTGCCTTCGACGCACCCGTCTCCTTCGATTCGGGGGCCGTCTCGGACCGCGAGCCCGCCCTCGAAAGGGGTACGAACAGTGGCGGAGGGTGACATTCGGGGCCCTGGGCGGTGAGGCGCCCCACAGGACCCAGGTCACATACGAACGCCGATAGTGGGCCGCGAAGCGCCCGCGCCACCCCCCTCACACTCACCCCCACCTGCACTGACGTTGATCACGGGGGCAGGGGGCCGGGCGGCCCCGGCTGCGAGGCCCGCTAGTAAGAGGCGTCGTTGCCAGCCCACCACGTCATCGGTAGAACTGGATGAGTCGCCGGGCGGCACGGGTGCTTCACCCGCCGCCGACGGATCCCCTCTCCACCGTGTGAGTGGCTCACGCATGCTCCGGCATGCCGCGACCGCCCTTGTCCCCGTCGGAAGGTCCA